>JBGOUJ010000117.1:0-15154 GCA_041477005.1 Terriglobia bacterium | reverse complement strand
GGTGGCATTCGGCGACTGCATCGATCTGGTGGGGTACTCGGTCACGAAGGGCGCGGGGGTGATATGGGTTCGGTTGAGCTGGCGCGTGCGGCGAAACTCGGATGTTCCGCTGCGGTTCTTCGGCCACGGCATACCAGAGCGCTACGCGCGGGCGGGCTCTCTCTCGTCGTTCGATCAGGAAATGGGCCTCGAAGGCCGGGGATCTTGTCCCAGCTTCGAGCAGGATGTGGTGCGGAGCGCTCCGCCAGGCGGGCCGGAGCCCTGTTTTCTAAGGGGCGGGGTGTGCGCGTCGCAGGGATTGCAGCGGCTCCCGATCGGTGAGAGTTCGCTCGACTGCGATGCCGAGCAGCGGTGCTTCTTTATCGCAATGTAGCGATGGCTAGGTGGGGCCGGCGCATGAAGCAGGGATGCGCTTGCTTTTTCGGCTGCCGTTAGGACGGCGCGAGGCCTCGGATGTCCCTGTATCCGGCTCAAATCCGAAAAACTGGAGCAGTGCGGCGACCGGCCGGCTGTCTGGAGCCGGAAGGCGCTCCGAAGTCTTGAAGCGAAGGTCCACCCGGTGAGGACCGGCGCCGCTTGGAACCGGCACGCTGATATCGAAGGACCCTGGCTGCAGGGGCTTGTGATGGAGCAGGCAGCCATCCACCAGGACGCTTAACTCGGCGCCGTAAGCGCGATCGTGCATCGCCGGTGACATGCCCCGTATGACAAACTTCGATGGGCCTGGAGACTGCAACAGTCGCACGCAGGCGCTTTCGGAGACCCAACCGTCTTCGTAGATTCCCGAGTACTCGAGGTTGCGGTTCGCCAGGTCGCCAGGAAACGATGCCACCCTGGTCGGGAGGGACAGGCTCGAGTATTCTTGATCGGAGACCAGCGAAATATCGCGGGCAAAGCAAACCAATTGCCTGTAGTCCAAAGAAACATCCAACCCAAACATTCTCATCAGCCCGGTGCGCGAGTCGGGAAACGGCGTTCCGTTTGTTCCCATGTCGAGCGCTACATAGGGTCGCCCACCGACGATCTGTGGCCTCAGGGGAGGCGAAAAGACCCGGGCCGATCCGCGACCCACTTCGGGGAATCGGAGCCGTTCCTCGCCAATGGCCGCCGCCGGCGGGAGCCGGTTCTCCCCATCACCCTTGAAAGTGTCGGTCATCTCGAGAACCAAACGCGTGCGATCCGAAGGATTGATCACTTGAAACAGAAGGTAACGACCGATGCCGGCCATAGTGGTCCCGTGGAAGATGAGATCGGGCTCGAGCGGGAAAAGCGTAATACGCTTGGGCTGGAAAGAGTAGTAGTGCTCGCCTCGCGGCGTCGAAATGAAGATCAGGTGATCCCGCACGCTGCTCCACAACTGGGCCGAGAAGACACGGCGCTCGTCCTGCCGAAATTGCCTTCGATTGAGAATCCCTTGGGCTGGGGTAGCCTCCAGAACAGTAACATCGCCGGGGGGGGTGTCCGGAGGCTGCCCAAGGCTGTCTGCTACAAACTCGATCCAACGGGTTGATGGGTCGTTGGTCTTGAGGTCAAATTGCTCGTTCACAAAACGGTTCTCCCGAGTGTCGGCAAGCGCCAAGGCTGGGCCTCCGTAGTACCCCCAAGCTGGCAGCCAAACCTTCTCACTCCTTCGACGGTTGAAGGTCCTCAACACCGATCGTGGAAGGATATCCCTTGATGGGAAAGAAAGGATCTTGCCTCTCAGGTAAAGACTTATCAACTTAGAGAGGACGACATGGGGCGAGTCGCAGACGACGGTGGGAGTCGCGGTCCTGCGGGCCAAGTCCCGCATTTCACGGAGCGTGGCCGATGACCAAGGCGTGGTCCATGCTGCGAGGTCCGGGCGCCCGCTGTCCATCGGCGGACCACTCAGCTCGACATAGCGGTTCTGGGTGAGGACCCCCGGGAGGCAAAGAAGAAGCACTGGCACCGTACTCAGGACCAGTCTGGTCACCTTATACACCGTCGCCCTCCTGTCAAGCGCCAGCTTAGTTTTGACCATGCGACTGTGACGGTGCCGAGCAAGAAGGGCTGAATGTACAGAGCCACTTTGAAAGACGCAAAATCGAGCCTCCGAGCGAACAGAAGGGCCCCGACGGCGATCATGACTGCGGCCATCATCGCGATTGGCTCTCCCGAGAAGGACTGCCAGACGGCCGCTACTGCGGCAGCCACCAGCAGGATCGCTCCGGCTGCGATGCTCAGCGACAGCCACGGTTCGGGAGCTGGATGTCCGATCGGAACCAGACCCCAAAGGTTCGCCAGCCCACTCGGGACGAGGAAATAGGGGAACATACTGAAGCGCACGTCTAGGCGATCCAGCGCCTGGGTCGTCTGACGACCCCCGAACTCGATGAGGGCGAAGATATACCTATTAGTAAGGATCAAACTAAGCACGCCAGTTATTGCGAATGCAGGGGCTGCTTGCCTCCAGGCGGAAAGGCTGGTGCGGAATTGCAAGACCGCATACAGCGCAATGGCGGCAACCAAGAAAATCACGACTTCGGGGTAAGCGATGAGCAACGCTGAAAGCAGAATGGCAGCCAAAGCGGCCTGCCGCAGGAGCCGGCCGGCAGTGCGGGGGACGAAGGAACGCATCAGAACCGTTGCCGAGCCGCAGAGCAGTCCGATACCGAAAACTTGAGCTATCAACTGATAGAGCACTCCGAGGCTTGCAAGACTGGAAGAGGTGAGAAGCAGACAGCCCAGCCAGGAAGCGTATCGGAGCCGTGGCGAGCGGTAGATCAGGCCTCCAGTGGCGCAAATCAAGACCAGGTGGAAAGCCAAGATGAGGGGCATAAAGACCTGAAACCCGTCCAGGCCCGTGCAGCTCACAACCCAGGCCAGCAACAGCTCACTTCCAGGCCGAACTCCCGACACGACATGAACAAACCAGTAAGTGGAGCTTGCATCCCGGCCGCTTGAGATTATGGCTGCGTCGGGCAGGTCAAAAAACCCGTGGTCCAGAAATCGATGGGCGCCCAGTACATAGTTGGCCATATCGTCGTTCCCGTAACTGAGCCAGTTGAAGCCCAACCGCAACATTGGACGGCCGGTGAAGGCCAGCGCGAACAGGCATAGCGCCAGAAAGGGGATGCTCGCGCGAACAGGAACCGCGGGCCGGAAGCGCCAGAGCAGCGACCCCGCCAGGAGGAGCAGCCCGATGGCCAGAGCAGGACCGAACCGCCGGACCGGGAGGCCAACCCGGTTGAGATAGAAGACCGGCAACAGTGTAACGGCTGTACCGACTACGGGAGCAAGCAAAGCATTCTGCAGGAGGTTGCGAGGTCGGTACAACGTTGAGACAACTGCGTATCCCACCACAGTCCAGAACGCAAACAGGGCAAACGAGAGAGCAGCCGCAGCCATGAATCTATCTTGTGGGCGACCGCGGGCCTGGGGGCCACGGGGACCTGCGCCGCCGGAAGGATCTCATTCGGAACCTAGGAACCGGTAAAGCAGGGCGGGAGTCAGCCGCCGCCTTTGTAGCGTTGCGGGACGCTCCATGATGGAATTGATTATTTTGCGCTGCTGCCGGAAACACAGCCGTCTCGAGCAAGAAGCACGTTCGTCATCTCGTTGGGGCAATCCCGCAACTCAGTTCCGGAGCGTTCAGTATAGCATCAAAGCTCGGGGTCGAACCGGAGCCGATTGAACCGATTGGACGATGGCGGTTCGGGGCGGGAGCTTTTCCTTAAGTGTAGAAAATCCAGCCGGCGGGACGGCAGGCGCCAGGTTCTGGAGATCGGTCCAGGGACGGGTGGGACCCTGAAGTTGCTTCCCGGTGGAGGTCCTAAGATACCATTTCCACTGCGGCGGATCGCGGCCGCTGATTTACTGGATTTACTGGGATTTACTGGATTGACTGATCTTCAATTGTTTTCAAGCCGGGTCGTGTTATAATCCCCGGAACCGGGGCATAAGACCCCGGGCATCGCGTGCCGCCCCCTCGATCCCAACGCTGGCCCAAACAACTGCAACCCCTAACCGCAGAACAGTTGCGGATCAAGGAAGACTTCTACCAGCGCTGGCTTGAAATTCTCCCTCGGAAGTATGCCGCGACGGACCGCTTCGGTCATCTCTATCCTGTGCGGCACTCGCGGAATGGCGGGCGGATCCTCGAGATCGGCGCCGGCCTGGGCGAACACATTGCCTACGAGGATACGGAGCGGAACGAATATTTCGCCCTCGAGCTCCGGCCGGAAATTGCCGCCACGATCCGCGCGCGTTTTCCGCAAGTGCGGGTGATCGTTGGGGACTGCCAGCAGCGAACCGATTTCCCAGATCATTACTTCGATCGTGTCAACGCCATCCATGTGCTCGAGCACCTGCCCAACCTGCCGGCGGCTCTTCGGGAACTCCATCGAGTCTTAAAGCCGCGAGGTGATCTCTGCGTGGTGCTGCCCTGCGAAGGGGGCCTCGCGTACTCGCTGGCCCGCCGCTTCAGCGCCCAGCCTATGTTCGAGAAGCTGTACAAAACCAGCTACGACTGGTTCGTGAAGACGGAGCACATCAATACTCCCCAGGAAGTGATTGCAGAGCTGAGGGCCTTTTTCCAGCCGGTTACCAGATCATACTTCCCGTTGAGAGTTCCGCTCATCGGCATTAACCTGATCATCGGGATGACCCTAACGCCCCTGGAGCTGCCGGCCTCCGGCGCGATGTGTGAGTCACAGGGCGGTGAAGTGGCCGTTCCCGGGCCAGATTGAGCTTCTGCCAGTCGCCATTCATGAATGGACCAGGGCACGGTTGACCCGGCCACGCAGCAGGAAGCGGCGCTAGGCCGCGCAGTTTGCGCTGTCGCGGCTCCTCGTGACCGCGCACGGCGCGCGTGGGCAAGTCTCTATGGGGTCACGATCCGCGGCTCACCAACCAGCACTTCGTCCATCTCGGGCGTAGCTCCCGAGCCGATTGCGCGGAGCTTCAAGCAGACCGTTTGACCTGCGTAGCGGTCGAGAGCCGCTTGGAACGGCAGGTATCTCTGCTCATCCTGCTTGCCCTTGCCTTGCAGCAGCCGCTCCCCGACCAGCGTCTCCGTTCGGCCCGAGCTGACCCACACTTGCAGGGTCACCGGCGGGGAGTCGAAATGCTGGAACAGGCGGGGATGCACCGAGGTGAAAGACTGAAACCGGGCTCCGGCCCGGATCTCCAGGTTTCTGAAGGTGATCGCGCTCTCCCTGGTCCCTGCCTGGCCGACCGGCAGCGATGGCCGCAGACTAATGGTGCGCAAGGTGGGGCCACCCGGGTTGACCGCGACCGGGCCGCCTTCCCCCGCCTGACCATCCACACGCGCCGCCGCCAGCCGCGCACCGTCCACCAACCACGTGGACAGCGGAAAAACCACGGCACGGTCCATGCTGAAACGATTCCACTGCGCATCCCAGGGCACAAAGGCTCGCACGGTGATCAGGTCTATCAGACCCGGTTGGCCCGCCGAAATGAGGTAGGAATTGGCCGGGGCCACAACCAACAGGCCGTACCGGCGGCCGAACGTCGCCAGGTCCAGCCGCCTTGACGCTTCGGCCATGAGCCTGGCGCCTTCCAGCGACGCGGGCCGGATGCTGTTGCCGAAGAAGAACCAGAACTCGGTGCGATCCTGCTCGTCCATGTACCATAGGAAACGGGACATCTGCCCCGGCACGGCGTAGGCGTCCACTCGCGTAGGGGGAGTCGTTTGTTCGAGTACCGGCAGCACCTGTAGAAACTTCCGCAGGTCACCGACGTACTGAACCGGCCTCGGCAGCCCGATGCGCTTCCGGAGATTCTCCAATTCCGCCGCCTCGGGAGCGGCGAAGAGCTGGGGTTTGGGGGGAGCCACGTTGGCGATGGCCATTCGCGCCGCACCGAGGGTTACCGCCAGCCCGGCGACGGCAGCCAGAGTCGGCCCCGCCCACCGCGCGGGAGCCGCAAGCGGCCCCAGGCGCCGGGCCCAGCGGCTGAGATGCAGCGAGCGGATTAACCCAACGCCCTTAGGCAGGCCAATCGTCGCCGCCTGCAATGCCCCGAGAACTACCAGAATCGTATTGATCGGCTCCACCTGGGTATAAAGCCGGTGGAGCAGGAAACCCTCCGCGCCTCCCGCCAACGCTTGAGAAAATCCTATCAGGACCCAGTAGGAAGCCAGAAGGCCCCACCCGACCTCGCGGGCCTGCGGCCGCCGGCGCAGCATCCGGAAGCCGCTCAGCACCCCCATCCCCCGGGCGACGGCAATGGCGCCGGCCGGCGCCAGCAGCGCCAGCGCCCCGGCCGCCGCAACGACCCAGAGCCTTTTTCGCTCTCCTCGCCGGTACAGAGCCGCCGCCAGAGCCAGCAGGCCCCCAGCCAGAAGATACGGCCGGGAAAAAGTGTACCGTTCCGGCCTCTCCCGCTCGCCTTCGAATAGCGCGTATTTACCGAACCCCTCTGCGATGCGCCGGATCTGGAATCCCGGATCCTGAAGGTAATTCCGAAAGGTCAGCCGCCAGAACATCGCGTCCATGTTCTGTCGAGTAGCCGCCATCCCGCGGCTTTGCAGCAACGCAGTGACCTCCGAATAAATCTCCGGCTTCCAGGTCCTGTACTTGGGGCTGGATGCGCCGTAAAAGTTCGCCGCCGTGTTTGACGACAACCCCAGCTCGCGGGTTCTCCAGTACTGATACGCCACGCCGAAGGCGAGGGGAAGGGCGACGCCCGCGGCCGAGGCCAACGCCAGTGCGGCTCGTCTTTTCCCTGGCGCGGTCGCGATCAAGAACAGCATGGCCAGCATGGCCGGGGCGAGAAAAAACAGGCTCAGCGGCCGGACGATGTTCGCGTACCCCAGCAATATCCCAAATGCCGCCGCGTCTGCCGGCCGGTGTGGCCGCCGGAAAACGCGAAGGAGGAAGAACAAAGCAGCCACATTGCAAACGCTTCCCAATATCTCCGTGGTCGATAGAGCCACCCACTCGTCCATGTAGGGATCGAGCGCCAGCATCAGTCCGGCAACGATCCCGGCCAGGCGCCCGCCTAGCCGCTTGCCGATGGCGTATACGATTGCTACCGCAACGCCAAAAATCAAAGCCTGAGCGATGAAGGCATGGCGAAAATCCACGCCCGCCAGCGAGTAGACAGCCCCAAGAAAAAGCGAGTAGCCGGGGCGTATGTCGGGAACCTTGGTCGCAATATAGCCGCGTGCCCAGCTCTCTGCCGCCACGTCCCAGTAAGCGGCGTCGCCGTACAGCGTTTCGCCCACGATGGCGTGCGACCACGGATGGGCCAGGGAAAAGCCGAAGGCCAGCGTAAACAGGGCCACGCGGATCGCGAAATCGATCGTTTGCGGGCACGCCGCCCGACGGGATGGCTCAGCTTTCACGTCTTTTTCGCACCAGAAAAGTGTGATAAAGGGCGGCCGGGAACGGCGCCGCCGGCGGCAGTGTTCTGCGCCGCACCTCCCAGCGATTGCCTTGCCCTCGAAGAAGCGTCCAGACCTTCTTCGGCGAGGTGACATGATGGCGGTCGATGTTGTGAAAGCCGATCGCTCGGAAGGCAACATCCATGAATCGGTTTACCGCCGGTATTCCGAGTAGCAGGTGGCCCCCACTCGCCGTCACGCGATCCATCTCGTCCAGCGCAGCGCCTATCTCGGCCACATGTTCCAGCGTGGAGAAACACACCACCAGATCAAAGTATCCGTCCGGGTAGACGGCCCGCATGTCCACGACCGACCCCTGCACCAGCGCGGCCTTCACGCCCAGCTTCACCAGCCTTTGCCCGACAACTCCGGGATCGGCGTCCAGGTCGAGCCCGTGCAACTCCCCCGCCCGCGCCGCGAGGTTGTATAGCACCAAACCTGCGCCGTAGCCGATCTCCAGAACACGGGCTCCCACCGGCAGTTCCGGGATCATCTCCAGGCCCATCACGATGCGCCGGCGAAAGATCCGGCCGATCCCCCAGCCCCGGAAATAATAGGGGATCGGATCGCTGGGGCCGGATTTCTCCATCCCCAGCACCTTGGGTACCACCAGCCTCATCCGCCCGTTCCTCCCGTCTCCGCCGCGCTCTCCTCCAGCACCGAAATCTCCACTACCTCAATCTCCCTGCCGGCAGACAGAGGCAGGAGCTCGATCCGGTTTTCTCCCTTCGATAACGGCACAGCCGCGGCGGTCCCTCTGCCCTCCGGGCCGAAAAGGATCGCCCTCCTGGCAGAAGACGGGCCGACGACCACCTCCACCGTCCGCGGGTGCGGCAGCGGCTGGTATCGGAATACCAGGCCGACCGTTCGAGACTTCGCGCTGCACAGATGAATGACGGTCGGTGCGCTCAACACCCGCGCCTGGATGTAGTGCCGGTCTTTCAAAAAAACAACGTCAAATCCGTGCTCGATCCGGAAAGTGTCGTTGTCAAAGAACAGAATCAGGTCGTTTTTCACCAACCGAAATGAATTCGCCCGGTAGAGCGTTGCCGGCTCTCCAGGCTCATACACGTCCGCGTACGCCTCGGGCACGAGAACCGTTGGAGCGCAATAGTAATCCTCAGGTCTGGCCAAATGGTCCAGGAAAAAAAACTTTAAAAACTGCGGCGGGAGGGCCAGGCGGACATTGGAAAACAGGGTGGCGATGTTCGCCACGCCGGTGTAAGTGGGCACGGCCGAACTGAGCAACACCGGCGATTGTCCCACTAGGCTGCCGATATCGGCCCGCGCCCTCAACGCCGCCCCGGTGTATTGATTGGTCCTCTGAGGGTCATCGATGAGAGCCAGCCTTTCGAAATCGTAGAAGGGCTTGAACTGGTGACCGGCGGCCATCAAAAGTAGAGCGACCACTCCCGCCTGAGCGAACCGAGGGCCTCGTCCCGGCGATACCGGCGTCGCCACAAAGGAAGAGAATACCAGACCGTGCAAACAAACAAATTGTTGAGACACCCTGGCCAGTACTTCGAAACTTTGAAAAAGGCCCGCAACACCCCCGAGAAGCACCACGAGCCAGAAGGAAAGATAGGAGAAAAACAGGACCGAGAAAGCGCGCCGCTTGATGCAGCGAACGAAGTAGAGCAGACCAAGGACGCCGATCGAGGCCACGGCGATACCTGCCGGCAGATCCGGCTTCGTAGCGAGTGAGGCCATGACCGGGCCGGCCCCCAGCGTGTGCCAGAACAAGCTCCACATCCGCTGGAAGTGGCCAGGGTCCAAGCTGGAGCGACGGATCGAAGATCGACTTCCGAGCGCGTAATTGACAAAATCCAGGCTTCGGATGTACAGCCTGTAGGTCAGAGTGTTGAGGAGGGCGAAAGCGCTGATCGCGACGGCGGCGTTAGCCAGGATCGTCCGCGCGCCCCGGCCGTCCTTCCGAAAAGCGGAATACGCGATGTACGGGCCGGCCGCCGCCAGGGGGATCAGCCAGCCTGGAGGGAGCACCAGGGCGTAGGCCGCATAGACAAGCGCAAACAGGAACGCACTCTTTCGGCTCGCCCAGAAATCCTGGGCGGCAAGCAGGATGACAGGAAACAGGGTGAGGGCTATTGTAGCGCCGAGATAGGTGTTGGATGACAGCGCCAGAACTGCGGGGCTGACGGCTGCCAGGAACGCCGCCCCGCCGGAAATCATGGGGGAGTACTGCAAGCTGCGGGCCAGGGCGAAGGCCGCAGCGAAAGTCAGCAGCGTAGAGGTGATCATCAGGGACGAAAACACTTCGTGCGGCAGCCGGGAAAGGGCGCTGCTGAAAAACGCCAGAACGGTCATGGTTCCGGGTTTTTCAACCCAGTTGTCCCGAATCCGCGTGAAGGCATCGATCAATCCCGAGTACGCGTAGTAGAGGTCGGGTCGCGGAGCGTCGTAGACGCCGTGCCTCATCTGATACTCGGCGGTGCTGATGTAGGCGCTCCCGTCCGAGCCGGCGTAGGCGTAACAGATCAGGTCCGGATGGAGGATGAAGGGAAGGCTGTAAACCAAAAAGACCAGCCCGAACAGGATCGCCGGGACTACAAAAGACCCGGCGCGCAGTTCTTGATCCTGCCGGGTCTTGAGAATCCACCAGATGCCGCCGGCGCCGCTCAAGAGGCAGAGCCCGACCATCGGTTGTACGGTGCGGGAAACGGCGAGGTTCAAAAGGTAGGCGTTGGCCACGAGGATCGCCAGGAGCGCCAGCCCGCAGTGCGGCGCCAGGATGATAGGCAGAGCGGGCTGCTTGTCTCGGAGGCAAAAGAAGCTGAGGGGCAGCCCGAGCGAGAACAGAAACAGCAGGATCAAGAGACTGTTGACCAGGGTCATCGGCTCGCCTCCCAACCGGCAGCGTCACGCCCGCGCCAGGCCGTCCCGGCGGACATCGCGCCGGACCAGCGTTATCGCGGCGAACATCGCCCACGTCTCCATCCAAGGGTTCATGCGCTGCTCCAGCCACCGGAAAAAAGGGAAAGCCAGGCCCGGCATCAGGCTCCGCATGGTCACCCCGCCCGAAACCAGATAACGGAAAGGCATATGCGGGCGGATGGTCTGAAGCCGCCACTCCGGAAACTCCCGCTCGAACTGGGCTCGGTCCCGCTCGAAGACGATCCAGGGCAAGGCGTCATTGGCTCCGGACAGAGGGCCGGCGTCGGGGCATTCCCACCCCGGCCAGTCGGGCCGGAACGGCTCGTAGTGCAGCCGCCTGTAAACCAGCCTGGACCAGGGCGACACCCACGGCTCGTGCATCAACATCACGCCGCCCGGCCGCACGCAACGGGAGGCCTCCTCGAAGAAACGGCGGGGCTGGGGCAGATGGTGCAACACATCGGTCATCACGATCGCAGTCAAGCTGTCGGCCGCGAACGGAAGGCGGCACCCGTCCAGAACTACCTTCACGCCGGGGCAGAACAGGATCTCCGACGTGATCAAACCCGGGATGAACTCGCGCAGAAAGCCGGGGCCGGACCCGAGCTCGAGAACCCGGCCCGGTTCCGCCGGCAGCTCTGCTGCAATACCCGCGTACCATTCCTCATAAATGCGGCGCAAAAAACTCTTTTCCCGAATGATCCGCCGCCGTAATTGGGTGGTGCGCGGGTCGTCAATATCCATACCACGCGTCAGGGGATGAGCCAGCAACTTTCGGATCATGGATCCCGCTATCGGCGCCCGCCCACGGTCGCCGCGCCCACCAGATTATAGCCGACCGGGCCTCAACGTGCTCTTCTGGGCGGGAGATTTTCACTGGCCCGCGCTCGGGCCTTTGATATTATCGAAGCCTGGATCGGAGTCCGAGGAGGCCCACTCGATTTCCTGCCGGTGCCACGGCCGATTAACACTTTACTTAGAAGGCTCCTCGAATTGGAAACGCTCTGGCTAAAAAGAGCCGACTTTTGGCTGGGATCTTCGACCCTCTGCGTCGGTCGGCGCCCGATTTCGTAAAAAGCAGAGCGCCGCCCGCCGGACTGCTATATCATAGGCCCATGGGGATTTTTCTCGACGCCGCATCGGCTCCGGCGAGCCGGCTGTGGGAAAAACAGCGGATTCCGGGCGGAATTAGCGCAAACCCGTCCATCGCGCTTCGGCAAAGACCGCACGGAGCGAGGAGGCCGCGTTAGGGGCTATTGCCGTGGAGAAGCAACCACTCGTCTCAATCGTCACGCCCTCCTTGAACCAGGGGCATTTGCTCCCTCAGGCCATAGAGAGCGTTTTACGCCAGGATTATCCCAACCTGGAATACCTTATTGTGGACGGCGGCTCCACTGACGGCTCTCTGGAAGTCATCCGGTCCTACGACGGGCGGCTGCGCTGGATTTCCGAGCCGGACACCGGCCAATCGAATGCGCTGAACAAAGGCTTTCGATTATGTTCCGGCGAAATTCTGGCCTGGATCAATGCCGATGATGTCCTTCTCGAAGGCGCCGTCCGCAAGGCGGTGGAGGCGTTTGCCGAGGATCCGGACCTGGGCATGGTCTACGGGGAAGGATACGTCATCGACGAGACAGGCAACGTGAAGTCGCGTTTCCCTTATACGGAGGATTTCGACCTGTACCGGCTGATCCACGTGGGCGATAGTATTCTGCAACAGACCGCTTTCATGCGCCGGGCGGCGCTCGAACAGGCCGGCTTCCTCGATGAATCGCTGCGCTGGGGCCTGGATTGGGATCTGTTCATCCGCCTCGGGCAGAGGTTCCGGATCCGGCGGCTCGAGGAATACCTGGGCTGCATTCGGGAGTACGGCGCCACGAAAACATCCACCGGCGGCTTCCCGCGGCTGCGGGAGTTGGGACGGATCATCCGGAATCATGCGGGGGGGCGATTTGTGCCGGCGTATTTTTCCTACGGGTTGGACACCTGCTATGCTGCTCTTTCTCGCCGCTGCCGGCCGGCGGGAAAGCCCGTGCTCGATAGGATTCAGACCATCGTCGGCAACCGAGTTTGGGGTGACGCGGCCCGTTGCCAGGGGTGGTACGAAGGAGGATGGGCAGGGCGGCGCGTCCATTTCATCCTTCCAAGTGTTGCGAGAGGCGCCCGGCTCCGGATCGGGGGCGAGTTGCCGCAGCTTTCACCGGACCCCCCGAAACAGACGCTTTCGATCTACGGTGACGGGCGGCGCCTGACCGCAGCGGAGTTGCCGCTCGGGCCGTTTGAACTCGTTGCGGCGCTGCCGGATGCAGTGAACGGGGGCGGGGCATTGCGGGTGGAACTGCTGGCGACGCGCAAAATCGGAAAGAGGCGCTTTTATCCGGCCAACCGCCCAACCAGTGTCTGTTACCGCTTGCACGAGGTCGAGGTGGTCTGAGTCGTCCGGCGCCGGCCGAATCAATGCCGGGCAGGCGCTCGCAGCCGGCTGCATCCGACGCGAGCCAGGGCAGAGCAGGGAATCGTCCAGCGCTGCGGCCATGGCGCGAGCCGCCAGAAAGCGCGGCTGGCCCGGAACTGCTCCAGGTCCATCCGATGCCGGTTGCGTTGGGTCTTGGTTTGGCCGGTCTGGCGGCAAGCCGCGAGCCAATGGGGACTAATCGTGAAGGGATGCCGGCCTCGTCGAGATTGACCGGATCGGCGCCTGAGATCGGGCCGCCGCGCTTATCGACCCACCCCTTCGTAATACGCTCTGCCCTTCCGAAACAGCTCGACGACCTCCCGCTTCTGCTCTTCGTTCGCGTAACGTCCTTGGCGCTCGGCCATGGCGATCAGCTTGTCGATCCACTCCACGAAGAACTGCGCGTCCTCCCGGTTGCCGATCTTCTCCTCGCCCACCAGGCAGTAAACCGGCGAGGTGTGCGCGAACACGAACCAGTCGTCCACCACCAGCCGTTGAAACGGCCCCCGCGCCCGCGCGGCAATCCAGGCGCTGTGATCGAGCTTGTAGCTTGTGGTCACCCGCGCCGAGCGGCCGTCGCCCTCCGCCCGAGCCGTGGCGATCACCTTGCCGTTGGCCACCAGGTCGAGCGTGTCAAACGGAATGTACGAACTGGCCGTCGCCGTGATGGTGACGGCGCCCGGCTTGCTCAGCCGCAGCTCGTCCCCCGGCTCTTTTCCTTCCACGTTGAGCCGCAGGATCGGCCCGTTGGTCGCGAAGCTGTGGCCGGCCTTGTAGTTGTCAATCCAGCTTTGGTAGTTGAGCCTTCCCCGAACCGGGCCCGGCACGTGAACATACACCCGCTCGGCGCCCGGCAGCCAGTGGTGGCGGCGGTTGGTAAAGCTGTCGGTCCCGGCCGAGATGGCGCACTTCAGGCCCGTGTTCAGCAGCCGGTACCACATCGGCGTGGAGGCGTCCTCGTTGGCGTTGCTCATCACGTCCATGGCATCGATAGAACCTAGCGCCAGGTCCACCGGCAGCTCTCGCGCGCTCATCGTGCGCGGCTCGGCGGTGAACTCGTAGCCGGGGTGCGCGTAGCTCGCCGCGCCGCCCTGCTTCTGTGCCGCCACCGCCTGCGCGTAGTTGGGCGGGTAGTCATAAGGATAGGGGCTGTTGGCGAACCCGGTGTAGAGAGGCTTGACCAGCGACTTCAGCCCGGTGAGGCACATGTGCCCGTAGAGGCCCGAGTTTCGCATCTCCTCGACCCAATACACGATGTGCAGCGCGGTGCTCACCCGGTTCGGCCGCCCTTCGAAATACTGCTCGTCGTGAACGTGCGGGCCGTCGGAGTTGGCCACCATCATGTTGGCGACGTTCAGGTCCTCGGCCTCCACCTGGTCGCGCACGTCCTCCGGCGTGATGAACTCGTGGTTGTTGTAGTTGCCGTGAATGTGGACGTCGCCGGAATACCAGCCCTCGGCTGTGAGATTGTCCCGCCGCACCAGTGTCAGGGTGGCGTCGGTGATTTTTTGCTCGGCGATCTCCACGGTCTGCCGGGCCGGCTCGTATTCAAAGCCCCGCACGGCTTCGATCGAAGCGGGGCCCGCCGGGAGCTGGATCTGGTCCTCTCCGGCGCCGTAGTAGAAATAATCCCCCGCCGACCAGGTAATCCGCGCCAGCCGCCCCGCCGGCGTGTAAGAGAGGCCGTCGGACGCGACCACGTAAATCCGCGCCGTGAGGCTGGTCCGCAAACGCAGACCGCCCCACCCCACCACCTCCACCGGAAAGGAGACCTGCTGGGCCACGGTGCTCTCGGGCGGGGACCCGGCCTCCGGCAGGCTCATGCCGGCGTAGAGCTTCAGCGCTACCGCGGCCTGGCCTTTCCTCCGCGGCCGCAGGTTGAAGCTGAAGTAATTGATCCCCGGCCGTGCACGAAAGCGGTCGGTCGGGCCCTCGTCTCCGATCGTGCCGATCACCTTCACGTCGATGGCCTCCGACGCTTCGTTGCGAATCAGCACCGGCAGATTGTAGAGGACGCCCACTCCCAGCCGCAGCCGGGCGGGCTTCCGGACTACCTCCAATTGTCCCTCGGCGACCCGCAGCTTCAGCACCTCGGGCAGCTCGGTCGTCCATAGGTCCGCCTGGGGCGCCAGCCGCCATTCCCGCAGATCGCGCGTCACATCCAAACGGAACGGCCCGGCCCGCCGCACCAGCAGCCGCACGAAATCGGGAAACGTGAACGGCCCGGGATACTCGACCGGCAGGGCGCCGCGCCGCGACGCTTCGAACGTGTGCTCGTAAGGCGGCGGCGCCGGCTCCTGCTGCGCTCTTTGGGCAAAACTCGCCAGCCACAGCAGCGCGACGAAACTCAGCAACGCAACGATGCGCATGGCGTGGATTATACTACCGGCGTGGACCTCACCCCTGCTCAGAAGTGGATCGCCGGCTCGGACAACATC
>JBGOUJ010000116.1:0-15216 GCA_041477005.1 Terriglobia bacterium | reverse complement strand
CGCATCGCGGCCACCACTTACCGGCACGGCGGGTGGATCCCCATGATCGAGTTTCCGGAGGGCTCTGGACGCATCGATGCTCCTGGCGCCGCAATCCTCCAGCGCGATGGGAACGTAGGGCTGGCGTGGGTGTCGGATGGCCGCCTGTGGCCGGCGGGCTTTCCGCAAGAGCAGGATCTTTTCTTCGCCGCCTTGCCGTCAGCGCCGGACGCCGGCGCAGCCGAACTGGTCGCGTTCACACCGCCTTCCGACTCGACGGCGCCTTCCCATCCCGACGAGGCCCGCGACGTGCAGCGGATGCGGAGCTATCGCGCGACGGCGGGAGGGCAGACGCTGCGGATTGTCCGGGGCGACACCCATCGCCACACGGACATTTCCTGGGACGGGAATCGCGATGGCTCGCTCATCGACAGCTACCGCTATGCCATGGACGCCGCCGCCTTCGACTACCTCGGCGTCTGCGACCATGAGAACGGCAAGGAGTCCCCTTACGACTGGCGCATGCTTCAGAAGGCGGTCGATTTGTTCACCATTCGGGGGAAGTTCGAGCCGCTCTACAGCTATGAGCGCAGCCTGCCGTATCCCAACGGTCACCGCAACGTGCTCTTTGCCGAGCGCGGCCGCCCCCTTCTGCCAACTTCCGAAGCCGAACAGCGAGGCACGGAGGGAGCCGCCAGGCTCTACGCCTACCTCCGAAAATTCGGGGGCTTCACCGCATCCCACACCTCCGCCTCGGGCATGGGAACGGATTGGCGTGACAGTGACCCGGAAGTGGAACCGGTGGTCGAAATCTATCAGGGCTATCGCAGCAACTACGAAACACAGAACGCGCCGCGTTCGCCGGCAGCCGGCGAATCGGGGCGCTTCTCCGCCGGGTTCGTCTGGAGCGCCTGGGCCAAGGGAATCAAGCTCGGGGTGCAGTCGAGCTCCGATCACGTCTCGACCCACATTTCCTACGCCTGTTTCTACGTGGATCAGGTGAGCCGCGAGGCGATCGTCCGGGCCGCGAAGGCCCGGCATTCTTACGCCGCCACCGACAACATCGTCCTGGAGGCGCGCATGGGCAACCACTTCATGGGGGACAGTTTCCGTTCGTCTGCCGCCCTGCCGCTCCAGGTCTACGTGTCGGGCACCGGGCCGATCGCGCGCGCCGAAGTGATCCGAAACAACCGGGTCGTGTACTCGATGCCCGGTTCCGGCGCAGAAATGCGCTTCGCGTATACCGATGTGGACATCCGGCCGGGCGAGTTCTACTATTATGTCCGCGTCGAGCAGCAGAACGGCCAGCTCGGCTGGAGTTCGCCCGTGTGGGTGCAATATGAGTGAATGGATGCAGGGACTGACGCGGCGGCGGTGGATGGCGCTCTCGGCCGGGTGCCTCGCGGTGCGGGGCCTCGCGGCGGAGAAAAACGTCAATGTAAACGACGAGATCCTCGACTGGGCGAAGCACGCTCCGCTCTCCATGCAGTTTCGTGGCGGAAACGCCGAACAGGGCCGGGCCTGGCAGCGCGAATTCGCGGCCAAGCTGTCGGAGCTGCTCGGCCCGCACAATCCGCCGGAACGCTGGCAGGAAATACGCGAGCGCACCGTGGACCTGGGCGATCACCGGCGCGAGGAGTTGCTGCTGCGGGCAGAGGGGTTTCGCGACCTGCCCGTCTACCGGCTGATACCACGGGGCGCCGCTTCCGAGAAGCGCCCCGGCATCCTGGCGCTGCATGGGCATGGCGACTACGGGTACGATTCTGTGGCCGGTATCTCGACCACGCCGGAGCAGAAGGCGGCAATTGCGGGGGCGAATTACGACTACGGCTTGCAGCTCGTGCGGCGGGGGTATGTGGTGGCAATACCATGTCTTACCCCTTTCGGCCGTCGCGTGGACGACCGCAAGTCGTACCGTGGCGATGCGTGCGGCGTCACCTTCGCTCGCATGATGCTGTTCGGCAAGCTGCTGATTGCAGAGAATCTGCGCGACGCGCTGTGGACGCTGGAGCTGCTCTCGCGATCGGACTCTGTGGACCCGGCCCGGCTCGGCTGCGTAGGGCTTTCCTACGGCGGCCGCATGACCATGCTCACCTCAGCCCTGTCGCAAAAGATCCGCGTAGCCGTCATCTCGGGCGCGCTGAACGTCATGCAGGAGCGGGTTCAGGGACATTACGACTGCGGCGCACAGATCCTCCCGGGACTGCTGAGCTACGGAGATGTTCCGGAGATCGCCTCTCTCATCGCGCCGCGTCCGTGCCTCTGGGAAGTCGGTTTACAGGACGGCCTGATGGTCAAAGGCTGGATCGAGCCGGCATTGGAGCGTATGCGCCGTGTGTGGGGCGCCTTCGGTCGGTCGGAGCAGCTCCAGACGAATTTCTTCGACGGCAAGCATCGTTGGAACGGCCTCAAGGCCTATCCGTTGCTGGAGCGCGTCCTGAAGGGCTGACGCGCCTCGATTTTGCCGGCGCCCCGCCGCGCACCCCCTGCACCCCCCGCACCGCAGCACCCCAGCACCCCAGCACGGCAGCACCCCCGCAGCGCGGCACCCCAGGACCCCAGCAGCCCCCGGCACTCCCCAGCACTCCCCCAGGGAGCAGACAAGACGAGTAGAATAGAAAGTACCTGTGAACGCCTCACCACGCAAACACATACTGATCGTCGATGACGAGGCCGCGCAGCGCGACGCTCTGGCCGGGTTGATCGCCGGGTGGGGCTACGTGACTCAAACGGCCGAGGATGGGCAGGACGCGCTGGAAAAGCTGGCCTCCTTCCCGGCGCAGGTGATCATCACCGATCTGGAGATGCCGCGGCTGGACGGCTTCGAACTGCTGCGCCGGCTGGCCGAGCAGGGCAATATCCCGCCCACGATCGTGCTGACCGCCTACGGCAGCATCGAGAACGCCGTGGCCACGGTTCACGATCTGGGCGCCTACTGGTTCGTCGAAAAGCCGATCAAGCCGGCCGCTTTGCAGGTGCTGCTGGCGCGGGCCGTCGAGAGCAGCAGTCTCTCGCAGGAAAAAGAGAGGCTGCAGCGGCGCCTGGTCTATAGCGGCGAGCTGGACGAAATGGTCGGCCGCTCGGCCGCCATGCAGCGCGTCTTCGCCCTGCTCCAGCAAGTGGCCCCCACCTCGGCTTCCGTCCTCATTACCGGTGAAAGCGGCACCGGCAAAGAGATGGTGGCTCACACCATCCACAAGCTGAGCCCGCGACGGCCGGGACCGTTCGTGGCCATCAACTGCGCGGCCCTGCCCGAGAGCCTGATGGAAAGCGAGCTGTTCGGCCACGAGAAGGGGTCGTTCACCGGGGCCGCCGAGCGGCGGGCCGGCTGCTTCGAGCTGGCGCAAGGAGGGACCCTTCTGCTGGACGAAATCGGCGAGATGCAGCCCGCCATCCAGGCCAAGCTGTTGCGGGTGCTGGAGGACGGCAAGGTGCGCCGGCTGGGCGCCAAGGCCGAGATCCAGGTGGATGTGCGGGTTTTGGCGGCCACCAACAAAGTGCCCGAGGCCGCCGTCAGCAAGGGGGAGCTGCGCAAGGACCTCTACTACCGTTTGAACGTTTTCCAGATCGCCTTGCCACCGTTGCGCGAGCGAAAAGACGACCTGCCGCTGATCACCGAGACCCTGTTGGGGCAGCTCAACCAGAAACATTCCTGCCGGGTATCGGGCCTCGAGCCGGCGGTGATCGAGCGTTTCCAGCAGCACAACTGGCCGGGGAACGTGCGGGAGCTGCGCAACGTGCTGGAGCGGGCGGTAATCGTGGCGGGCGAGGGGACTATCGCCCTGTCCCACCTGCCCACGGACTTTTTGGCGCCGTTCGAGCCGGCACGCCCCCAGGGGGATGGAGACGGCATCGCCCTGCGCGTCGGCGCCACGGTTGCTGAGGCTGAGAAATCGCTGATCTTGAGAACCCTGGAGCACACACGCAACAATAAAACCCGCGCCGCCGAGATCCTCGGCATCAGCCTGAAGACCCTTCACAACAAGTTGAAGGAATATGGAACGGGATGAGAAGGTCGGAAGTCAGAAGTCGGAAGTCAGTAGCCAGGAGCCAGAATCCTGAAAAGGGCGGGTTTATTCGGCCTTCTGGCTTCTGACTTCTGACTTCTTTGTGCAGTCATGTCATTCAAACGCCGCCTGAGCTTCTCGATCGTGGGCCTGGTTCTGATCCTGACGGTGGTGCTGTCGATGGTCTACCTCCGGCATCTGCTGCGGATGCAACTACAGTCGGCGTTCCAGCAGGCCCAGATGGTGGCCCAGCAAGTGGAAAGCGCGACCATGGATACGCTCTCCGGGCCGCCGCCCTTGGCCACACCGGAGCAGAGCGCCGCGTACTGGCGGCAGGCGGTTCGAGAGGACGACGAGCTTCGGGAGATCCTTCTGCGGTCCCTCGCGAGCTTCAATACCATCGCCGAAATCGCCGTCACCGACCAGTATGGGGAAGTGTTGTCCGGCTCTATGGAGCGCCACCAATGGGTGCGGCGGCCGAAGTTCAAGGAGCTGGCGGAGAAGGGCTTCATCGAGCAATTGCGAGCGGTGTATGCGCCGCACCAGGACTACGAGATCTCCCGCACGTTCGGCTACGAAGGGCGGCCGGTGCTGGAGCTGCACGTGGCGGTTCCCACCGCCTTTCTGTGGGGCGAGCTCAAACCGCAGATCCGCGAGCTGGGGATCGCGGCGCTGCTCAGCCTGCTGGCGGCGCTGGTGCTGGCGGTCGTGTTTTCGCGAATCGCCTTCCGGCCGCTCGACCGTCTGGGCCAGGCCATCGACCGGATGACGCGCGGCGAATTCGCTCCCTCGCTCCCGGCGGACCAGCCGCAGAGAAACGAGTACACGGCCATCACCAGCAAGCTGAGCCTGCTCGGACAGCAGTTTCGGGATGCGCGCGAAGGCATCAGCTCCCTGCGCGGCAACATGCAACAGTTGATGCGCAAGCTGGAGGGCGCCGTGCTGCTGTTCGACGCCAACGACCACCTGATCATCGCCAGCGCCGCGACCGAGCCGTTTCTGGGCCAGGGGCGCTGGCAGATGATGGGGCAGTCGATCGAGGAGGTTTTCCCGGCCGGCTCGGAATTGGGCGCCCTGGTGGTGAGCGCCGTGCAGTTGCGCCAGCCGCTCGAGGGCCGCGTGGTTGAGATCCCGAACGAGCCCAGACCGTCGTTGCGCGTGCTGCTGAGCGTGGAGCTGATGGAGGATTTCGCCACCCGGCGGCGGCTGGGGACGCTGGTGTTGCTGCGCGATGCCGATACCCGCCGGCAGATCGAAACCCAGGTGGAAGTCTCTTCCCGCCTGGCGGCCATCAGCCGCCTCACCGGCGGCGTGGCTCACCACATCAAGAACCCTCTGAATGCCATCACCCTGCACCTCGAACTGCTGAAGAACCGCCTGAGCGCGTCCTCGGACCAGCCCCCCCCGCCCGAGCTGGAAGTGATTGCGCGAGAGATGAACCGCCTCGATCACGTCGTCAAGACGTTCCTCGATTTCAATCGGCCGGTTGATCTAAAGCTGGCGGAAGTGAGTCTGGACGGCTTGGTGCAGGAAGTCGCGGCGCTGGCCGGCCCCGACGCGACCTCCCGCAAGGTCCGCATCGAGGTGCTCAACGGCGCCGCCGACAGCGCCATCACGATCAAAGCGGATCGGGATCAGTTGAAAGAGGCGGTGCTGAACCTGGTGGTCAACGCCATTCAGGCCATGCCGCAGGGAGGCGAATTGAAACTGGCGGTGGTGCGGCTGGGATCGGAAGTGGAGCTGTCGGTGGCCGACCAGGGGGTGGGCATTGCGCCGCAGGACCGGGAGAAGATCTTCCGCCTTTACTTCACCACCAAGAAGGATGGGTCGGGCATCGGACTGGCCTCGACATTTCGCGTAGTGCAATTGCACAATGGTACAATTGACTTTTCCAGTGAACTGGGCCGAGGTACGACCTTCCGCGTGAGGTTCCCGGCGGTGGAGGCGAGGTGATCGGCCGGAACACAAGCCGGAACGAAGCAAAGCTGGCCGCGATGGCCGTGGTCGCGGCCTTGGCGCTGCTAGGCTGCAGGCTGCTGCGGCACACGTCTGCGGCGGCGCAGCCGGCCGCTGCTCCGAGGGTGGTGGCGGCGGCGGCAACCGCGGAGCCGGTTTCCGCACCCCAAACGACCGAGCGGCTGCCGCCGCCGCAGCCGATACCGCCCGGGGCCATACCGGCGGTACAAGAGCCGGAGGAGGAAACTCCGGCCACCGAGCCCGCGCCGCCGCAGGCGCCCAGACAGAAGGCGCCCGTTCGGCGGGCCCCGACCCCGGTGGCGACTGCGCCAGCGCCCGCTCCGGAGCCGGCCACCAGCCCGCCGGCAGCCACAGCGCCGGCGCCGCAGCTTCGGCCGATGCTCACCCCGGGCGAGGAGCAGGACCTGCAGCAGCGCATCGAACGAAGTCTGCTGGCGGCGGAGCGATTCCTGGCGCAGGCGGGGGCGGCGGACAAAGACGAGGTCGCCCGGGTGCGCTCTTTTATCGAACAGGCCCGGCAGGCCCGCTCACAGGGCGATTTGAACCGAGCTCGCAGCTTGTCCGACCGCGCCGAATTACTGGCGTCGGGTTTGGCTCGGGCTCCCAAGTAACGGAAGGACGCCGCGAATAGAACGTGTTTCCTCTTGGCACTTCTGCTTTAGTGGGGCTGGACATCGGCTCCTCCACACTCAAGGGTGTGGAGCTGAAAAAGAAGGGCGACCGGCTTGTCGTGGGCCGGGCCGCCATCGCCGCCATGCCCAGCGGCGCCATCTCCGATGGCGCTCTCCTGGACCCGCCCGCCGTCTCCGATTGCATCCGTCGCTTCTGCCGCGATCAGAAGCTGCGTGGCAGCCGGGTGGCCGTCGGGTTGGGCGGCGAAGACGTTTTCATTACCCGGCTCAAGCTGGAGCGGGCGACCGGGGACGCTCTGAAGGCATCGGTTCGCCAGGAGACCGCCCGGCTGGCGCCATTCCTCGTGGAACCGACCAATTTCGACTTCGAGGTGCTCGATAACTTCTCGGATTCCCAGTGGATCGATGCGCTGGTGGTGGCGGCCAAGCCGGGCCGGGTGGAGCGTCTGCACGACCTGATCAAGCGCGCCGGCAAGACCCCGGCGCTGGTGGACTCCACGGCCTGTGCCCTGGTCAACGCTTACGCGTATAATTACGAGCCACAGTCGACCGAGATCATCGGCTTGCTCCACCTGGGAGCTTCCGCCATGACGGTCTGCATCGTCCGGGGTTCGACGCCGGTGCTGGCGAAGGAGCTATCCTTGGCGCGCACGCAGTTGAACAACGAGGAGTGGAGCCTGACCGACCGCATTGCCGTGAACCTGGAGCGTGTCTTTGAGCTGATGGATGAGGTGGCCGACGAGCACCCGCTAGAGCCGCGCTCCAGCCAGATTCAGCGGCTGCTGACCTCCGGCGGCGCCGCCCACGCGCGCGGCCTGGGGGAGATGCTGCGGAACCGGATCCGCCTGCCGTTCGGAGAGCTGAATCCATTTCACAGAATCGAGTTTGACGGCTCCAACGGGCTGAGCCGCCTGGTTTGGGATCACGCGCACTGCATGCCGGTGGCGGTGGGACTCGCGCTGCGGGGTTTCGAGCAATTATGATCCGGATCAACTTGCTGAAGCCGACGATGGGGAGCGCCCCAGCCGCAAAAGAGGCGGCGACAGACACCCCCGCTCTCACCACCTGGATCGGCCGGCGCGAGGCAGTCACCGGAGGGGTTCTGCTAGTGATGGCCCTCGGCATCCTGTTTTACCTGGGCAGCCATCACAAGGAGACTGCTCCAGCGCCCAAGCAGACGGATGTTGCCTCGGCGGCCGCGCCGGCGAAGTCCCAGGAGTCGCCTCCGGAGCCACAGCCTCAGGCGGCCCCCCCAACTACGGACCCAACGCCGGCTACACCCGTGCCGATCACCCCCGGTCCCACCACTCCGGCAAAGGTCCCTCCGGCGCCGGTTACCTCGGCTAAGGTGACCCCTACTCCGGTCACTCCAGCTCCGGCCACCCCGGGTCCTACCACTCCAGCAAAGGTCCCTCCGGCGCCGGTTACCTCGGCTAAGGTGACCCCTACCCCGGTCACTCCAGCTCCGGTCACCCCGGGTCCCACCACTCCAGCAAAGGCCCCTCCGGCGCCGGTTACCTCGGCTAAGGTGACCCCCACCCCGGTCACCCCGGCCCCCACGACCAAGACGCCTGCCCCGTCTGCCGGCGTCAAGCAGCAACCTCCCGCCTCGAAGCAGCCGCCGCCGGAGACCCACCCTGCGCCTGGTCCCAGCGCCGTTGCTTCCGCCGGGCCGCCGAAGGCGACCAACCTACCCGCCGGTGTGACCCCTGCCGAGCCGAAGCCACCGATTGCTGCAAAGCCGCAGACAAAGGCACAGAAGTTCGCGATGAGCGACTTCTCCGTCCAGCCGCAAGGCGACGGTCTGACCGTGTCGGTGAAAGTCGACCCAAGCGTCGAGTTTCGAACGTTCCAGTTGCAGAATCCCAATCGCGTGGTCATCGATCTCTCGAATTGCCGCCTTGATGTCCCGGCCGGCCAGCGCTCGCTCGCCGTGAACCGGGCGCACGTCAAAGGCATCCGGGTCAGCCAGTTCCAGAGCGACCCGCCCGTCGCCCGAATTGTCCTGGACGTAAACTCTATCCCCCCATACGAGGTTCACCCCGACTCGAACGGCCTGGAAATTCGTGTGCCGGACAATAAGCAGTGAACCGGGCGCGCCTGGATCGGCTCCGCAGCATGGTGGCGGAGGCCCGGGTGGAAGCCCTGGTGGTTTCCGCCCTGCCCAATATCCGTTACCTGACCGGCTTCACCGGCAGCAATGCACTGCTGTTGGTGACGGCCGAGGATGCAGTATTATTCACCGACGGGCGTTACAAGCTACAGGCGGGCGAAGAGGTCGCGGACGCCAGGGTAGTGGTGCCTCGCGGGACGCTGGCGAAAGCCTTGGCCGGGTCGGTGAAACGTCGGGGGCTGCGCCGTTTGGCCTTCGAGCGCCGGCGCGCCAGTTTCGAGCTCTACGATGCGCTGCGCTCCAACCTGCGGGGTTGCCGGTTGCAGCCGCTGGCGGGCTTGGTCGAAAGGCTGCGGGCTGTTAAGAGCGAGGAAGAGATCGCCGTGATCCGCCGCTCGGTCGCGCTGAACTCGGCGGTGTTCGAGGCGGCAGTCCGAAAAATCCGGCCTGGACGAACCGAAGCGGAGGTGGCCGCGGACATCGAGCACCGCATGCGAATGCTGGGCGCGGAGAAGGAGGCCTTTGAAACAATTGTGGCATCCGGCGCGCGGGCCGCTCTTCCCCACGCGCGGCCCACCCATAAAGTGTTGAGGAAAAAAGAATTTATCATCATTGACCAAGGTGTTATACTGGACGGATATTCGAGCGACATGACGCGCACCCTCGCCCTGGGTGGTCTGGGGCGGCGAGCGCGGGCGGTCTATCAGGCGGTGCTGGAAGCCCAGTTGGCTGCCATCTCGGCCGTGCGGCCCGGGGTGAAAGCCGAGCTGGTGGACCGGCAAGCTCGAATGACGCTCCAGAAGCATGGCCTGGATGAGGCTTTCGTTCACTCCACCGGCCACGGGGTAGGGCTGGAGATTCATGAAACCCCGCGGCTCGGACGGAATGACAAGACGGTGCTGGAGGCCGGGATGGTGATCACCATTGAGCCGGGCGCCTACCTCGAAGGTTTTGGAGGCGTGCGAATCGAGGACATGGTGCTCGTGACCGGCAGCGGCTGCGAGGTTCTGACTCCGACGTCCAAGGACCTGCAGATTCTATGAACCTCAAAGAGATCAAGGAACTCATAGACGCGCTCACCGAGAAGGACATTGCCGAGTTCGAGCTCGAGCGGGGCAACGAGAAGATCCGCATCAGGCGGGGCCCAGCCTCGAACGGCGCGCCCCAGATCACCTTTGCTTCCGGAGCCACTCCGCTGCCCGCCCCGATGCTCAGCCTGCCCGCCCCCGGCGCTTCGGCAGCGGCGGGAGCGCTGCCCGCGGCCATCCCGCAGCCGGAGCAAGAGCTTCACATCGTGAAATCTCCGATCGTCGGGACGTTCTACGAGGCTCCGTCACCCGGCGCGGCGCCCTTCGTCCAGATCGGCGACCAGGTGGAGGCGGGCCAGGTGCTTTGCATCATCGAGGCCATGAAGTTAATGAACGAAATCGAGTCGGATGTCTCCGGCATCGTCGAGAAGCGCTTCGTTTCCACGCAGCAGCCGGTCGAGTATGGCGAGGCTTTGTTTGGGATCCGGGAGAAGTAGACGGTTCCGCGGCCTATGTTCAAAAAGGTCCTGATCGCCAATCGCGGAGAGATCGCCGTACGGGTAATCGCCGCGTGCAAGGATCTGGGCATCCGCACCGTGGCGGTCTACTCGGAGGCCGACCGGGGCTCGCTGCACGTGCGGTTTGCCGACGAGGCGCTGTGCATCGGGCCGGCTAAGAGCGCCGACAGCTACCTGAACATCCCGGCGGTGATCAGCGCGGCGGAAATCACCGACGTCGACGCCATCCACCCCGGCTACGGCTTTCTGAGCGAGAATCCGGGGTTTGCCGAAGTCTGCGAAATGTCGGGCATCGCCTTCATCGGGCCACGGCCGGAGACGGTGCGGCTGATGGGCGAGAAGGAGCAGGCCCGGCGGGCGATGGCCGAAGCCGGACTGCCGGTGCTCCCCGGTTCGAACGGGCTGCTGAAAAACGAGGAAGAGGCGCTGGCAGCCGCGCGCGAGGTGGGCTACCCGGTCATCATCAAAGCGGCGGCGGGCGGTGGCGGGCGCGGCATGCGAGTGGCGCGCGAGTCGCGCGAACTCGGCGGGCTGCTGCATCAGGCCCAGCACGAGGCGGCGGTGAGCTTCCACTCGCCCGACGTCTACCTCGAGAAATACATCGAGCACCCCCGGCACATCGAGTTCCAGGTGCTGGGAGATAGCGATGGCGCGGTAATAGTGCTCGGCGAGCGGGAGTGCACCATCCAGCGGCGTCATCAAAAGCTCCTGGAAGAAGCCCCGTCGCCCCGCCTGGATGACGCCACCCGCAGCCGGATGTGCGGGCGAGTGACCAACGCCCTCACCCGCATTGGCTACACCAACGCCGGCACGGTCGAGTTTCTGATGGACGAAGGCGGCGGCCTCTACTTTATCGAGATGAACACCCGCATCCAGGTCGAGCATCCGGTGACGGAGATGGTGACCGGAGTCGATCTGGTAAAAGCCCAGATCCTGCTGGCCGGCGGCGAGCCGCTCTCATCGATGCTGGGTGGGCCGATCGGGATGCGCGGCCACGCCATCGAGTGCCGTATCAACGCCGAGAACCCGCAGACATTCGCCCCCTCGGCCGGCCGCATCACCAAGTTCCACGTCCCCGGCATGGCCGGCATCCGCGTCGACACGGCCGCCCACGCCGACTGCATGATTCCCCCCTATTACGATTCTCTGGTTGCAAAACTCGTCGCCCACGGCCGCGACCGTACCGAGGCCATTACCCGCATGCAGCGCGCTCTCGACATGTTCGTGATCGAGGGCATCTACACCTCCATCCCCATCCACCAGCAAATCATGGCCGACCCCGACTTCGTGCTCGGCAACTTCGACACCAATTACGTCAAGAAGTTCACCGAAGAGCAGAGAGTTGGGGCGGAGAAGTAACCGCCGCCAAGCCAGGAGCTGTGTAAGGAAACAGACGCTTCCTGGCCCAGGCCTAAAAAAATCCGTGCTTCCTGACTTCGGCCGATATGAGTTGCTGGAGGGAACCCGTGGCCAACACCATTAACGGATTGGGATCGACGCTTCTTTCGCAACTGCAGCAAACCAACGCAAACCAAAAACCTGCGCAACCCGCCGCTCCTACGAAGAAAGCGGCGCCCGCGCAAGACACGGTTCAAATCAGCAACGCCGCCAAAGCAGCCCTGGCCTCTCACTCCGACGCGGACCACGACGGTGACTGATTCGCTGTCCGCGCGGCGCGGAGGGGCAGATTCTGGCGCGTCCTATCTCCCCTCCGCCGAGAAGGCGAGCAACACGTTGCCCGGCATGCCGAAGTAAAGGAAATAACCGGAGTTGACGTAGACCATGCCGCCGGCGACGGTGGGGCCGGGACCATTGATGGAACCGCCGTTGGCCTTGACGCCGTTGACCGTCGGAAATTCCCTCGCCGTGTCGAAATCCCATAGGATGCTGCCGTCGGCAGTGGAGAAAGCCCGCAAGTGGCCGTCGTAGGAGCCGGAGAAAACCACCCCGGGAATAGCCGTAACTGCCGCCGACTGGGCCGCGCTGCAGCCCAGCCGGCCGAGACACGGCGGCTTGGGCTCGGGCGTATGCCACATCTCCTCGCCGGTCGCCAGGCGCAAGGCGTGCAGGCCGCCGGCGGCCTCAGGCAGGGCGCTCGCGAGGTCGGAGACCGCGACATAAACCGCCTCTCCGTCGGCCGCCGGGCCCCACTGGACGCCTCCCACGGCGCCGCCACGCCCCACGCGCGTCTGCCAGACGATCTCACCACCGCGGTCCGGATCGAGTCCGTAAACTATCCCCGACTTCTGCCCCACCACCAGCAAGCTCTTGCCTCCGGCGAGGCTCCGCAGGATCGGTGAGCTGCCGATGTCGAAATCCTGGCCGGGCTGTTCCGGGCAACTGCTCCTGTCCAAACTGAAGCAGGAGAGGTTCCACTGATCGTTCGGGGTGAGCTGCTTGGACCACAGCATGTTCCCGGTCTCCATGTCGATGGCCAGGACGGCGTCGCTGGTTGCCGGAGGCGGGTCCGAATAGCCGTTGCCGGAGCCCACATAAATCGCCTTCCGCTCCAGGTCGAGCGTCGGCGCGGACCAAATCGCGGCGCCCGCCGGCCCCCACAACTCGACTCCCGATTCCTTCCTTTGCCTGAGCTGGGGCGGATCGGGGATGCTGTAGGTTTTCCAGACTTGCCGTCCGGTTCGAGCATCGAGGGCCGCCACGCTGCCCCGGAAGCGGCAGCAAGGATAGCTGGGGTTGCCCGCCGAGGTCTCCTCGGCCGAAGACACCGGCACGTAGAGCCGGCCATCGTAGAGCACGGGCGCGCCGGTGATGCGAGCGTTCGCATCTTCTTCGACGCGGGTCTTCCACAGCAAAACGCCGGTCGCGGCCTCCACGGCGTAGGCGTTGGCCGACAGGTCGCCGAAGTAAACCGCGTAATGGGCGCCGGCGGCGCTCAGCGGTCCGATGCTGATCGCCGTTCGAACTGCAGCGGCGGCCTTGTAGATCCAGTAGGTACATCCGCTGGCCGCATCCAGGGAATAAACCTGGCCACCGGCGCTGCCCACAAAGACCCGTCCACCGGCGACGGCGGGCTGGGCGGCGGCAAGGTTTGCGCCCGGAAATCCGAAGGCCCATTTCAGCTTCAGCAGCCGGGCCTCGTCCGGACCCAGGCCGGCCATCTCGGCAGGCTGGAAGCGGCTGTTGGCCAAGTCCACGCCCCAACCGAGCCAGCGCGGGCCGGCCGCGAAGTTCTGGGCAGCGTCCTTAAGATGGGCCGGACAGGCGCCGGCGCCGGGCCTGGGCCCGATCTCGGTGAGCTTGCCGCCCAGGAACTAGGCTATGGCGCGCCGCTCGGCGGCGCTCAGACCGGCCGCCGGGTCTTTCATACTCCCGGTTTCCATGGCGGCCACGATCATGACGGAGGGCGTAAAGCGAAGGACTCGCGTATCGGGCGCCCGGGTCGTGCCGGGAGAGTCATGGCAAGCAGCGCAATGCTTCCGGAACAGCGCCGCGCCGTCCGGCGTCTCCGCCGAACATGCCGTGGCGCAACAGAGAAGCAGTAATACTGTCGCTCGCGGAGGCCGCACGGTGGGATTATCGCAAAAAAGGCCGGAGCCGGGGTCAGCGGCCAGGGGTCGGGGGCATCCGCGCAAACTTTAGGCGGTGCTCGTGCTCCGCCGCGCAGGGGGATGGATGGTGGGAAGGGCCGCTCGCTAAGCATCAAGCCGCAGGGGTCGTCCCCTTGACAGCCGTATATACTGGGCATATACTTTCCGTGTGGCGCCCTTGCCCGACGACTTGGCCGAGTGTACCGGGTTCCAGTGGGACGGGGGCAACGGGGAGAAGAACTGGGAATTGCATCGGGTGTCGAAGGCGGAGTGCGAGCAGGTCTTCTTCAACCGGCCTATTCGCGTGGCGCCCGATGAGAAGCATTCGCAGCGGGAGCCCCGGCGGGCTGCGCTGGGCCAGACCAACGCGGGGCGGCTGCTCAGCGTGGTGTTCACGATACGGGGGACGCTGCTGCGAGTGATCTCGGTGCGGGACATGAGTCGGGACGAACGGAGGCTGTATGAGCAGGCGTAAGAGGGCTGCGCGGAAGCCAATTCCGCGCTTCGTCTCGGAGGATGCGGAGCGGCGATTCTGGGCGGAGCACGACACGACGGAGTACTTCGACTGGAACCAAGCCGTCGAAGCATCGTTTCCGAACCTTAAGCCATCGACAACGGCCATTTCGCTGCGGCTGCCGGTGACGATGCTCGAGGAGTTGAAGGCGCTGGCGAACGCCAAGGACGTGCCCTATCAGTCGTTGCTCAAGGTATTCTTGGCGGATCGGCTGGCTCGGGAGCGCGGCCGCCGGGCGCCGGCTTGATGCCTAACAACGAGTCGCTGCAGGCGACGGCCCGCAAGCTGGGCTTCGAGCGACCGCGGCCTGACTAGGGCATGCATCCGGCCACCGCGAAAAGGCAGCCTTCCCCGCAGTGGCTACTCATGGTCTCGACACGCTCCATCCAAATGAACGAAACCGATCTGCACCTTTTAAGAACTGCTATCGACATCGCCCGCGGCGCGCGAGAACATGGCAACCATCCCTTTGGCGCTTTGCTTGCCGATGAACAAGGGAACATACTCTTGCGCGCAGAGAACACGGTCGTCACCGCTCATGACTGTACAGGACACGCAGAAATCAACCTGATGCGTGAGGCCGCGAAAGCATTTTCGCCTCAAAGGCTTGCCAACTGCACGCTCTACGCGAGCACCGAGCCCTGCCCGATGTGTGCGGGGGCAATCTTCTGGGGAAATGTCCGCCGGGTCGTCTATGCCCTCAGCGAGGAGGGACTGTACGCTCTCACAGGTGACACGCCGGATAAGCTGCTTCTTTCCTGCCGAGAAGTGTTCGCACGCGGCGCACGCCCAATTGAAGTCATTGGTCCGGCGCTCGAAGAGGAAGCTCGGAAAGTTCACGAAGGTTTTTGGTCGTAGCGAATATCCCAGCCAATTCGTTCTATGCGGCCGGCCGGGATG
>JBGOUJ010000115.1:0-15255 GCA_041477005.1 Terriglobia bacterium | reverse complement strand
GTCAAGCGGATGCTAACATCATTCATTCAGAGGCTAAAAGCCGCTTGCTGACGGCGAATGACTGAAGGCCGATGACTGAAGGCCGACACTGACGTGCGATGGCTGAAAGCTGATAAGCTGACGGCTGATGGCTGATGGCTGCTGGCTGCTGGCTGCTGGCTGCTGGCTGCTGGCTGCTGGCTGATGGCTGATGGCTGATGGCTGATGGCTGACGGCTGACGGCTGACGGCTGCCTCTCCGACGGCTGACGACAGGTCACAGATGCCCGATCGCCCCAAAATGATCGAAGTTCGTGACCTGGTCGCCGGGTACGGCTCGCGCACTATTCTATACGGCGTGAGCCTGGACGTGATGGCCGGCGAGACCATGGTCATTCTGGGAGGCAGCGGCTCGGGCAAGAGCACCCTGCTGCGCCACCTGGTGGGGCTGGAGCGGCCACGATCGGGCACGGTCATCATCAAGGGCGTGGACATCACCAGGTGCTCGGAGCGCGATCTCAACGAGGTTCGCAAGTCGATGGGTCTTTCGTTCCAGGGATCGGCCCTGTTCAACTCCATGACCATCGGCGACAACGTGGCTTTGCCCCTGCGGGAGCACACGAAACTCGCCGAATCCACCATCAAGTTGATGACGCGCATCAAGCTGGAGCAGGTCGGCCTGGCCCAGGCCGAAGATTACTTCCCTTCCCAGCTCTCCGGCGGCATGAAAAAACGCGCCGGCGTGGCCCGCGCTCTGGCCATGGACCCGGAGATTCTGCTTTTCGACGAGCCCTCGGCGGGTCTGGATCCCATCATCGCCGCCGGCATAGACGCACTGATCCTGGAGCTGAAGCGCGCCTTCGCCAACATGTCGATCGTAGTGGTGACTCACGAGCTGGCCAGCGCTTTCCTGATCGCCGACCGCATCGCGGTGGTGGATAAGGGCCGCATTGCGGCCATCGGCGCCGCCGAGGAGATCCGAGCTTCCATTAGCCCACGCGTGCGCCAGTTCCTCGACCGGGTCCCCGACGCCCCCACCGCCGACCAGGAAGCGTTTCTGGAAAGGCTGATGGAATGAAGACGATTTGTGATTTACTGATTTATTGATTTGTTGATTGAGAACCCACTCGGCGCCGGCTGGGGTTTCAATCAACAAATCAGTCAATCAACAAATACCTTATGTCCAACGAAACCAAAGTCGGCCTGTTCGTAATCGTCTCGCTGGTGATCTTCGTGGCTACCTTCGTCTCGATCGCCAACGTGTCGCTGCGCGGCGGCATGACCCGCTACAAGACGAACTTCGCCTTCGCCGGAGGACTGGAGAAGGGCGCGGTAGTCCGCTTCGGAGGGCTGAAGGTCGGGCGTGTGACCGACATCCACACCGCGCCGGAGGATCCCACCAAGGTCGAAATCCTGCTCGACCTGAAGCCCAACACCCCGGTCCGCCAGGACTCGGTGGCCGCCGTCAGCACCCTCGGGATGCTGGGCGAGAATTACGTCGAGATCACCCCCGGCAAGAAGGAATCGCCGCCGCTTCCGCCCGGCAGCGCCATCCAATCGATCGAGGCGGTCGACTTCGCCACCCTCACCCGCCGCATCGGTTCCATGACCGAGACCTCTGAGGCCCTCGTCATCGATCTCCACAAGAACCTCAACGAGATTTCCGATAAGGCCAGCAAGCTGATCGACAACCTCAATGTTATGACCGGCGAGAAGAACCGCCAGCACGTGGGCAACCTGCTCGACCAAAGCGACAAGCTGGTGGCCGATCAGGCGCCCAAGATCAACGCCATCACCGACAATCTGCAGCAGACCACCGAAAGGATCGACGCTCTGGTCTCGGACCTGCGCGGCACCAACAACCGCGTCGGCGACCTGGTCGCCAACGTCAACAAGACGGTCGATGAGACGCGCGACCCGCTCAAGGGCGATCTCCAGCAGCTCCAGGACACCATCGCCCAAACGCAGGCTCTAATCGAGCAGTTGCGCGGCACCCTGGCCTACAACGATGAGAACATCAACCGCATGATCGAAAACTTCCGCGCCAGCTCGCAGAACCTGAAAGAATTCACCGGCGACGTCCAGCAGCGCCCGTTCAGCCTGTTCCGCATCAAGCCCAAACCGGACCGGCAGGTGCCGGTGAAGTAGCTTTTCCAGCGGGCGCCCTCTGGTCCCGTGCGGGAGCGGCTTCCCGGCAATCCGGAGCGCTCCTGGCGATTCCGGGCCCCGGCGCCCGGGTACGATCCTATAATCGAATGGTTAGAGGCGGCTCATGCCTGTGTCTATCGGCCGTCAGATCTGGCGCCTGGCAGCGTCGGTCGGCATCGTTGCCGGAGTGATGGCTCTGTGCCGGCGGCTCCCTCACGTCAACCACACGACCGTCGCCCTCACCCTGCTGCTGGCGATCCTCGGCATCGCCACGCGGTGGGGTTCGTTACAGGCCATTGTCGCGGCGCTGGTTGGCGGGCTCGAGTTCGATTGGTTTTTCTTGCCTCCGCTCGGCATTGGGATCGGCGAGCCCCAGCATTTTGTCGCCCTGGTCACCTTCCTGGCCACCGCCATCACCACCAGCCAGCTCTCCGTACGCGCCAAACACCGCACGCAGGAGGCCATCGAGCGGCGGCAGGAGATGGAGAAATTGTTCGATCTGGGACGGGCCATCCTGCAAATTGATAGTTTTCAAGCAACTCTGAGCCACATCGCGGAGCACGTCGCCCGTATTTTCGAGCTACGGGGCGCGGCTCTCTATCACCTCAGCTCCGGCGAGATTTTCCGATCGGGGCCGGAGGCCGGCCTCATTCCGGACGACCTGCTGCGGGAGGCGGCCGGTCAGGGCCGCTTGCCGGTCCACGCCAGGACCGGCTTGTCGGTCGTTCCCGTGCGGGCGGCCGATCAGGCGATCGGCAGCCTCGGTGTCTGCGGGGCTCCGCTCTCCGAGCCCGTCTTGCACTCCATCGCCGAGCGCTTGGCGATCTGCCTGGAGCGAGCTCGCGCGGTGGAAGAAGCCGGCAGGGCCGAAGCGGCTCGCAAAAGCGAGGAGTTGCGCTCGGCCGTTCTGGACGCCCTGTCCCACGACATCAAGACCCCGCTTACCTCGATCAAGGCCGCCGTCACCTCGCTGCTCTCGGACGGCTCCGGCGACGGCGCCGGGCAGCGGGAACTGCTGACCATTGTGGACGAGGAAACCGATCGCCTCAATCTGCTGGTCAACCAGGCCGTGGAGATGGCCCGCATCGACGCCGGCGTGCTGCGTCTGGAGAGGTCCCCGCACGACGTCGGCGCCATCATCACGGCGAGCCTCAAAGAGCTGGGGCACGGCGTGCGCACCCGCCCCGTCGAAGTCGAGCTTCCACCCTCCCTGCCGCCGGCGGACATCGATTTCCAACTGGTGAAGCAGGTGCTCAAGCAGCTCCTCGACAACGCCATAAAATACTCGCCGCCCGGCTCGCCCCTGGTCATCTCCTCGAAGGTTTTGGACGGCCTGGTCGTCATCAACGTCGCCGATTCCGGCGCGGGCATCCCGGAGCAGGAGCAACAGCGGATCTTTGAGAAGTTTTACCGGGGCCCCACCAAGAAGGACGGCGTGCCGGGCACCGGGCTGGGGCTGGCCATCGCCAAGAGCATTGTCGAAGCGCACGGCGGCTCCATCTGGGTTACCAGCCGTCCGGGGGCCGGCTCGGTTTTTCACGTTGCCCTGCCCGTTTCGAGAGACAGCCTTCCATGAGCGCCGGGAAGATTCTGGTTGTGGATGACGAGCCCCAAATCCGGCGCGTGATGCGCGCCACGCTCAGCGCCCGGGGCTACGAGGTCACCGACGCCCGCAGCGGCGGAGAGGCCCTGGAAGAGCTGCGGGCCGATCTGCCTGACTTGGTCCTTCTGGACCTGAACATGCCCGGCATGGGAGGCCTGGAGTGCTGCCGGCTGATCCGCTCCGGCTCCGATGTTCCCATCATCGTGCTCTCAATCCGCAACTCGGAGAAGGATAAGGTCGAGGCGCTCGATGCCGGCGCCGATGACTATGTGACCAAGCCCTTCAGCATGGAGGAGTTGCTGGCCCGCATTCGCGCCGCTATGCGCCGCATGCCCGCCGCGGCGGACGCGGGGCCGCATTCGCTGGTGTTTGACGACCTGGAAATCGACTTTGACGTCCGCCGGGTTACGGCCCGCAACACCAACGTGCGCCTGACCCCCAAGGAGTTTGATCTCCTTCGCTACCTGGTCGCGCACGCCGGCCGGGTCATTTCCCACCGGGAGCTGCTTCAGGCCGTCTGGGGCCCCGACTACGGGGATGAGGTCGAGTATCTCCGCGTCTTCGTCAACCAGCTTCGGAAGAAAATCGAGCCCGACGCGGCGCACCCCAAGTATCTGCTCACCGAGCCGTGGGTGGGGTATCGCTTCGCGCTGCCGGAAAAGACCCTAACGAAATCATGATCGTTTCTTTATTACTTCCTTAGGCCCCGTCCCTTATTCTGGGCGCATTAGACCCACGGAGACTCCACTCCACCTAGGGTCGCTTGGCCGGAGGAAGACGTAGCAATTTTACTGGTTAGCCCCTTTAAACAAGGCACGTTTTCCTCCGGAACATAAGTCGATCGGCCGGCCGGAACCTGTGGAAACGCTTCGACCGGCGCCAGTAGCGGCGGTGGACCTTTCGGGCCATCCAAATGCGGGTCGTTCACGCCGCCGTACCCTACCGGATCGCCAGGCTTGCGGGCGGGCTGGACTGCCCGCCGGCCCAGCACCACAGGCACGCCGCCCCTTGGGCACGCCGGCCGGGACACGGGCGTTGACCTGATAGATGGTGTCTTTGTCTTCGATTTCGCGAATACCGCAACAATTACCAGTACAGCTTCAGCGCCACCTGCATCTGCCGCGGAGTATTCGCCTGGCTGGTCACCACCCCGAACGTGCTGCTGTCCACGTTCGTGCTCCCCGTGCCGAACTGCGTGCGATTGAACAGGTTGAACGCCTCCCAGCGGAAGTCGATCCGTTTGCTCTCGGTGATGGCGAACGACTTCGCCAGGCTTACGTTCTCGTTGAACATCGGAAACGCCCGCACCTTGGGGTTGTAGCGCGTCACGTTGCCGAATTGGTTGTTCGGCTGCGTCGGAAATACCGCTTTGTTCAGGAACTTGTCTACGTTGGGGTCGAACTTACTGCCCGCGATGGGCGCCCGCCAGTTGTCGTAGCTGGTCACCAGCGGCCGTGTCGGGCCGTTGAAAATCGGGAACGGATTGTTGCGCGTCAAGGCTATCGGCAAGCCGCTCTGGTAGATCTGGATCGCGCCGAGGCGCCAGCCGCCCAGCAGCCGGCTGCTGAACCGGCCGCCGGACAGGAACCGCTTCCCTTTCCCGAGCGGCAGTTCGTAAAGCGTGTTCATCTTCAGCACGTGCGTCTGGTCGTACGCCCCGATCGACTTCTCCAGGCTCCGGTTGTATTGGTCCTGCGCCTGGTTGCCCGTGGCGTAGTTGTCGGAATCGGTCAGCAGCTTGGAGAATACGTAATTCCACTGGAACGTCAGCCCGGCCGACAGCCGCCGCTCGGCCTTGAGCACCACCGAGTGATACGTGGAGTGCCCGCTTTTGTCGCCGTTCTGGCCGCCGGTGCTGACGGTTTGGTATTGCGGATACGGCCGCAGGGCCTGGGCCACCGTCTCGATCTGCTGCACGCTCGGGTCGGTGAAATTCGCGTAGGGAATCGGAATGCCCGCCGCCCGCGCCGCCGTCGAGTTGATGTCCGCCCGCAGCAGGTTCAACGCCGCGGTAGCGCCGTATTGCTGGATGAACTGATTCAGGTACGCCGTCGGCAACTGGTTGATGTTCACCAGCCCGGCCTGCAGGTGCGTGCCAACATCGGCATTGTAAACCGCCTCCACCACCGTGTTGGGCGTGACCTGCCGCTGAACCGAGAAGGTCCAATAGAGGTTCTCCGGCGCCCGCGTTGCGTCCTGACCCTGCCAGTAATCGACGCTCTGGTTATTGGCGAAGGCCGGGTTGATTTGCGGCGGCAGCAGGTAAGGCGGCAGGCCCTGGTTCAGCAGGAAGAGCGGCGTCACGTCCTGGTTGGCCGAGTTGAAGCGGTACAGGCCGATGAAACCGGCGTAGTGGCCGCTGCCGCTCACCACCGTCAGCTTGCTGAAGGAGCGCCCGAAGGCCGAGCGGAACGTCGTCTTGCTGTCCGGCGAATAGGCCAGGCCCACCCGCGGCCCGATGGCCCCATACCAGCCTGGCACCAGCGAGCGGGTGTTCTCGCGGCCCTGGCCGAAGCCGGCAAACCGCAGCGCCCCGGGGAAGTTGTTCACCGCCGGGTTCGGGCGGTTGGGCGTGAAATCGGAATACTCGTCGTTGAGCGAAACCGGCGGCAGCGTGAACTCGTAGCGCATGCCGAGGTTCAGCGTCAGCCGCGAGGTCAGGTGCCAGTCATCCTGGGCGTAAAGGCCGTGATAGCGATAAAGCTGCGGCACGTAGCGGTCGGTCTCGGTGCCGCCCGAGTCGGCCCACCCCAGCAAGAAGGAAGCAAACGAGCTGCCGCTGCTGAAGCTGGTCACGCCGGGCACTCCCGTGCCCAGGAAGCTGTAGCCCGACGCCCCCGCGATCTGTTGCTGCCCGAACCCGTTCGCCCGCTGGCTCTCGAACGCGTAACCGAACTTGAAATTGTGCTTGCCGCGGCTGTAGCTCAGGTCGTCCTTGATCGCCCACAGCGGCTGCTCCGTGCCATTGTAGCTGTCGGTGCCCCACCCGGTGAATTCGGTAAAAGCAAGCTCGGGGAAGTTCGCATTGCAGTCGATGACGTTCTTCATGCACAGCTTGCTTTTCCAGTTGCCGGTCACGTTCGGCGAAAACGAATTCTTGATGAAGTGGTTGCCGCCGATATCGAAGTGATTCAGCAGGCGCGGCGAAATCGTCCAGTCGTAGGAGAAGCGGTAGATCTCGGTGTTGAACAGCGAGCTCTGCCCATTCCAAATGGGCAAAGCCAGACCCGGCGGCCCCTCCGGCCCCGGCTCCTGGCGGAAACGCGTAAGGTTGAACAGGAACCCCAGCCGGTGGTTGTTGCGGATGAGGTGATCGACCTTGGCGCTGCCCTTGTCGGTCGGGCTCAGCAAGCTGCCCGAAGTCTGGATGTAGTTGTTCTGGACGTAAGAAATGGCCCCCGGCGCAATGCCCGGCCGGTTTGGCTTGATGGCCGCGCCGTATGGCGCCAACTGGGCCGCGAAGCTGTCGAAACGGGACTGCGGAATCTGGTTGTTCGGGAACGGGTCGCGTATCGAGCCGCTTCCATTCGGGTTCGGCTTGGTGCTGAAGGGGTCGTAGACCTGCAGCAAGTTCCCCCGGGCGTCCACCCATTTCGAAAAATCACCGTTGTACATCTCCGGAGTCGGCACGCTAAAAATGGATCCATTGGCGCCGACGCGATTCCGAAAGCCCTCGTAGCTGATGAAGAAGAACGTCCGGTTCCTGCCGTTGTAAAGCTTCGGGATGTAAACCGGCCCGCCGAGCGTGGCCCCGAAATCATTTTGCTTGTACACCGACCGGGTCGGCGCAAAAAAGCCGCGGGCGTCCAGGTGGTCGTTGCGCAAAAAGTCGTAAGCCGCGCCGTGGAGCTGGTTGGTCCCCGACTTCGACGAGAACGTCATCACGCCGCCGCCCGCCTGCCCGTACTCGGCCTTGAACCCGTTGGTATCTACCGTGAACTCCGTAATGGCCTCGAGCGAGGGGGTGTTGTAGGCGATCTCCACGGTGTTGGCCGAGCGGTTGGTGGTCACCGAAAGCCCGTCGATGGTCGCGTCCCACGCCCCCGCCTGCCCGCCCCCAAGCGCCAGGTTGCCGCCAGTGCCACGCGCCTCCGGCGTGATGCTCACCAGGTCGAACGGGCTGCGTAGCGCTCCGCCCACCACCAGCGGCAGCTCGTCGACCAGCTTGTTCTGCACCGAGGTCGAGACCTTCGCCGTCTCGGTCTGGAGCTGCTGCACCTCGGAAGACACTTCCACCGTCTCAGTGAGCGCGCCGATCTCCAGCATCGCATCCAGCCGGATCGTCGTCGCCGCCGTCACAGTCACGTTTTCTCGCGCATAGCGCTTGAATCCCGCCGCCGAGACCACCACTCGATACACGCCCGGCGGTACGGGAATGTTGTACTCGCCCGCCGTCGTGCTCTGCGCCGTGTTGCGGAGGTTGGTGGTCACCTGCACGGCGCTCACTTCCGCTCCGGGTATGGCCGCGCCGCTCGGGTCTTTTACTTGTCCGGTGATGTTGCCGCGCTCGGTTTGAGCCAGCAGGCTCGCCGCCAGAAGGAACAACAAACTCCATTTCCAGGTCATGGCTGACCCCCTTTCGGTCTGCTGTGATTGTACTGAACAAATCGGGTACACTCAAGTACCTTGTTCTCGTCGTTCTCGTCGAAGCCAAGACCTGACCGCCCTAGTGAAACCACAGACGAGCACAGGCGCCCCGTGTCTAATCTGCTCATCTGTGTTTATCTGTGGTTCCGCCTCAGGCCGTCTCGACCCTCGCCGCCGCTTCGAGGCCGCGCGCCTTGATCTCCTGCTCGCGGATGCGGACCTTCTGGATCTTGCCGGTGGCGGTCATCGGAAAGGAATCGACAAAGCGAATGTACTGCGGAATCTTGAAGTGGGCGATCTTGCCGCGGCAGAAATCCCGGATTTCCTCTTCGGTCGCCGTCTCTCCCTTCTTCAGCCGGATCCACGCCAGCACCGTCTCGCCCAGCTTGATGTCCGGCAGCCCGACCACGTAAACATCGGCAACCTTGGGATTGGTGTAGAGAAACTCCTCGATCTCGCGGGGATAAATATTTTCCCCGCCCCGGATGATCATCTCCTTGGCGCGGCCGGTGATGCGGAAATAGCCGTTCGGCAGCATGGTCGAGAGGTCCCCCGTGCGCAGCCAGCCTTCCTCGTCGATCACCCGCCGCGTGGCCTCCGGATCCTGATCGTAGCCCTTCATCACGAGGTAGCCCCTGGTGCACAGCTCGCCCTGCTCACCCACCGGCGCCGTCTCGCCGGACCCCGGCGAGATGATCTTCACTTCCGTGCACGGTAGCGCGCAGCCCACCGTCGAGACGCGCAGCTCCAGGCTGTCGTCCACCCTCGACAGCGTGATGCCCGGCGAAGTCTCGGTCTGACCGTACGCGATGGTCATCTCCGAACAATGCATTTGGTCCGCGACCCGCTTCATCACCTCGATCGGGCACGGCGCCCCGGCCATGATGCCGGTGCGCAGCGAGGTTAGGTCGAAGCGGCCAAACTCCGGATGCTCGAGCTCGGCGATGAACATCGTCGGCACCCCGTACACCGCCGTGGCCCGCTCGGCGTGGATCGCTTCGAGCGTCGCCAGCGCGTCGAACTGCGCCGACGGCAGGATCAGCGCGGCGCCGCTGGTCACGCACCCCAGCGTGCCGATCACACAGCCGAAGCAGTGGTAGAGCGGCACCGGAACGCAGATGCGGTCCCGCTCCGTGGCCTTCAAGCCGAGGCCGATCAGGTAGCCATTGTTGATGAGGTTGCGGTGGGTCAGCAGGACACCTTTGGGCGACCCGGTCGTCCCCGACGTGTACTGGATGTTGGTCACGTCGTCGGGCGCGATCGGCTCGACCGGCAGATCCTTCCCGCTCGCCAGCATCCCCTCCCACGATTCCTGGCCCAGCCAAACGACGTGCTGCAGCGCCAGCTCCTGCCCCGCCCGGGCCTGCTCCAGGATCTCGCCGTAGTTCGCCCGAGCATCCTTCTCTCGCAGAAAGATCGCCCGCATCCCGGATTTGCGCAGCACGTACGCGAGCTCGTGGGAGCGATACGCCGGGTTGACATTGACCAGCACCACCCCGGCCCGCGCGCAACCCAGTTGCAGCAGGACCCATTCCATGCAGTTGGTCGCCCACAGTCCCGCTCGGTCGCCGGGTATCAGGCCCAGCCCAGCCAGCCCGCGCGCCGTCCGCTCCACCTGTTCATCGAATTGCCGCCAGGTGAGCCGGGCGTTCTGGTGCCGCACGACCAGAGCCTCGTGACCCGGAAACCGCGCCACCGTATCCCGCAGCGCCTGGTCGATCGTCTTCTCAAGCAGCGGCATTTCCGGCCCGCGCGCATAGCTCAGCATGGCTTCATCCCGAATGGCTTTGTCTGGCACGACCCGATTTTACAACACGCCTTCTGTGCCCCATAATCAAAGCTGATGAGCGCGGCGACGTCCAAGTTCACCATCGGCCTGGTCCAGATGGCCTGCTCGCCGGACCCGGCCGACAACCTCGCCCGCGCCGTCGAGCGCATCGGCGAGGCCGCCCGCTCGGGCGCCCAGGCCGTCTGCCTGCAGGAGCTCTTCCGCTCCCAGTATTTCTGCCAGCGGGAAGACGCCGCGCTGTTCGATCTGGCCGAGCCGATCCCCGGCCCCACCACCGAGACTCTCTCGCGCACGGCCCGCGAGCGGCAGGTCGTCGTGGTCGGCTCGATTTTCGAGCGCCGCGCGCCCGGCGTCTATCACAACACGGCCGTCATCCTCGACGCCGACGGCTCGCTTGTCGGTCGCTACCGCAAGACTCACATCCCCGACGACCCGCTCTATTACGAGAAGTTTTACTTCACCCCCGGCGACGCCGGCTACCCGGCCTGCGATACGCGCGTCGGCCGCATCGGCGTCCTGGTCTGCTGGGACCAATGGTATCCGGAAGCCGCCCGCCTGATCGCCCTGCGCGGCGCCCAGGTGCTGTTCTACCCCTCCGCCATCGGCTGGCATCCCGCCGAGAAACAGGATCACGGCCACGCCCAGCACGATGCCTGGCGGACCATCCAGCGCTCCCACGCGATCGCCAACGGCATCTACGTCGCCGCCGTCAACCGCGTCGGCCACGAAAGACCTACCGAGGCGCCCTCGGGGCCGTTTTCCGGCGCGCCCTCCGGGGTCCCTTCCGAGGCGTCTTCCGGAACGGTTTCCGGGCTGTCATCGGGCGCGCCCTCCGGGGCGCCATCCGGGCTGCCCTCCGGGCCCGGCATCGAGTTCTTCGGCGGCTCCTTCGTCTGCGACCCTTTCGGCGTCGTCCTCGCCGAGGCGTCTCACGACCGCGAGGAGATCCTTTACGCCGAGTGCGACCCGGCGCGGATCGAGGAAGTCCGCCGCAACTGGCCCTTCCTTCGAGATCGTCGAGTTGATACCTACGGCGCCCTCACGGCCCGCCTGATCGATTGATGCCCACGCGCCACTACCGCATGCCCGCCGAGTGGGAGCCGCATGCCGCCACCTGGATCGCCTGGCCCCACAACCGCGACGACTGGCCCGGCAAATTCGCCCCGATTCCCTGGATCTACGTCGAGATTGTCCGCCACCTGCACCGCTCCGAGCGCGTCCGCATCCTCACCATGGACCCCGCTCGCCCCGCCCGCCTGCTCTCCCGCGCCGGCGTCGATCTGTCCCAGGTGGACTTCCTGCGCTTCCCCACCGACCGCTCCTGGACCCGCGACTACGGCCCGATGTTTGTAAAGCGCGGCGCCAAGCTGGCTATCAACAACTGGCGCTTCAACGGCTGGGCCAAATACCCCAACTGGCATCACGACAACCAGGTCGCCCGGCGCGCCGCCCGCAAGCTGGGCGTGCCCCTGCTCGAGCCAGGCCTCGTGCTCGAAGGCGGCGCCATCGACGTCGACGGCCACGGCACGCTGCTGACCACCGAGGAGTGCATCCTCGGCACGACCCAGCAGCGCAACCCCGGCCTCAGCCGCGAGCGGCTCGAAGCGGCTTTCACCCGCCACCTCGGCATCGGCAAAGTTCTGTGGCTGGGCCGCGGCATCGCCGGCGACGACACCCACGGCCACATCGACGACATCGCCCGTTTCGTCGGCCCCTCCACGGTCGTCGCTGCCGTCGAGCCCAACCCCGCCGACCCCAACCACGCCCCATTGCAGGAGAACCTACAGCAACTACATTCGATGACCGACCAGGACGGCCACTCCTTGCAGGTCGTCCCCCTCCCCATGCCCGCACCCCTCTATTTCGACAACCGGCGCCTTCCCGCCAGCTACGCCAACTTCTACATCGCCAACAAGGTCGTCCTGGTGCCCACCTTCCATGATCCAAACGACCGCCTCGCCCTGGCCACCCTGGCCGAGCTTTTCCCCGGCCGCCAGGTCATCGGCATCCACAGCGTAGATTTAGTTTGGGGTTTAGGAACGCTCCACTGCCTCACGCAGCAGGAGCCGGCTTGCTAGCGACGGCCAGTCGCTCCTCCACCCGCGTGAGCCGCTCGACCAATTCCACCTTCTCCAGCCGGGCCCCAAAGACCTGTTCGATCCGAACCAGGTCCGTGTGCAGATTGTTGGTCTCCTGCCGCATCTCCGATCGCAACTGGGCAATCTCGGACCGCACCTCGGCAAACTTTGCATCCACTTGACCAAACCGCCGATCCATCTCGGCACGCATCTCTTTCATCTCGGCGCGCAGCGTGCCGACTTCCCCGCGCACTTCACCCAGTTGCGGGGCTACGATCTCCTGCAACGCTCTCTTGACGTCGTCGTAAACAGCCATGCCTTGATTGTACCCCTCCGATGGTAAAGTAACGAAAAGCAAACGGCGAGGCAGCGATCGCTTTCCGCGACAAGCTGCCGCTCAAAGAAAGGTAGGAAGGATGGGTCTGTTGGATGGCAAGGTTGCCCTGATCACCGGCGCTGGCCGCGGGATCGGTCGCGCCACCGCCGAGCTGTTCGCCCGCGAGGGCGCTCGCCTGGTGATCAATGACCTCGATGAGGATCCCGCCCGCGAAGCCGCCGAAGCCATTCAGCGCGCCGGCGCGGAGACAGCCGTCTGCGCCGGCAGCGTCACCGATCCCGCCTTCCCCGACCGCTGGATCCGCACCGCCCTCGACCGCTTCGGCCGCCTGGACATCCTGGTGAACAACGCCGGCTTCACCTGGGACGCCGTGGTCCACAAAATGACCGACCAGCAGTGGGACGCCATCCTCGACCTCCACCTCAAAGCCCCCTTCCACATCATCCGCGCCGCCGCGCCCTACCTGCGCGAGACCGCCAAGGCAGAAGCCGCCCGCGGCGCCGTGCCGTGCCGCAAGATCATCAACGTCAGCTCCACCTCGGGCGTCGCCGGCAACGCCGGCCAAGCCAACTACGCCGCTGCCAAGATGGGCATCGTTGGTCTCACCAAGACCATCGCCAAGGAGTGGGGCCAGTTCAACATCACCTGCAACGCCGTGGCCTACGGCTTCATCGACACGCGCCTCACTCAGGAAAAGGAGAAAGGCGCCACGGCCGCCGGCGACATCGCCCTCGGCATCCCCAAGGAAACGCGTGAGGCCGTCATCCACCAGATCCCTCTCGGCCGCGCCGGCACGCCGCAGGACGCCGCCGGCCCCGTCCTGTTCCTGGCCTCGCCGCTTTCCGACTACGTCACCGGAGCCGTCCTGCTCGTTACCGGCGGGCTCTACATGTGAATCCCCTCGACGGCATCACGGCCCTCCATCTGACATTCTCCGAACGAGCCGTTCGAGTTCGGCCCGCATCACCGCCGCCGAGGCCGCCCGCCACCGCCGGCCGTGGCCGGGCAGGACCCATTCGAATCGGAAATCGAGCAGCCGCTCCATCGACCGGGTCTGTAGATCCCAGTCATACCAGCACACCGCCCGCGAAGCGTGCAACGCGCCGGTCCGTTCCGACCACCACAGGTGATCGCCCGTGAACAGGAATGTATCCCGATAGAGCAGGGCCACGCTGCCCCGGGTATGGCCGGGGACTGGAATGGCCGTGAGACCTTCGGCCAATGGGATGGTCTCGTCGCCCTCGAGCCTCCGCTCGACGTCGATGCCCTCCAGCCGGTGGATCACCCGCTCGCAGCCGAACCGCTGGTGGAAGCGGGCGTGATCGGCCACGTCATCGCGATGGCTCAGGAACATCAGCTTCACCCCGCCGAGTTCCCCGATTCGCTCGACGAGCGGCCCGGCGGCGCGCGGCGAATCCACAAGCACGTTGCCTTCGGGCCGGAGAATCAGATAACTCGAAGCCCCAAAAGACCGCTCGGAGGCGAACCCGCAATAGTAAACATTCTCAGCGATGTGTTCGGGAAAACGGCGAACGCCGGGCCTGGCGTCCGTCTTGTGAGCGGTTCCGATCGAGCTGGTGGGGCAGGCGACCAGCGCCATCAACGCCCGCGTGCGCTCCTCGTCGCCGGCCGGCTGGCGATGCACGAACGATTGCTCCACTTCCTCGGAGCGGGCGAACACCGCCGGCGCCACCTGGCGGCAAGTGTCGCAATCGATGCAGGAGCGGTCGACGAAAAACTCGCCGGCGGCGTTCTGGGGCAGACTCAGCTCGAGGCGGGCCATCTGCTCTCAACCTAACCCAGGCCCGTAAAGCACGGTCAGGGTTTCGAATCAATAAATCAATAAATCACCAAATCATCATTCAGTGGGTCATCGCGTAGAGGACGTAATTGATGCCGATCCGAACGCCGAGCGCCGAGAACTTCTCCGGGTAGCGCGGATCGTCGGCCCACTCCCAGGAATCACCGAGGTCCATGTTGAAGCAAATCGCCACCATCACCCGGCCTTTGTCATCGTAGATGCCCCTCCAGTGCGGCGTCACGCCGTCGTGCTCGTACAGCCGCCCCGACCGCAGGTACTGCGCCCCCGGCACCTGGTAGCGTTCGTCCAGATCGTACATGACGTGAAAGATCTGATCGGAGGACTCGATCTCCACAATCGGGCGGTCCGGGAACACGCGGTTCATGCTGGCAACGAAGACGTCCCATTCCCAGGTGCCGTGAAAATCATCACACATGAAAAACCCGCCCCGGAGCAGATACTCGCGGAGTTTCTTGGCCTGGGCGTCGGTCAGGTTCCAATGCCCCACCTCCACACCGTAGAGCCACGGCCAGTCGAAGACATCCTCTCCGTCATCCAGATTTACGGGCTGTTCGACCGACCGGGCGTGGATCCGCGTCAGCCGCCGCACGGCCTCGGAAAAGTGCCGGTCGGAGCGGGGGTAGTCCATCGTCCAGTTCGAAGCGCCTTGGGTCCAGTCTCCGTAGAACGCGAATCCACCATAGCGGCGGGACACGGGAGGATACATCAATCGTGCAAAGGCCCACTCGGTCTGCTCCTGGTAATCGGGCGGCAACGGGAAGTCTTCGTACTCCACGCCCGGGTATTCCCGGAACGGGCGATCGAGCGCGAGCAGCACACTCCACACCGAAATCCCTGCCAGGACAGCGAAGAAAACGCTTCGGAGACGCACTGAACCCACGGTATCACCCGTTGTGCCGGGGCGTCAAGAAAG
>JBGOUJ010000114.1:0-15390 GCA_041477005.1 Terriglobia bacterium | reverse complement strand
GTCACGTTCAGGTAGTTGGCGAAAACGGTTTGGCTGACGTGTTCTCTCTCCCGAATCGCCTTGATCTCTTCAGGCTTCAATGGCCGGATCGGCGTAAGGCAGGCATCATCGAAACGCAGCATCGTCTGTTTGCCGATGGCCCCAACATCGTGCAAGGCCTTCATGGTTTCATGGATGGCCGCCATCGCATCACTTCGGTACTTTTTGTTCATTCGCTTTTCACCTCCATAAAATCGCCTCTCTTCAACAGCTCCGCGAGCTGCTTCTCCGCTGCGCCCGTTGGCTCACCGGACGAGAATCCGAGCTGCGTGACTCGGCAAAACGAAGCTCCTCCAGGGCCGACGCCGGCGAACCAATCCCGCGCGGGCGCATAGTGGACATGCCGGTCCAAGCACAACGCGACCCAGACGTTGACATCAACCAAAAAGGATCTCATCGATGTCGCGATCGGTGAGTGAGAGGACGCCGGGTTCCTTGGAGCGGATGAGAGGGAACTTCACCCTGTGCTTACGGCGCTTGGTCATCCGGAGCTCATTCTCAACGGCCCTGAGAATCACCTCTTTGAGACTGGCGCCCTGCAAGGCGGCGACAGCTTTCAGACGCCTGAAGACCGGATCCGGGAGATCGACCGTGGTGCGCATAAAAGCATAATCGCCTATTGCTCCCAGCCGGACAATAGTCCTTCGTCGAGGTCCTGCCAATTCTGCGCTCTCTACGCTCTCTGCGTATTGTATTTGGAGTACGACGGCAGTACAATTGAACGGGAGACCGAGAATGGCTATTTCAACGCCCGAACAACCTAGAGACCGCCGGTTCCAGCTTCGCGCGAGCGCCTCTGAGGAAGCCCTCATTAAAGTAGCGGCTGAGCGCCAAGGCGTGACCGTCACCGACTTCATCATGCGCAGCGCCTGCCAGAGCGCGGAACAGGCCCTGTCGGACCAGACGCGATTTGTGCTCGACGAAAAGCAGTGGAAGGCATTCCTGGCCGCTCTTGACCGGCCTCCCAAAGACAAACCGCGCCTCCGCCGCCTCTTCACCGAACCGCATGTCGCGAAGCGCCGGTCATGAGCGCAGGCCCCAAGCCCCCATTCGAAATCGAGAAATTGCGCCGCGTGCACGACCTCGCGCCGTTCGACTGTGGCAATGTAACGCTCAACGCTTGGCTGCAGAAATACGCTTGGACGAATCAACAGGCCGACTCCGCCAAGACGTACGTTGCCCTGGCCGAAAATCATGTCGTCGGCTACTACGCGTTAACGACGGGCTCCGTTCACAAGCACCAGAGCCCGGACCGCATCGCCCAGGGTCTTGCCAATCATCCGATAGGCATCGTGCTCCTGGCTCGATTGGCGGTAGACCAGACGCAGCAAGGCAAGGGACTCGGCAAGGCGCTTCTCTACGACGCGCTGACGCGAATCGAGGAAGCCGCCGACATCGTGGCGGTCCGCGCCGTCATGGTCCACGCTATCGACGAAGCAGCGCGGCGATTCTACGAGCACTTCGAGTTCGAGCCGTCTCCGGTGGACCCGTTCCAATTGCTGCTGCTCCTCAAAGATCTCCGCAGGGCGCTCCAATCGGTCGGAACCACCGCGAGCGGGTCTCGCCCGAAGAAGATGTAGCTTCGCTCGCCGCCGGCCGCCAAATCGGCGGCGACACCGCCGCGGGTGACCCGCGTGTGCGCCGTCTACCAGGCCGAAGCCGGGCGCCGGGGCCGCGCGGGTTGGCGCGATGATTACGGTAGCCCAGCGAATGACGATCCCGCGGGAACTCGGACCCGGCGTCATGCCGGCTGCGGACGCCCTCCAGTTCCACCTGAACACCTATGGGAAGGCAGACGCGGCGCTCTGGCGCGACTTCCTTCAGGCTCTGCACGAGGGCGCGGGTGATGAAGCAATGAACAGTCCGCTTGGACTGGCAATGCAGTTGGCAATTCAAGGAAAGATTCGAGGAGATTCCAATGGAAACGACGGAGCGACTTTGCCCCGCCGGAAACCGGGTGCCGGTTTTCCTGGACACGGACGGCGGGAATGGTGACGAGCGCTATGAGGGCATCCTTTGGGACGGGGCGGACAAAGAAAAACTAATTCACCTTGTGGACCAGATTCTCTTCGACTGCAAGCTGGCACGCTACAAGACGCGGCTGCTGGCGGTGTGTGAGTCCGAGGGCTGCGTCATGCTCTGGTGGTCACGGTACGCGCCTGCCGTGTCCCGCAACAGCCGGATGTTGGAACTCGTGGCTGGTGGTGAGCTCATCGACCACTTGTCGGTGCAGGAGAGCGTAGCGGTGCGGTACGCGGCCTGATTGGGCGCACCAGCAAGAGTCAAAAAGAACACGGCGTGACTCCACCAGTCAGTTCTTTTGGAAGCGGTCCTTGTTCTGCTGCCACCATGAGATCCATTCGGCCCGCCCGTTGAAGCGTTGGCCGGTCATGCTCTTCAGGACATCAGCAGCATAGACGACCTGACCAAAAACGGAAATAAGCGGCTCTATAGCCCGTGCGTCCTTTAACACTCCGAGGGCCCTGGCAGCCGCATCACGTGCATACGAATCCCTTGAACTATTACGCAGGAGTTGAATAAGCGGCTCAACAGCCCGTGCGTCTTCAATATCGCCGAGTGCCTCTACTGCGTATCTCACAGCTAACGTCGCCTCTTCACGGGCTAAGAGCCCGATCAATGGTTCAACCGCGCGCGGCTCTCGCATCTTTCCTAACGCCCACAAGACTCCGGCTGATCTTTGGGAGATCGACGAAGGGTCACGGGCATCTATGAAATCGCTCGACTTGAGGGCATTCAGCAACGCCTCTCTTGCTGGCCCGCCCAACTTCGTTAACGTTGTAAGCGCGAAGGCCCTCACCTGCTTCACGGCATCTGACCCAATCGCCATGCGCTCATCTCCGAGGGCTCCAATCAGATAGGGTATTGCTGGAACCGCCCGTTCGCCCATTTCAGCCAGACTGGCTGCTGCCGTGGCTCTCTTTCCGGCCTCATCAGAGGCCAACCTGTCAATTTCTGCTCTTATCGCCGGGGGTAATTCGGAAAGTCTTCCACTCGACTGTGGAGCGTTTGACTGCGGAGCTTCACAGGCGGCAGCAATGGCTAAAGCCAGCACCATCGGTAGTGCGGGACGCGTCAATCTCATCTTGCAAACTCCTTGGGCGAGTCATCAGCGGAAAGCATATCACAATCACACACAGAGCCATTCACCGATAGGCAAGTCAAAGGTATTGCGTTTCGATAGGTCCTCATGAATTCGGAACACAGCCCAGGTACAAGCCTTCGTGCTGGAAGTCAGCATCGGCCCCGCGTGAGCGTCACATCCGCGCCCGGAGGAAATTCCAGGGCTGAACCGTTTCAAAAACCGTTTTGAATGGCAGTTTTGACCGTGCGGCCTGGATTTCAAAACTGCGTAGAATGCAAGCGGGCGTGCATTTCTCGAGTGGAGCCACCCGTCGGGCTTGAACCGGCGACCTGCTGATAACGAAACAGTTAGTCATCACCCGAGCGCGTCGCGCAGCACCTCGGCCGCGTGACGCGGCCTTCGGCTGGTGAAATGCGCGATCTGCTGGCGGCAGCTTACGCCGGTGATTACGATTTCGGTGTCGGGGGTGGCGGCGGTGATAGCGGGGATTAGGCGGTGGTCGGCGATGGTCTTGCTGATCTCGTAGTGCTCCTTCTCAAAGCCGAAAGAACCGGCCATGCCGCAGCAGCCGGAATTGATCTCCGTGACCTCGTAGCCGGACGGGAAGCGGAGCGCCCGTAGCGTCGAGGCCGTGCCGATGTGGGCCTTCTGGTGGCAGTGCCCGTGAAGCAGGACCTTCTTCTTCTCCGGGCGGAAGCGCAGATCGAGCTGGCCGGAATCCTTTAGCATGCACAGGAACTCTTCGAGCAAGTAGGAAAGCGAGGCCACTCGCTCGACTTCCGGGCCCTTTAGCAGGTCCAGGTATTCGTCGCGCAGGGTCAGCAGGCAACTGGGCTCGCACCCGACAATAGCGGCGCCTTGCTCGACCAGCGGCGCCAGGGCCTCGACGTTGCGGCGAGCGGCGCGGCGAGCGTCTTCGAGCAGGCCTTTCGAGATCATCGGGCGGCCGCAGCAATCCGGCCTGGCGAGAATCACCTCGAAGCCGGCGCGCTCCAGCAGCTCGGTCGCCGCTTGGCCCACCTGCGGGTAGTTGTAGCTCAGGAAACAATCGTCGAACAGGACGACCTTGCCGCGCTTGCCGGCGCCGTTCCTGTGCCGCCGGAACCAGCTCTGGAAGGTCTCGGGGGCGAAGCGGGGGAAGTCGCGGCGGGCATCGATGCCCAGGGCCCGCTCGGTCAGGCTCTTCACCCACTGCCGGCTCAGGAAGAAGTTGGCAAGCGGGGCCATGCGGCTGCCCCAACGGTTCAGGGCGCCGATATTGGCGAAGACCCGCGCCCGCAGGGGTGTGCCGTGCCTGGCGTAGTAGTGCGCCAGAAACTCGTACTTGATTTTGGCCAGATCGACGTTCGAAGGGCACTCGCGCTTGCAGCCTTTGCACTCCAGGCACAGGTCAAGCGTCTCGTACATTCGCCGCGAGGTCAGCTCCTCGGCCGGCAGATGGCCGGAGAGCGCGGCCCGCAGGGCGTTGGCGCGGCCGCGCGTGGAGTGCTCCTCGTCGCGCGTGGCGTGGAACGACGGGCACATCGTTCCTTCCTGCATCTTGCGGCAGATGCCCGCGCCGTTGCACGCCTCGACGGCGCCGGCGAAGCCGCCCTCGCGGGAAAAGTCGAGGTGGGTCTCGATCTGGATGGTCTGGTAGGTGGAACCAAAGCGCAGGTCGCGGGTCATGTCGGGCGCGTCCACAACCTTGCCGGGGTTTAGGATGTTGTGCGGATCGAAGACGGCCTTGAGCTTTTTGAACGCCTCGTAGACCACCGGGCCGAACAGCCGGGAGTTGAAGTGGCCCCGGGCCAGGCCATCGCCGTGCTCGCCACTCATCGAGCCGCCGCACTCGACCACGAGCTGGAAGACATCCTCGGCGATCTCGCGCATCTTGTGTACTTCCGACTGCTGCTTCAAGTCGATCAGCGGCCGGATGTGGATGCAACCCACCGAGGCGTGGCCATAATAGCCGCCGATGGTGTCGTGATCGGTGAGGATCTGGCGGAAGCGGCGCACAAACTCCGGGAGCCGCTCCACCGGCACCGCCGGGTCTTCGACGAAGGCGATCGGCTTGCGTTCACCCGGCACCGACATGAGCAGCCCGAGCCCGTCTTTACGTACCTTCCAGACGCCCTGCTGCTCGGCCGGATCGAGCACCGGCAGATGGCCGTAGCCGATCTTCTTGCGCTTCAGGCGTGCGTCCAGATCCTCGACCTTGGAGCACACTTCGGCTTCCGTGTCGCCGTAGAACTCCACCACCAGCAGCGCTCCCGGATCGCCTTGGACGAAGCTCATACGCTGGGCGAACTCGGGCTTGGCGCGGGCGCGCTCGACGATCAGGCGGTCGATCAGCTCGGTGGCCGCCGGGTGGCTGAGCATCATCTCATCGGTGGCCTCGACCGCTTCCACCAGGTCGCCGAAGAGCACGACTTCCAGAGCCTTGTATTTCGGCAGCGGGACGATTTTCAGCTTGGCTTCGGTCACCACCGCCAGCGTCCCCTCGGAGCCGACCACGACCTTCGCCAGGTTGAACGGCCCGGGCGGGGTGGCCAGGCCGGCGCCGAACAGGCCGGGCTTTTCCGGGGAGGCCGCCGGGACGAACTCGTCCAGGTTGTAGCCGCTCACTCGGCGGATAATCTTCGGATAGCGGGCGACGATCTCGGCCGCGTACTGGGCCCCCAGCGCGCGCACCTCGCGGTAAAGCCGGTTTTCGAAGCTGTCGCCGCGGGCGAGCTGCTCCAGGCGGTCGGGCGTGACCGCGCTGAAGCGGGCCTCGGCGCCGTCGGAGAGGACCAGGTCCAGTACCAGGGTGTGGTCGATGGTCTTGCCGTAGAGGATCGAGTGGGAGCCGGCCGAGTTGTTGCCGACCATGCCGCCAAGGGTGGCGCGGTTCGAGGAGGAGGTGTCCGGGCCGAAGCCGAAGCCGTAGGGGCGAAGATAGCCATTCAGTTGGTCTTGCACCACGCCAGGCTCGACCCGCACCCATTGCTCCTCGGTGTTCAGCTCGAGGACCCGGTTCATGTACTTGGAAAAATCGATGTGGATGGCGTGGCCGACCGTCTGGCCGGAGAGGCTCGTGCCGCCGCCGCGCGGCAGAATCGGGACGGCGTATTTCGCGGCGGCCTTTACCACGGCCGCCACATCGTCCCGATGGCGGGGGATGACCACCCCGATCGGCTCAATCTGGTAGATCGAGGCGTCGGTCGAATAGAGGACTTTGGAATAAGCGTCGAAGCGAACCTCGCCCTCGATCTCCTTTCGGAGCTGGGCTTCGAGGTCACGCGTGGCGCTGTTCATGAACGGCCTGGGCGGTGGCCGCGAACACCCCGCTCGGGCGCCGCACCCCCACCTCTATATTGTCGTCGCTGGCGTTGGAAAAGGAAAGCGGGAGAGTACCTGCCGCCAAGGTCAATCCGCGTACAAGTTCCACTTCCCGGCCTTACAGGCGGGAATAGCTTGGTCCTGCAGCCGGTGAGGGTACCACAAGTATTCGGGCCTTCTTTGGTGAAAATTCAGTCCCTTTTGGGTCAAAAGTTGTATACTGGACAGGCATGGTACTGCTATTGCGCCCCCCGGCGTGCCTGGTATTGGCTTGCTCCCTTTTGGCTGCCTCCGGCGAGCTTTCCAACCGTCCAGCCCCGGATTTCAGCCTGCCCGACTCCAAGGGCCACACGGTTAGCCTGGCCGATTTCAAGGGCAAGCCGCTGCTGATCGAATTTCTTTCCAGTACCTGCCCTCACTGCCAGAAGCTCGCTCCGGTACTCGAATCCATGCATAGCCGCTTCAAAAAACGAGTGGGGGTGGTCGGGATTGCCACCTACCCGGACAACGCCACGACGGTCGCGCAGTTCGTGCAGACCTACAAGGTTACTTACCCGATCCTGTTCGACGCTTCGCACTCGGCGGCCATGGGCTACCTGAAGCCGCCTCCGCCGAATTACAGCTTTTCAATTCCTCACCTGTTCGTGGTCGATCAGGACGGTTACATCCGGGACGACTTCGTCCAGAACCCCTCCAACGCGGAGTTCTTCACTGCGGAGGGCTTGAGCCACTTGGTCGGTGGCTACCTGGGTCGCCGATGAAGACTTGGGGTACGCACAGCCTAGGGGTTTACCCTAAGAAGGCCCAGTTGCGTCCTGCAAACCATTGTCCTATTGTGTTTGGCGAGATGGCTGCTAGAATCAGTGCGGTCGCATACATGAAGCGCTACGGGAAACCCTGGTGAATGCTCCATTTGTGAAGGAACAGAGACGCTCTCAACGGTTCCAGTTAACTCTTCCATTGACCCTCATCCGCAGCGGGCGGGGAGATGTCAGCAAAGTCGGCGAGACCCGGAATCTGAGTTCCACCGGCGTTTACTTCGTGGTCGGCGACCTCATGGAGCTGGGAAGCCTGCTGGAATTCATCGTTACCCTGCCGGAAGAGGTCTCCCTGGCTGGTCCAGTGCGCCTGCTCTGCAAGGGTAAGGTCGTCCGGGTCGAGCAGAAGGAAGAGGCCCTGGTCGGGGTGGCCGCCACCATCGAGCGGTACGAATTCATGCGCGAGAACGTCAACTGAAAAAACCAGGTGTCAGGTACCTGGTTTCAGGTGCCAGACACCGGAACGCGAACCGTCACCGCTACCTGACATCGGACACCTGAAACCTGGCACCTGACGCCTGACCCCTCACACCTGACACCTGACACCTGACACCTGCAGTTGGCACCTGGCACCTGCCGTTGGCACCTGAAACCTGGCACATGACACCTGACCCCTGGCACCTGGCACCTGCCGTTGGCACCTGAAACCTGGCACCTGACACCTGCCGTTGGCACCTGAAACCTGGCACCTGAATTTTTTGTCCTCTGGCCCCTCTTGCTCCTGACCGTGGATTTGGTATATTGGAGTCCGTTCCATTACTGTTGCTGAGCCCACTCGGAGACTTCAGATCTATCATTCCGGAAAGGAAGGTGCCTGGTGAACAAAACTTCAAACCACGGCGGAAAGAAACAGCCCGGCAAGAAAGGATTCTCGCGCCGCTCGTTCCTGCAAGGAATGGGAATCGGCAGCGGCGCGGTAGCCGCCTTGCCCACCGGCTTGCTGGTGGAACCCCAGGTCGCGGCGGCGGCCCCGACCATAGGGCCGGGAGCGGTTCCGGTTTCGCTGCGCATCAATGGGAAAGTCCACAACCTGAACCTGGAACCTCGCGTCACGCTGCTGGACGCTTTGCGCAATCACCTGGACCTGACAGGGGCCAAGAAAGTTTGCGACCGCGCCACCTGCGGCTCCTGCACCGTGATCGTGGCGGGCCGTCCGGTTTACTCCTGCACGATGCTGGCGATCGAGGCGCAGGGCAAAGAGATACAGACCATCGAAGGTCTGGCCACGAACGGCAAGCTGCACCCCGTTTCCGCCGCCTTCGTGGAAAACGACGCCCAGCAGTGCGGCTTCTGCACGCCGGGCTTTGTGATGGCGGTCAAGGCCTTCCTGGACCGGCACCCCAACCCGACCATGGACCAGGTCCGCAAAGGACTGGGCGGGAACCTCTGCCGCTGCGGCACCTACATCGGAGTGCGGCAAGCGGCCCTGGACGCGGCCCGCGAAATGAAAGGAGGACGACGTGCCTAGCAAATACGATTGGCCCCCCGCTGAAAAGCGGAGCTTGATCGGCAAGCGCATCAGCCGCCTGGACGGGCCCGAGAAGGCCAGCGGCCGGGCTAAGTACTCTTACGACATCAACCGCCCCGGCGGGCTGGTGGCCAAGATGCTGCTCAGCCCCCACGCCCACGCCAAGGTCACCAGCATCGACACCAGCGAAGCCGAAAGCCTTCCCGGCGTCCGCGCCGTGCAGGTGATCTCCAAGCCGGGCGCCGAGATCCTGTGGCATGGAACCGAGATCGCCGCGGTGGCGGCCGACACCGAGGAAATCGCCCGGGACGGCGTCCGCAAGATCAAGGTTCAATACGAGGTGTTGCCGCACCTGGTCAAAGAGGAGGACCTCAGCAAGGCCGGCAACATGACCAAGCCCTCCGCCGAGCAGAAAAACGGCGATCCGGATAAGGCGTTCTCCGAAGCCGAAGTAGTGAGCGAAGGCTATTACGGGATCAACACCATCACCCATTGCTGCCTGGAGTCCCACGGGCAGGTGGCGGAGTGGGACGGTGACAAGTGTACGCTCTACGCCTCCACCCAGGCGGTGGGCCGCGTCGGCGGCGACCTAGCCAAGGTTCTGGCCAACGAGTCGGCTACGGCCAGCATCAAGCCCGCCGACGTTCGCGTCATTACCCAATACATGGGCGGCGGCTTCGGCTCGAAATTCTCGATCGACCGCTGGGGCGTGGTCTGCGCCCAACTGTCCAAGCGAGCCGGCAAGCCGGTCAAGCTGATGCTCGATCGCGACGGGGAGCAGTTGATGGGCGGGGCACGGCCTTCCGACTTCGCCAAGATCAAGGTTGCGGCGAAGAAAGATGGCTCGCTGATCGCGTGGGACTCCGAATCCTGGTCCACCGGCGGTCCGGGCGGCGGCAACATGCCCCCGATTCCTTACGTGTTCACCGAGATTCCGAACCGGCGCATGCGTCACATCTCGGTATCCACCAACACCGGCCCCCAGCGCGCCTGGCGGGCTCCCAACCACCAGCAGGCCGCCGCGCTGACCATGTGCGCCCTGGACGATCTGGCTCACAAGCTGAACATGAGCTCGCTCGATTTCTTCCTGAAGAACGTTTCGTTGACCCCGCGAGGCGAGGTCTATCGGGACGAGCTGCTGAAAGGGGCGGAGCTGATGGATTGGAAGGCCAAGTGGCATCCGCGGGGCCAGGGCAGCGGCCGGGGCCTCATGAGGAGCGGCGTGGGCCTCTCGATCCATACCTGGGGCGGGCGCCCGCACGACAGTGACTGCCGGGTCGCCATCAATCCCGACGGCAGCGTGCAGACAACGCTCGGCAGCCAGGACCTCGGCACCGGAACCCGGACCGTGATCGCGATCGTAACCGCCGAGACGCTGGGCCTTCCGCTCGGCGGCGTGCAGGTGCTGATCGGCGACAGCAACTATCCTCCGTCCGGAGCTTCCGGCGGCTCGACCACCGTGGGCGGCGTTTCCGCCTCCACGCGTCGCGCCTCCGTAAAGGCGCTGGACAAGCTGTTCGAGGCGGTGGCCCCGAGCCTGGGAAGCACAGCCGACAAGCTGGTGGCCCGGGACGGCCGCATCCAGGTGGAGGGGGATCCGTCCAAAAGCCTCACCTGGAAGGCTGCCTGCGCCAAGCTGGGAACGAAAACCATCTCCGAACTCGGCCGCCAGCCGGCCCGCGACGAGGGCAACCTGAACGACGCCAACGTCGGCGGCGTCCAGATGGCCGAGGTGGAGATCGACACGGACACCGGCATCGTGCGGCTGAAGAAGTTCGTGGCCGTGCAGGATTGCGGCCTGCTCATCGATCTGAAGACGGCCGAAAGCCAGGTCTACGGCGCGGTGATCATGGGCATCAGCAGCGCTCTCTATGAGGAGAGAATCTACGACCAGCAGACCGGCATGATGCTCAACGCCGACATGGAGTACTACAAGCTGGCCGGCATCGACGATGTGGGCGAGATCGTGGTCCACATGATGACCAACGTCTACGACAGCCGGGGCGTGATCGGCCTGGGTGAGCCGCCGGCGATTTCGCCGTGCGCGGCGATCGCCAACGCCGTCGCCAATGCCCTCGGCGTGCGCGTTCCCACCGTTCCGGTAACACCGGACAAAGTCCTCGCTGCGTTGCAGAAGGGAGGGATGGCCTAAATGCAAGCCTTTGAGTACGCAAACCCCAAGACGACCAAGGAAGCAATCGGTCTGCTCGGTTCCCAGTGGGGCGAAACCGACCTGCTGGCCGGCGGCACCGACCTTATCAGTCTGATGAAAGACTATGTCCACACGCCCAAGCGGGTGGTGAGTCTCAGCGGCGTCAAAGAGCTGAAAGGGATCAAGGCTGCCGAAGGGGGGCTGCATATCGGCGCCATGGTCACGCTCGAGGAGCTGCTCGAGAACGCCCAGGTCCGCAAGGAGTATCCTTCCCTGGCGCAGGCGGCGCGGGGCGTTTCTAGCCCGCAGATGCGGGCTATGGGCACGGTCGGCGGCGACCTCTGCCAGCGGCCACGCTGCTGGTATTTCCGCAAGGGCTTCGGGCTGCTGGCGCGCGATTCCAGCGGCCGGGAGCTGGTACCCAATGGCGAGAACCGCTATCACGCCATCCTGGGCAACAGCGGGCCGGCCAAGTTTGTCAGCGCGTCGAGCCTCGGCCCGGCCCTGATTGCCTTGGGCGCCAAAGTCACGATTGCCGGATCGTCCGGCAACCGGACGGTCGAGGTGGAGAAGTTCTTCCTCACACCGACGGACGCCATGAGCCGGGAAGTGGATCTCAAGCCGAACGAGATCCTCACCGGGATCGTGGTTCCGGCGGCCGGTGGCAGGAAGAACTCCACTTACGAGGTTCGCCAGAAGGAGGCGCTGGATTGGCCCCTGACGGCGGCTTCGGTGGCGCTCAAGATGAGCGGCACGAAGGTCGAAAGCGCCAAGGTGGTACTCGGCCACGTGGCCCCCACGCCGTGGAACTCCGAGGAAGCGGCGAAGGCCCTGGCCGGCAAAACGATCAGCGAATCTACCGCTCAGGCTGCGGCTGATGCGGCTTTGGCCGGCGCGACGCCTCTGAGCCAGAACGGCTTCAAGGTGCAACTGGCCAAGGTCGCCATCAAGCGCGCGCTCCTGGCGGCCGCGAAGGCGTAAGCATGGAGAAGTCGGAAGTTCAGGCCTCGGCTGAACGTTGTTCGAACATCCGCTGGAAGGGCATGTTCATCGACGTGCAGGGAGACCCCATTGAGTCGCAGGCCGGGGAGCGGGTTTACTGGTGCGTCCAGACCCAGAACTGTCTGGGTCCGGACGGCCAGATAGTCGACGAGGGCACCTGCAACCTCTACCGCTCGTGTTATCGGCCCGTGTAGGATAAGCATCCGGCTCGTCCGTCGTATGCTAAAATGAATCTGGAGGTTCGGGATGAGGAAGATCTTGTTATCTGCAACGCTGCTGCTCGCGGCGGCCACGCTGCTTTCGGCTGCCGAAATCCGCGGCACTTACATCGAAGCGCGCAATGCCGACATCTACGTCGCGCAGTGCTTCGCCAATTCCGAAGCCGGCTTGGTCGGCGACCTGGCCGTCATGGCTTGGAAAGTGGACCAGGGATCCTGGAACAATGTGGACCTCTCCGGCTTGGGCGTGGCTGCGGTGGTGAAGGCCGCCACTACGCTGGGCGATCCGTTCCACAGCCCCTATCCGGCCAAGTCCATCCTGATCGTGGACTCTCGCGCCAACGTCGAGCAGCGCGAGGCGCTCCAAAGCTTCGCCCATAAGATGGCAGGCGATCTGGTGCAGACTGTAACGCGCGTGGAAGCGGCCCCGATCGAGATTAACTTCAACGGCAACATGCACGCCGGTACGGCCGTGATGACGGCCGGGAACCTGGCGCGCATCCAGACCCGCGCCCTCAGGGACGGGGATGCGGTCTGCCACAACGCGTTTACCTACTACCAGCCGCTCACCAAGCTGGACCATTCGATGCCGGCCCACACGGTGGACAACCGGTTCGAAGGCGAGGGCTTGAACGTCACTTGGTCGAGCCCCGACAAGAACAGCGCGTTCCTGGGCAGCTTCGCCGTCGGGTCCGACTAAGCGTCCTTTCTTTCTCCACGTCCGCAAAGCGGGGCGGGCTTAAGGGCCCGCCCTGTCTCGCCACGCTATAATCAAGAAATGAGCGCCCGTAATCGATTACTGTTCCTCTGCCTGCTGATCGTTCCGGCCCTGGTTATCCCCGCCCGCGCCCAGTACACGCTCGAATCCGCCGGCCCTTGCACCGCGCCTGGAGTTGCCGACTCGGTGAAATCGATTTTGGAAGGCGACGGCGCCCGCGCGAAGGATGCGAGCGGCCCTTTTGTCGAGGTCTGGCTCAACAAGTCGATTCCCACGCAGAAGCCCTCCGAGGAGCCGCGCGGCTCGGACTTTCCGTTGATTCCTGTAAACACGCTGGTCGGCGTGATCCGCTACGCGAAGGCGGGCGCTGACTTTCGCGGCCAGCCCATCCAGCCCGGCGTCTACACGATACGGTTCAATCTCCAACCCGAGGACGGCGACCACCAGGGCGCCTCTCCGCGCCGCGACCATCTCCTGCTGGCTCCCGTCTCCGCCGACCAGGACGCCGGCGCCAAGCTCACCTTCGAGCAGGAGGTCGACCTGAGCCGGAAGGCGAGCGGGACATCCCACCCGTCTGTTCTGTTCCTGGCCATGCCCGAATCCGGCGCCAAGTTTCCCAGCCTCCAGCAGGGCGGTGGCAAGGTCGTCCTGCAGGTGAAAAGCGGCTCGGTCGAGCTGGGAATCACGGTGGTGGGCAAGGCGGCGGAGTGAAATTCTTCCTCGGGGAGAGCTCCAGCCCCTGCCAAGCAGCCGGCCGTAGCTCACCACACGCTCCCGCCTGATCCAGAGTCGTTTTCCAAGTTTCAGACACTCCCTCCTGGCGCCCGCCACGAATTCCTCAAGCGCGTCGAATTCCTTCGAGCCAACCCGAAATGTACCGGTATAGCAACCATGACGCTTGGGCAGGCCTTCGGCGTTTCCCAGCGCATCGTGCCCGCCAGGAGTGGCGAGCGGTAGACTTTCCATTTTCCACCATTGACGTTCGGCGAGGGTTACAATGAGCCCCCAGGAGGTGGCGCCATGAAGCGTCGAGTGTTTGTGGGTGGGGCGTTTGCGGGTTTGGCAGCGGCGCGCGCGGGGCAGGGGCCGCGGGTGAAACCCGGAGACATCCCGATGCGGACCTTCGGCAAGACGGGCGCGAAGCTGACCGTTATTGGCCAGGCCGGGGGCCGGTTTCCGCTGCTGCCGGACAAAGAGGAAGCTCGCGCCATCGTGCGGCGGGCAGTGGAGCTGGGGATCAACTACTTCGATTGCGCCCACGGCTATTGGGACGGGAAATCGGAAGAAGTCTACGGCGACGTGTTGCCCCAGTTTCGGAAGAGCGTCTTCATCACCACCAAGTCAGCCAAACGGACGCGCAAGGAAGCCGAGGACGAGCTGCATGCTTCCCTGAAGAACCTCAAGACGGACCACTTGGACCTCTGGCAGATCCACGCCGTCAATGAAAAGGAAGAGGTAGCGCGGATCTTCGGCCCGGGCGGAGCGATCGAGGCCTTCGAGGCGGCCAAGCAGGCGGGCAAATGCCGGTTCATCGGCTTCACCGGCCATCACGATCCGTACGTCCACCTCGAAATGCTGAAGGCCTACACCAAGTACGACACGATCCTGATGCCGTTGCACGCCGCCGACCCCAGCTACCTGAGCTTTGAAAACCTGGTGCTGCCGGTAGCGGTCGAGCGGGGGATGGGCATTCAGGGGATGAAGAATTTCGCCAACGCCAAGCTGTTGCAATCCCTGAGCGCCCGGGAGTGCCTGAGCTACGTCCTGAGCCTGCCGATTCACTGTACAGCGATCGGCTGCACGACGATCGGGCAGCTCGAAGACGACGTGCGAATCGCACAACAGTTCAAGCCGCTCAGCGGTCAGCAGATGGCCGGGCTGCGGGACCGCGCGAGCCGCATCAAGGGACCACTGCTCGAAGACTGGAAGCGCAACGTGGAGTCAGCCGCCCTGCCTCGGATGCACGAATACGCCGGCGGCTGAGGTCGCTCGGGGAGGCCGGCGAGAGTTCTTGAGGGCGCGGCTTGCACTGGTTGCGGGCCCAGCCGTTGCTCAGTCCGATCGCGCTCAATCCGACCACGCTCCATTCGGCGCAGCGGCCCGCTATGGGCCGACCCACTCAATTTCAACGAGCCCGCTTCCGCTGAAGGCTTGCAGTTCCGGGTCCCCGCTCACCAGGGGCGCCTTCTCCCGGATCGCTGTGGCAACGGCGAAAGCATCCGCATAGGAAATGGGGTGCTGACTCTTCAGTTGCGCCGCCTCGATCACCAGCCCCTTCGGCACAGGAAGTGTTTTCACCGGTATGCCCTTCAACTCCCGAAGGAAAGCTTTTGCCTCTTGGGAGCCCAGCTTCCTTGCCAGGCGGTAATACACCTCCCCGACGTCGATCATTCTCATGCTCAGTTGCGTCGCCCCACCTTCGGCGCCCTCTACCAGCTCCTGAACCTTTCCCGCCGCCGGCCACTCATCATGAAGCCAAGCGAGCACCGCCCAGGCATCAAGGATTTTCCGCATCTTGCTCGATCTCCCGGCGATGTTCCTCCTCATGCTCTCGCAAGGCGTTGGCGCC
>JBGOUJ010000113.1:0-15451 GCA_041477005.1 Terriglobia bacterium | reverse complement strand
ATGCCCTGGTACGACACCCAGGACAAAATCGAGACCATCGTCCCCGGTTTGCAGTCCACCGTTTTCCCCACCGCCCCGAAAGGGTGGGTGGTTCCAGGCGATCCGGGAATCCCCAAGACCCTTGCGCCGACCGACTACAACAACCTGGGACCGCGGTTCGGCATCGCCTATTCGCCCAATTTTTCAAGCGGCGTGCTGGGCAAGATTCTGGGCGGCCCCGGAAAAACCAGCATCCGCGCGGCCTTTGGGATCTATTACACAGCCATCGAGGATCTCACCCTCTTCAACGAAGTGGGCGATGCGCCTTACGGCCTTTACTGGCCCAGCATCGTGCCGCCACTCTTCGAGGAGCCGTTCCGCACCCGCTCGGACGGCAGCTCGCAAACCCAGCGGTTTCCGTTCAGATTTCCCACGCCGGGCGATCCCGCCAACAAAACGCTGGATTATTCCGTCTTTCTGCCGATCCAGGGTTCGCCCGGATTTTCCATCACCAATCGGCAGCCTTATGCCGAGCACTACAACTTGACGATCCAACGCGCGCTCAGCTCTTCCGTGGTCATGACCGTGGCTTATGTCGGAACGCAGGGACATAAGCTTCTTTCCACTTATGAGTCGAACCCCGGCAATCCCAGTCTCTGCTTGAGCCTGCGGGGATCCGGCGTCATGCCGGGGACGCCGGAGTGCGGGCCGTCGGGGGAGCTTGGAATCTACACGCGGCCTGACGGCAGCAAAGTTTTTGGAACCCGCGCCCCTCTGGGTTTTAATTTTGGGAGCAACGGGTACAACGCAACGTTTGGAAACTCCAATTACAACTCGTTTCAGGCGAGTCTCGAACGAAGAGCGGCTAATTTCACCTTCCTCGCCGCATACACTTTCTCCAAAGGGATCGACAATGCCTCTTCCTACAACGAGCGAGTCAATTTCAGCAACACCCGCTTGAGCCGGGGGCTTTCCAACTTCGACGTGACGCACAACTTCGTGGTGAGTTACAGCTACATGCTGCCTCTGGACAAGCCGCTCGGACTGCTCCCCAAAGTCCTGACCCAGGGCTGGAGCGTGAATGGCATAACGCGGTTTGCCACGGGCTTCCCGGTGACGCTGAGCCAGAGCGGGGACCGCTCGTTGGTTGGCACCGCGCCCGATGTGCCCGATTTCGTGGGTCCCCTTCAGATTCAAGACGCCCGGCTACCCGGACCCAGCTTTCCCAACCAGTACTTCTCAAAAGGGGGCTTCCGTTCGGGCCCTTTGGGAGGCTTTGGAAACGCGAACCGCCGCTTTTTCCATGGGCCGGGATTCAACAACTGGGACTTTGCGCTCCATAAGACGACAAGGCTGCGGGAAAGCATGTCGCTTCAATTCCGCGCCGAGTTTTTCAACGTCTTCAACCACGCGCAGTTCAACAACCCGAACGGGAATTTCAACAGTAGCCTTTTTGGCTACGTCACCAGCGCCAGAGATCCTCGTATCGGGCAGATGAGCTTGAAGTTCCTCTGGTAATTAACTTGCGGCCATCTTCGCGTAGACCTTCTGGCCTTGCTCGAAGCGGCTGATCGCCTCGGTGATTTCATAAAGTTCCTCCGCGTCTCAGCCGTTGATTGTAGACCCGCATTCACCGCAGGGGACGCCGAGTCGCAGAGATCTCCTGTTCTTGTTCTCAAGGTCGCCCGCAGCGTCGCCGGCCAGATCGCCGAAGCGCTCGAAGCGGCCCACGAGAAAGGCGTCGTCCGTTGCGATTCCATAGGAGAGCTTTTGATCTGCGCAACCACCCGCCGTATCGGGCGGGCATTCCTTGGTGGCGAGGGTGACATCAAATGGGGGTTTGATTCTGGGAACCTCAAACCGCCGGCTATGGCACGTTCACCGTGAACTCTCCCGGCGTGGTGAACTGAATCACGCCGCCCCACATGCACATCAGCGTCGAAACGTTATCGAGCGTCGGGAAATTGCCCAGCAAGACCGTCGGCGCACCCGCCACCCAGGGTGCGGGCGTGTTCGGGATGCAGGGCATGGGGGTGAAAACTCCCAGCGCCGCCGCCGTGGCCGCCACCACCATCGGATTCGCTGGCGACATGCACATGCCGAAGGGCATGATATTCACCAACGGAATGTGGTCCATGATGTTCGCGTCGGGGACCTGATCCGTCAGGACCCTGTTCGTTGGCAGAACCACCAGCGAACTTGGAGCCACCCCAAAACTGCACTGCATCATCGCTCCCATACAGACTTGCATCGGCATGTGAATTCCTCCTGATGAATCACGCTCCTCATTGTACTGAAAATGTCACGCCGGGTGGGCCTGCCATCTGCCGGCACGTGGGACGGAGGATCTGCAAGAGACTGGAAGGGCTGTTGGTGCGCGCCGGCAAGCGCCTTTCGCGCGGTTTCGATCAGACAACCGGCCGCCTTGCGCACAGCCTGGGCGCGGGTGCAAGACTAAGAATGGTCGGCGCTTCGGTGAGTCAGTGAAGAGCGGCCCCGTCTTATGCCCGGGCCACGGATTGGAGCGTCAGAGACGGGAGCAGGATCTCCGGGCGAAGCGGATGCCCCAAAGCCGCGCAATACGCCAGAGTGGCTCGGCATTGGAGCAGCGCCCTTGAGAGGCCCGCACCCCGGGGCGCACCATCACCCCCCAGCGCAGCCGTAGCTTGGGGGGCGCCCTTCGACGCGGTGCAACTGGCTTCCGACCTAGCACGCGGATTTGAGCACTTCCGGTGAAAGGCGTCCGCGAAGTTCCAGGGAACCGGGTCAGCTCCCGGTTGACTCTGCCCCGGAAGGGTTACGGCCACTGCTGAAACGACGCGGGACGGAGGAATCTGGCCGCCGCCGAGGCGGGTGGGTGTATACTGTGGGCATCCGGGACGCCAAAATGGAAATCCGCGATCATACAACCTGCCACTCCCTCCTCCTGCCAGGAGAAACCTCTGCATCGGCGACAGGCCCCGCCAAGAGCCCGTCCGACGGACCAAAGCTTGCACTATCAAGAAGACACATCCTAGATGCCAATTTGCTAAAGTACTTCGGAAATATGAAAATCGGGCAAACATGAATCAAAATCTGACATGTCGTGTGCTGCCGGGGGCCGGCCTAATGCGCCATCTGGCGCTGAGAATCGCGTGTGTACTTCTCCCGATGATGACCTGTATCCCCCTGGCCGGAGCCGCCGGCCCCGCAATCGACTTGAGCCTTCAAACACGGGACCGCGAAACCGGCCGGATCCTCGTGACGAAGGAACAAATCGACCCGGCAAAGATCGGCGTCGTCATCATCGACATGTGGAATACCAACGATTGCATGACCAACGCGCAGCGCTGCGCCGCCCTGGTGCCACGGATGAATAAGGTCCTCGAGGGGGCACGGCGTCTTGGCATGCAGATCATGTGGGCGCCCACGGACGTGGCCAGCCATTACGGCGGCACGCCGCAACGCGAGCGGGCAATCGCGCTGCCCCGCTACGCGCTGCCACATATCAGAGATTACTCCTGCCCATTCACCGTTCCCACGCAACGGCCGGGCCAGTGTATGTGTGGACCGGGCATTGTATGTCACATTCACTATGGCTGGGACGCGATGGATCCGAACTTGCTGATCGCCGCCGGCGATTGGATAGCCGGTGACCCGGAGGAGTTGTATTCGATCTACAAACAACGGGGCCTCACGCGCCTGATTTACATGGGCGTTAACACAAATCTCTGCATAATGAATAAGCCGGAAGGGATAAGGCCCATGACCTCTGCTGGATTGCAGTGCATCCTGGCGCGCGACTTGACCGACGCCGAAACCTCCTACGATCCGGATCACGGCTTTACGCCCGACCTCGGCACCGAGAAGGATATAGCCGATGTCGAACGATCCGGCGTTCCCACCATTAATATCGCCGAGGAAATGAGAAAAGCAGGGGCTTGGAACGATAAGTGGATTGTGGAAATGGTCCGTGTCACACCTTGGGGAACCAAGGAATGGCCGTACCTGTTTACCGATTCGGTGAAGGTCACCCTGACCACGCCCCAGCAGAAGGGTGTCGCAATCCATTACACGCTCGATGGGGTCGAGCCTGGTCCCGCGTCGCCGCTTTATACAAAGCCGCTGGACGTGAAGAAAACGACACAGCTCCGTACCGCAGCCTTCCAAAACGGGCGCCGCGTGACCATTACCAGCGAGGGCTATTTCGTTCACCTCGGATCTTTGCCGCCGAAACCGGACGTTTACCTCGATCAGATCAAACCGGTGATGCCTGCGAGGCCGGCTTGGATATGGGAGGTGAAGACCAACCAGGCATTCACCGGCGGACCGCTTAGCATCCGCGACTCGACCTATAGCAAGGGCATGGGCATGCGCGCTCCGGCGAACCTTCTCTACGAGATTCAACCAGGCTATGACCGGTTTGTAGCACGGGCGGGCGTTGACGACGAGCCATTCCGACAGCATCCTAAGGCGCGATTTCTGGCGACATACCCTAGTGTGCAGTTTCAGGTGTACATCGACGGCAATCTGGCGTCCGAAAGCCCTATTATGCGGCTTTCCCAGGAACCGTGGCGGTTCGAGGTGAAGATCCCCGAGCGCAGCCGGCTCATTAACCTGGTCGTCACGGACGCCGGCAGTCCCAGTCCGCTCGACCTGGCCAATTGGGTGGACGCGGGCTTCGTGCTGAAGTGATGAACTGCCTACCGCTGCTGGCGGCGTCCGAGGAGATATCGCGCAGGCTGGGCTTCCCAGGGCCTATCGCGGGGAGGGATTGACAGTCGCATGGTGAGCGGCAGGGCCGTACCGCCCGTAGTGATCTTACTTCTCGTAGCGGGATTCTGTTGTCTGGGTCCACACCGGCCGCCCCGGTCTCTTGGAGCGCCGCTGCCCCAGTTTCTGCAAAAGCCCTCGCAGCTTTCTCCGGAACAGCTCAAGAAGCGGGAAGAGCTGTATATCAAGCTGTTCGGCAGGAAAGCGATTACCCTCGATCCGGAGGGTGTCGCGCGGGTGAAGGCCATGCCGCCGGGCGAGCGCCTGAAGTTGGACACCGACGGGGACGGCAAAATCGACACCATCTACTACATCGATAACGACCCCAAGCACGAGGCCGCGTTCCGGCCCATCCTGGTCAAGGTGATCGATCAGGACGGTGACATGGATAAGGACGGTGACGGCGACCTGGACAGCGACCTCTATGTGGTCGATTGGAACGCCGACGGCTCGGTAGACGTAGTGGTCGAGTACCGGGATTTGGACCACGACAACGACGTGGATGAAATGGCCATTTACTCCTACTCGCCCAACGACCGCATCATGGGCCGGGACGCCGTGCGGGTGTGGTGGTCGCGGGACGTCGGCGACGATAACCAGCTTTGGTACACCATCAACTACCGGTATCAGCAGCCGGAGTGCCAGTTCCACAGCCACTTCGGCGGCGATGAGATCTTCTCCAGCTTTGCCTACGACGAAGAGCACTCCCGCTGGATCCCCAGCTTCGAGAATCCCTTCGCCTTCTACGACGAAGATGGCGACGATCTGGCCGAAGTGACCATCCGGTTTTCAGGCGCCGGCGACAAGATGGAGTCCATGCGCTATAGCTTCGATATCGACAACGACACCGCGGGCGACAACGCGCACGACTACAATTTCTCGTTCTCCTGCGTAGCTCCGCGCAACAACGCGGTGACCGTCCCGGAGGACCTGACCGAGGTGGTTCAGTTGCGAGGAGGCCCGACTGCACCGCTGCTCTCCTGGCGCCATGCCCGCCGATTCGGTGAGAATGCGCCCTGGACGAAGGTGCTGCTGACCTGGGACGAGAACGATAACAACGTCGACGTCAGCCCGCGCGGTGATCCTCACGAGCGGTGGGAAGGAGTCATCAACAGCGCCTTCGGGGATTTCCCCCAGGTTGGGGGTCCCCCCTGCGGCCCCTACAACAAGAGGTATGAGCTGGATTCCGATAACAGCGGGAAGATGAAGCCCTACTACTCCTCCATTGACCGCCGCATCCACCTGCTGGGCGCCGACGAAGCTGCGCTGAAGGTGGATTATAACTACGATGGTAAAGTGGACATGGAAATCCGCTATCGCGACACCGATCACGACGGCTTTATAGACACCCTGGAAATAGACGAAGACGGTGATGGTAAGTTCGAGCGTTCTTTTCGTGTATCGGATGCCAAGGCGCAAGTATTACCGCTCGATTATCACTATCTGAGTGATTTCTACAATCGGGTTCTGGATCAGAGCCTCGGCGAGAACCAGGCGGCAATCGATGCCATCAAGAAGGTGCTCCGCTCGAAGCTGGATCGGTTCGAAGAGGATCCCATCGAGTCCTATTATGTCCATGATCTCATCAACTACCGCAAGGAAGCGGGCATCGGGCTCAAGATCCGCAATAGCCGCGAAGGGACCCGGTATTATCAGGATTTGATTCGCGAGCGATACTTCTTCCGGTTAATCGGAGTTCTGGGAAACGCCTCCCCACTGGTTGAGCAAACTTACAACCGGGGAGATTATGCGCAACTGGTCAAGATACTCCAGGAGCGTTTTCCAGAGGCCTTCCGGGGCCCGCGAGCGGAGTGGTACGGCGGCTTCTCCAGCCGCTTTCCGGTCGAGATTGTGAATCCGGATGCCGGCTGGCGTCTGAAGGAACCGGTTGTTCTGAAGGTGTCCCAGATCCGGCGGACCGTGCCGGATTTCAACCCGCGGAACTTCGTAGTGGTGGAAGAGCCGAGGCTGGTCGCGCACAAAGAGGTACCCAGCCAGGCCGACGACCTGGACGGGGACGGCAGGCCCGATGAAGTCGTGTTTCAGGTGGACCTGCGGCCCCGCCAGACCCTTAGTTGTTTCATTTACTACTCACCGGCCGGAGAAAGAGAGAACCACTATGAGCGGAAAACAGCCACGCACCGCGATTGGCTGCCGGTGAAAGCGAACATCGGCTGGGAATCCGGCAAGATCGCCTACCGCTTTTACTACGGCCAGATGGACTTTTTCGGAAAAAAGAAAGAAGAGCTGGTGATGAAGAGCTTTGGCGGCACGGAGAGCTATCACAAGGAGCTGGACTGGGGGATGGACGTGCTGGATGCCGGCAAGACCTCGGGAATCGGCGGCATCAATATCTGGGAAGGAGACCGCGTAGTCCCGGCCATGAATCCGGCGGGCCGGGGAGATATCAAGATCGAGCGGAAAGTGGTGGCGGAGGGTCCGGTGCGATCGACCGTGGCGATGAACTTGAACGGAATCAAGACTGACCGAAACGGATACGACGTGAAGTTGCTGTGCTCGATCTATGCGGATAGCCAGTACTCGGAGGAGCGAATCAAAGTTGTCCCGAGGAAGCAAGTGCCCGAGGTGATCTTTGGCCCGGGATTCACCAGGATGCCCCATGACGCCTTTTTCTTCAGCAGCCAGGGCGGCTATTTCGGGTCCTGGGGACGCCAGAATGCCGCGGTGCAGGAAATCGGGATGGCGGCGATCTTTCCGCAGACGGCGTTGGCCGGGTTCAGCGACGGCGAACTCGAGCGGAGAGTGAAGCTTCGGACAGGCCCCGGACAAGAGATGCTCTTTTATGTGGTGGGCGACTGGCGCCGAGGCAGGCAGTTCCCAGTGGCGCCAACCATCACGAATTGGGAAAAGGAGATCGGCCGCCTGGCTCACCGCATTCAGAACCCGGTGTCTGTTAAGGTCGGGCAGGCCTCGGCGCCTGTTCCGTGAGGGGCCATGCGGCTAGAGGCGCCCAGACAAGAGACAGAATCAACAGGGAAAAGCGAACGCAAGGCAAAAGGCAAACTGCAAAAGGCAAAAGGCAAAAATCAAGGATGCGCCGCTGCGCGGCGCAGCATTCGCCCTCGGCGCCCGGCGCTAGAAAGATGCCCCTCTGCTTGGGGTCCTTGGGGAGCGACGCCCGCGGCGCGGATTCTCCCATGCTAGAATAGGATTCCATTCTCCCCCAAAATGGAGTTCCTGAAACAACTCAATCCTCGGCAACGCGAGGCCGTCGAGCACACCAAAGGCCCGCTGCTGATCCTGGCCGGCGCCGGCAGCGGCAAGACCCGCGTCATCACCTACCGCATCGCTTACCTGATCCGCCACAACGGCATTTTCCCGGGCAACATCCTGGCGGTGACCTTTACCAACAAGGCGGCCGAGGAAATGCGGGAGCGGGTCGTTGCGATGCTCGACCCCGGCGCGCCCGCGGTCCCGCTCGTCTCGACGTTCCACTCCCTCTCGGTTCGCCTGTTGCGCCGCGAGGGCGCTTCGCTGGCGCAACTCCGGCCCGGCTTCACCACTCGCTTCTCCATCTACGACGAGGCCGACCAGCTTGCGGTGGTCAAGGCCGTCTACAAGCAGCTCGGCCTGGACGAGAAGTTCATGCCCTACCGTGGCGTTCTGGGCCGCATCAGCCACGCCAAGAGCCACCGCGTCGGCCCGCAGGAATTCTTTCAAGAGTCCAACAATCCGCAGGCGGAGAAGGTCGCCGTTATCTACGAGCACTATGAAGGCGCCCTCCGCACCGCCAACGCCCTGGATTTCGACGACCTGCTGCTCGAAACCGTGCGCCTGCTCCGCCACGACGAAGAAGCCCGCCGCCGCGTAGTCGATCGCTACCATTACGTGATGGTCGACGAATACCAGGACACCAATCGCCCGCAATACGAGTTGGTCCGCCTGCTCGCCGAGCCGCGCCGCAACCTCTGCGTGGTCGGCGACGAGGATCAGTCCATCTACGGCTGGCGCGGGGCCGACATCCGCAACATCCTCGATTTCGAGCGCGACTACCCCGGCTCCACGCTCATTCGCCTGGAGCAAAACTACCGCTCGACCAAGAACATCCTCGACGCCGCCGGCCACGTCGTGGCCCACAACACGGAGCGCAAGGGCAAGACGCTGTGGACCGAGTCCGGCGCCGGCGCCCCGATCCTGTTCTACACCGGCATGGACGCGGAAAGCGAAGCGCTCTTCATCGCCGACTACATCGCGAGATACCTCCGCGAAAACCCCGCCGACCGCGTGGCCGTGCTCTATCGCACCAACTTCCAGTCCCGCCAGATCGAGGAAGCGCTGCGCCGCTACGGCCTCCGCTATGTACTGGTTGGTGGCTTGAGCTTCTACCAGCGCGCGGAAGTCAAGGATCTGCTGGCGTATTTGAAGGCGGGTATCTCGTCGCAGGATTCCGTCAGCCTGCTGCGGATCATCAACACGCCCGCGCGCGGGATCGGCAAATCGACCATCGACCAGCTCGAGCGCCACGCTGTGGAGCACCGGTTGTCGCTGTGGGACGCGATCGTGGACCTGCTCTCGACCGGCGCTCTCGCCCCCCGCGCCCACGCCGCCCTGGCGGCTTTCCGCAATTTGATGGACGAGCTGCGCCCGCGCCTGGGCCAGGAGCGGCTCAACGACCTGCTCGTCTGGCTCAAGGAGCGGACCGGCTACCAGCGCATGCTCGAGCTCGAAGATACGGTCGAGAGCCACAACCGCCTCGAGAACATCGACGAGCTCATCAATGCCGCCACCGACGCCGCCGAGCGCGGCGAAACCATCCACGAATTCCTCGATCACGCCGCCCTGATCGCCGACACCGATGATCTCGACCTGGCCGCCCAGACCACCCTTCTGACTCTCCACAGCGCCAAGGGCCTGGAGTTTTCCCTGGTCCTGATGGCCGGCATGGAAGAAGCCGTCTTCCCGCACAGCCGTTCGAGCGACACGGCAAAGGGGATCGAAGAGGAGCGCCGCCTCTGCTACGTGGGCCTGACCCGCGCCCGGAAGCAGCTCGTGCTTACGCGCGCCCGCTATCGCCGCCGCTTCGGCGGCGGAGAGCTCGAAGCCGGCATTCCCTCTCGTTTCTTGGAAGAGATCCCCGCCCAGCTCGTGCAGGATCTTTCCCCGGAGCCTGATTTCCCCGGGGATGTGCGCTCGGGTCTCGATCTCGAAGCGGAGCGCTACCTGGTCCGCGAGATGGCCCGCCGCAGCACGTATACCGGAAAGACTTATAATTCGGTAGAAAATATCGCCGAATTTTTCTCCTCTCGAGGAATAAAGCCGCCAAAGCCAAGCGGCCAACCGGCGGCGCGTGGCCCGGTCGCCGCAGCAGCCTCTCCTTCCGTCGCGCCCGCGCGCACTGGGCCCGTGGCGCCTGGCTTCGCTCGGCCAGTCGCGCCTGCGGCCAGCCGGCTCGTGGCGCCAGCGTCCGCTGACCCGGCCGGCCCCGCGTCCCCTCGGCCCGTGGCCCCCGGGTCCAATCGGCCCGTCCCGCCGGCGTGTGCTCACTCGGCCGGCCCCGCCTCGCAGCTCGTCCCGGCCGGACCGTCCGGAGGCTCCTCCCGCGGCTTCCGGGCCGGCGCCCGCGTGCACCATCCCAAGTACGGCAGCGGCACCGTTCTGCGCCGGGAGGGCGAAGGGGAGGATGCGAAGATCACCGTGAGCTTTCCCCACTACGGAGTCAAGAAGTTGATACAAAAATACGCTACACTGCGGCAGGAGTGAACCGACCCTTGAACACGACGAACATCAAAGACAAAACCGAACGCAAGAAACAGAAGCGCGCCGCCCGTAAGAAAGCGGCGCCGAAGCCCCGCCGGACCGTCCCGCGCGGCTCGGGCAAACGCGCGATTCGCAGGCAGTCAGCCGGCCAGCGGAAACGGTAGGCCACCTTGTCGCAGTCGCAATTGCTCCGGACCAAGAGCATCGACCGGCTGTGTGAGCAAGCCGACCAGCCGGAGCGGCGCCTGCGCCGCACCCTCGGTCCCTGGAGCCTGACGGCGCTCGGCGTGGGCGCCGTGATCGGCACCGGCATCTTCATTCTCACCGGAACCGCCGCCGCCGGCCAGCCCGTGGCAACGCCCTCGATCCTGCAGGCGCCGTTGCTCGACCTGCTGTTGCACGGCCGCGCTGCCCTTTCCATCGCCGGCCGCCCCGGCGCCGGGCCGGGCATCGCCCTCTCCTACGTGCTCTCCGCCATCGCCTGCGCCTTCGCCGCCCTCTGCTACGCCGAGCTGGCCTCGATGATCCCCATCGCCGGCAGCGCCTACACCTATGCCTACGCCACACTCGGCGAGATCTTCGCCTGGATCATCGGCTGGGACCTGATCCTGGAATACGCCGTCGGCAACACCGCCGTGGCCGTGGGCTTTTCCGCCTACTTCAACGACCTGCTCCAAAGCGTCTTCGGCGTTTCCCTGCCCGCCAAGCTGAGCAGCCCGCCCATCGTCGGCGGCGCCTACACCGGCAGTTGGTTCAACCTCCCCGCCCTGCTGATCCTGATGCTGCTGACGCTGCTGCTCGTGCGGGGCGTCAAGGAAAGCGCCGGGGTCAACACCATCATGGTCGGCGTAAAGGTCACGGCCATTCTGATCTTCGTCTTCGGCGCCGCCCGCTCCGTCCGCACCGAGCACTGGCATCCGTTTCTGCCCAACGGCTTTCAGGGCGTGCTGACCGGCGCCGCCATCGTGTTTTTCAGCTATATCGGCTTCGACTCGATCTCGACCGCCGCCGAAGAGTGCCGCCACCCGCAGCGCGACATGCCCATCGGCATCCTGGCGACGCTGATCCTCTGCTCCATTCTCTATGTCGCCGTGTCGCTGGTCTTGACCGGCATCGTCGACTGGCGAACCCTCAACAGCGCCGCCCCGGTCACCGACGCGCTGAAAAGCCTCGGCCTGGAGCGCGTGCGCCAGTGCGTCGGCATCGGCGCCATCGCCGGCATGCTCTCGGTTCTGCTGGTCTTTCAATACGGGCAGACGCGCATCTGGTTCGCCATGTCGCGCGACGGCCTGCTCCCGCCGATCTTCTCCCGGCTGCACCCGCGCTACCGCACGCCGCACATCAGCACCTGGATCGCCGGCCTGGCCGCCGGCCTGCCCGCCGGCATCTGGGACATCGGCACCTTCGCCGATCTCACTAACATCGGCACGCTGTTCGCTTTCGTGGTGGTCTCCGCCGGCGTGATCCTCCTTCGCCGCCGCCAACCCGAGCGCCGCCGCACCTTCCGCGTCCCCTGGGTCCCGCTGTTGCCGCTCGTCTCCATCGCCTCCTGCCTCATCTTGATGCTCAGCCTCCCCCTCGAAACCTGGGTCCGCTTCTTCGTATGGCTGGGCATCGGCCTGGCGATCTACTTCCTGTTCGGCAGGAAGCACAGCGAGTTCGCCCCAAGGATGGAACCGCAGGTGAACGCAGATTAACGCCGATAAGGCCCGCACCGACTTGCTCTCTCTAGTGGTCGCAACCGGTTCTTGAGCCGCTTTACGGGTTGACGATCGCAGCTCCCGGCAGGCCGACTTCAAAGGATCTATCCACTCTGACGCCTGTTTGGGGCCCGACGTTTGTATGATTACAAGGGGGTGTCCGGCATGGTGAAACATTTGGTCAGGAAATTGCTCGGCCTCGCAGGATTTGCCTTGGTCAACACACGCAACGGTTACGCGCACGATGGCCTTTTCACTTTCCACAACGATCATTTCCGCGACGATCCGGCATTCCAAGCAGCCTACGCGCGCGGCGTGAAGGCCAGCCATGGCGTCGATCCGCAATTCGAGTGGCGTGTCCACGTAGCCCTTTGGGCCGCAACAACCGCGACTCGCGTGCCGGGGAACTTCGTGGAATGCGGTGTGAACGCCGGGTTCATCAGTTCCGCCATTATGCATCGACTAAACTGGCGGACCGTGGACAGGCGCTTCTACCTCATCGACACCTTCGACGGCCCCGTCCTCGGGCAGTATTCCCCGGAAGAGGTCGATCGAGGCCGGCTTAAGGTGGCTGAGGATGCGCTCGCTGCTGGAGCCTACGTGACGGACCCTGAGCAGGTCCGTGCCAACTACTCCGAATGGCCCAACATCGTCGTCGTGCAGGGTGCGGTGCCGGAGGCGTTGCCGGCGCTCGACGTCGGCAACGTGGCCTTCCTCCACATCGACCTGAACTGCGCCTATCCCGAACGGGCGGCGCTGGAGTTTTTCTGGGACCGCCTCTCGTGCGGCGCCATCGTCCTGCTCGATGATTACGCCTACTTCGGCCACGATTGCCAGACGCACTCCATCGACGCGGCTGCCCAGCGCCTGGGGACCGAAGTTCTCTCGCTGCCTACCGGCCAAGGGATGATCATCAGGTAGGTAAAGAAAACCAGCCTTCTGCAATTTTAGTGCGCGCCGCCGAAAACAGCAACATATGCCGAATACATCTTCACCCCCTTGGCGGCCATGCGACAGGCCAAGCAGCCCGGCGATTTCGCCGCGAGTGCCCTGGCAGACTGCTGAAAAACCGATTCGATTCACCGCGGAGACGCCGAGCGCGCTGAGAACGACCTTCGTATTAAGCCTCTGCGTGCTCTGCGTCTCTGCGGTGAGAAGGGTTTTTTTCGGCCTGCAGCGTGGCGGACAGGATGAGTAGTACGGTGCCTATCCTACGGCACTTCCGGATCGGTGGGAATCACGCTTTCCGCAGGCGGAAGGCGCCCTTGTAAGTGTTCAGATGGATCGGCGGGCCGCCGCCGTTGACAGAGCCGCGAAATCGCTTGCCGCCCGAGCGGAAGTTGAGGTCGAAGCTGGAGTCGAAAGTGCCCCTGCGACCAACGTCGGACTCGAGGTCGAAGCCTTTGTCTTTGGGCAGCACGAGCTCGATTTCGCCCTTGTAGGTATCAAAGTGGCTGCGGCGCGCCAGGTTGGTGAATTGCACGCGGACGTCTCCCTTGTAAGTCTTGAGGGCCAAAGAACCATCGAGGCCGGAGATGGCGACCGTGCCTTTGTAGGTGTCGATGTCCAGGTCGGATCGCAGGCCGGCGACATCGGTCTTGGATTTGTAATCCTTGATGCGAAGACGGGCGGTGCGGGGCAGTTTGATGGTGTAGGCGACCAGCGGCAGGTTGCCATCTTCGCGGCCGAGAAAGCCCCCGAGGTGGAAGCCGGCCTGCTGGATCTTCTCGTAGTCCGACTTGATGCGAACCGAGTCGGCCGAAGCGTCGATGCGGATCTCGGTGTCCTGCACCTTCTGCTTCCAGTCGATTCCGGGGCCGTCGGGCTCGATGCGGGCGTAGATCTCCACCTGGGCGTTGTCCCAGCTTCGGATCGTGATGCTGCCTTTGTAGGTGTCGATGGAGAGCTGGCCGTCGCGGGCGAGCGGGACGGTCTGGCGGACCTCCTTCACCTCCGGCTCGACAGCAAGACAAAGGTGGAAAGCGCCCAGCGTCAGGGCCTGGCAGAAGAGCTGTCGGATTTGGCTCATGCCCGGAGTCTACGAAATCGGGGCAGGAAAGTTCCCGCTTTTTGGATATGATCTTGGGCAGTATGAAACCACTACTTGCGCTTGCCCTGATCGCATGTTTCGGCGGGCCCGTGAGGGCGCGCGAGATCACGATCTCCGGCACGGCCTTCCGGCTGGACGGGGCGCCGTTCCCCTACACCGGCATCACTTTCTTTAACGCCGTTTACAACCAGGCCTTCAACCAGAGCTCCGCCGCCCGCCGGCAGTGGATGGAGAAGTTCCGCCGCTACGGCATTAACGTGCTGCGGATCTGGGCGCCGTGGGACAGCCGGCGGGGCTATGCCGATACCTGCTCCGACTGTACGCTCTATTTTCCCGACGGCCAATTGCGGCAGGCCAATGTCGCCAAGCTCAAAGAAATCATCGCCGACGCTGATGCTTTGGGCATAGTGATCGAGCTGACGCTGTTTGCGCAGGAAAGCTGGCACGACAACGTCCGGCTCGGGCCCCAGGAATCGGAGCGGGCGCTCGCGGCGCTCTCGCGTGAGCTGCTGCCGCACCGCAACGTGGCCTTCCAGATCTGGAACGAGTTTTCCGAGCGCACGCTGGAGCATCTCAAAACGATCAAAACCGTCGATCCCCGGCGGCTGGTGACGAGCTCGCCGGGCGGAGCCGGCGCGCTGGGCGACCGCAAGAACGAAGCTCTCGACTACCTGACTCCCCACGCCACGCGGCAGAGCGGCGGCAAGCACTGGGAGATCGCTCCGCGGGAGATCGCCTATCTGCTCAAGCGCTACCGCAAGCCGGTGGTGGACGATGAGCCGGCGCGCAACGGGACGCCCAACTTCGGCGGACCTCGCGAGGTGACTTACCCTTCTGACCAGATCGTGCAGATGTACCAGGTCTGGCAGCTCGGCGCCTATGTGAACTACCATCACAACATGTTTCAAACGGGCTACGGGACGCCGGCGGTGCCGCCCAACGGCATTCCCGATCCGGAGTTCAACCCTTACCACCGGCAGGCTCTGGAGTTCCTCGCCTTGCGCGAGCGTTATGCGGGACCTCCTCGCTAGGGAACGGGAGGTGGTCAACAAGCCCAGCGGCGTTCTCCAGCAGCGCCTTCCCTAGCAGTGTGCGAGGGGGTTCAAATGATGCACTACCTGATTTCGAGAGCGATTGGTTTTTCCATTCTGCTGACCGCCCTGCTGGCCCCCGCCGGGCAGGGCGCCGACTTGTTCCACGACGATTTCTCGCCCTTTCCGCCCGGCTGGCTCACCAACCCGGTGGGCCTGCT
>JBGOUJ010000112.1:0-15528 GCA_041477005.1 Terriglobia bacterium | reverse complement strand
GTGGCGGCGCTGGCCGAGCCGAAGCTGCTTGTCTTCGAGCGCAAAGTAGCGCTGGCGCTGTTGGCCGACGCCTCGGCGAGCATTCCGCCGGGGGATCTCAAGAAAGAATCCGAGCTGGTATCGAGCCTCCGCGCCGAGCGGGGACGCCACGATCTGCTGGTGATGCCGTTTGCGGGCGATACCCGGGGGCTGAAGCCCGGCGAGAACGACGCGCGTCTCGAGCTGCGCACCGAAGGCCGCGCCACCAACCTCGAGGCCGCCATCCGCAACGCCATCGGCCGCCTGCCGGAGGGCCGCGTGCCTCGGGTGCTGCTGGTCTCCGACGGGCAGGAGACGCTGGGGAGCGTGGAGCGGGCGATCTACCAGGCTCGCCTGCTCGGCATCCCGGTGGACACCTACGCGCTCGACGGGATGCGGCAACCCGTGTTGCAGCTCGAATCGGTCGCGCTGCCCGCCCAGGCCTTCAGCGGCGAGAAGTTTCACATCGAAGCTGTGGTTTCGAGCCCCCGGGCGGCGACGGCCACGGTCGAGATCTCAGCCGAAGGCAAGCAGATCGGGCGCGCCGACGTGAAGCTGGCCGGGGGGAAAAACACGCTAAGAGTGCGGGCGCAAGTCGACGCCGCCGGCGCCACGCCGCTCACCGGCGTGGTCTCCTCGCCGGAGCTGGGGCAGGTGCGCTTTGACCGCGTAATTTCGCTGCGGCGGCCGCGGCTGCTGCTGATTTCCCGAGAGCCTTCCGACGCGATGCGGAATCTGCACCAGGTGCTCGATGCCGCCCGCTTTGAAGTGACCGGGTCGTCGGGTTCCCTGCCCCGGTCGCTGCGGGAATTCCAGGTGGTGCTGGTGGTCAACTACGACGTGGAATCCTGGAGCGCCGAGCAGAAGAAGCAGGTCGAGGAGTATGTGCGGGAGGGCGGAGGGTTCGCCTTGATCGCCGGGGAAAGCAACATTTACGCCGAGCACAAGCAGGATAACGACCCGGTGGAGCAGATGCTGCCGGCCAAGCTGGCGCCGCCGCGAACGCCGGAAGGCAACGTGGTGGTGTTGATCGTGGATAAGTCATCGTCGATGGAAGGCAAGAAGATGGAGCTGGCCCGTATGGCGGCGATCGGGGTGGTCGAAAACCTGAGGCCCATCGATCAGGTGGGGGTTTTGATTTTTGACAACTCCTTCCAGTGGGCCTTTGCCATTCGCAAGGCGGACAACCTGACGCTGCTCAAGAGGCTGATTTCCGGGATCACGCCCGACGGAGGGACGCAGATTGCGCCGGCGCTCAACGAAGCCTACCGGCAGATCACGCGCGCGAAGGCGGTTTACAAGCACATCGTCCTGCTGACCGACGGAATTTCGGAAGAGGGCGACAGCATGTCCCTTTCCCGCGAGGCGGCAGCCAACCAGGTGACCATCTCGACGGTCGGCCTGGGGCAGGACGTGAACCGGGCGTATCTGGAGAAGGTGGCGACGCTGGCCAAGGGCAAGTCCTACTTCCTGCTCGAATTCTCCAATCTCGAGCAGTTGCTGCTGCGGGACGTGATGGAGCATACCGGCTCCTCGGCCGTGGAAAAGCCGGTGCGGCCGGCGGTGTTGCGCGATGTCGAGATCCTGGAGGACGTAGGGATGTCGAAAGCGCCACCGCTGCTCGGTTACCTGCGATTCCTCTCGAAGCCCCAGGCGGAGACAATTCTGCAGGTAGACGAGAAGGATCCGCTGCTGGCTCGCTGGCAATACGGGCTGGGCCGCTCGGTGGTGTTCGCCTCCGACGCCAAGCCGCGCTGGGCGGCCAACTGGATCGGCTGGCCGGGCTACGACCGTTTTTGGACCAATGTTTTGCGCGACCTGCTGCCCCGCGCGCCGGAGACGGAAGCGACCGCCGAGCTCAACAGCGCCAACAATGAGATCGTGGTGCATTACCGTTTCCAGCCCGGGGTGGAGGTGCCGTCGCCACCGGACCTTTACGTGCTCGGGCCGGAGGGCTTTCGCAAGGCCGTGCCGCTCAAGCGCATCACCGCGTCGAGCTACGAGGGCCGCGTGCCGATTGAAGGCCGCCAGGGCCTGTTTCGGATCCGGCCGGCGACGGAGCTGGACAAGTTTCCGGAAGTGGGCCTCTATCGGGAGGAAACGGAGCTGACGCAATACGGCTCCAACCCCGAACTGCTTCGCCAGATCGCCGAGCTAACCGGCGGCCGCTTCAATCCCACGCCCCGCGAGGCCTTCGACGCGGGGACGCGCGCGGTATCGACGACCATGGACCTTTGGCCTGGGCTTTTGGCGCTGGCGGTGCTGTTGAATTTGGGCGAGCTGGCGGCTCGGAAAGGGTATCGGCTTCGGAGGCTTTGGGCGCGGTAGGTGGATCGCTGCTTGCAAGGCGAAAATCAAGGCAAAAGGCAAAAATCGGGGGGGCGCCGCTTCGCGGCGCGGCACCCTGCCCGCCCTTCCGGGGTCGCGCGCTAGAGCTAGATTTGGCGCGACGAGGTGGTACGCCCGCGTTCGCAGGGCGCGAACTGGCGGAAGATCGTCAATTCCGCCGCGGCCGCAAGAAGCTGACCGAAAGATGCTGGCGCCAAAGGCGGGACGAGATACAATGGGCACTCCCAGGAGAACCGTGTGCCCGAGGAAAATAAACCACAGAATCAAGGCACGGCAACTTGCGCCTCATCCGACGATGCCCCGCCGGCTCCGGCAGGGCCACCCGCACTGACGCAGCGACATAAGAGCATCTGGAAAATTGTCGTTGGCAGTATGATATTGGCCGCTTACCTGAACATCCACCAGACCGTCCGTACGGCGCCGCCGGCTTCCGACGCCGAGGCGTTGGGTCGGAGTTTGGGGTCGATCTTGTTGTGGTTGGGTGCTCTCACCCTGATAATCTTGGGATTTCGCGGCAGGCCGAAGACGCCTCCGAGCTAGATCGTATCGAGGCAACGCACTCTCAGCTCAGACCAATGCAGAACCGCCAGGCAAAATCCCTGGTGACTCGGCCTTCCACCGAGCGCTCAAATTCCCACATCCCGGACCGCCCGCTAGACCACCGTCGGGTACACCTTGCGGATCGCGGCCACGATGTCCGCCGTATCCTGCGGGGTGAACTTGGGGTCGAGCGAGACTCCGGCGAAGCGGTTGAGGACGTCGAGGGTGTGGGGGCAGCACTCGGCGCCGTAACGGATGGAGCGTCCGCGCTCGGAGGTGAACGACGGCCAGGCCGGATGGATGGTCACCTTGCGCTCGACTTGGGGCAGGATGGGGAGAATCGCCGAGCCGCCGGGGGGCGAGGCCGGGACGTTTTCCGCCTTCATGGCGGCCAGGTAGTGGTCGCGCTTCGCTTTGTTGTCAAAGCCCAGGAAGACGGCGGCGCCGAGCTCGCCTTCGGGGTCGGGCAGGTGGCGGAGCCGCAGGCCGTCCAGATTGCGGATGCCCTCATAGACCCGCCGGGCGTTGGCGCGCACGTCAGCCACGATCGTATCGAGCTTGCGCAACTGGGCCAGCAGGACGCCGCCGGTGAATTCACTCATCCGATATTGATTGCCGGCGAACGCTCCCATCTGCGGGTCACCGATCATTTTCTGGTGCGGCGCTCGCAGGTTGCCCAGGTCGTGGAAGCGCGAAGCGCGCTCGAAAAGGACTGGATCGTTAGTGACTACGGCGCCGCCTTCGCCGGCGGTGATGGTCTTGTTGATTTGCAAGCTGTAGATGCCGATCTGGCCCATCGAGCCGAGCGGCCGGCCCTTGTAGCTCGCCCCTACGCTCTGGGCGCAGTCCTCGAGAACCTTGATGCGATGGGAGCGGGCGATGGTCAGGACGGAGTCCATGTCACAAGGGTTGCCTTGGAGGTGGACGGCCATGACGGCCTTGGTCTGCGGGGTGATCTTGCGCTCCAGATCGGCCGGATCGATGTTGAACGATTCGTCGATTTCGGCGAAGACCGGCAGGGCGCCGGCAAGCACGATGGTGTTGAAGCAGGAGTGCCAGGTCCAGGCGGGCAGGATGACCTCGTCGCCGGGACCGATCTCGAGGGCCGCCAGCGCGGTGGCCAGGGCGGCCGTGCCGGAGGTGACCGCCAGGGCGTAGCGCCTCTGCATCCTGACGGCGAGCTCCTTTTCGAAGGTGAAGACCTTCATGGGCGGCTCGGGGCCGGGACCGTACCAGCGGAACGGCCGGCGGGACTCGAGCACGTCGGCCAGTTGCCGCTGCTCTTTGTCGTCGTAGTACTGGTTACCCCAGAAGCTTGCCCTGAGGGGCTTCTCGCGCACGGGCTTGCCGCCATCCACGGCCAGCCGGGAGGCCGCTTGAGCGGCGCCCGCTGCCACGGCCGTGGCGGCGACGAATTGTCTGCGGTTCAACATGGTTGCCTCCTACTCTTGTCAGGATACACCTTGTGATAGTTTCTCACATGCTCCTGCGGCCAGGAGATGCGAAAATAGAAATCTGGCTAAAAGAGGCATGTCATGCGAAGAGAAGTCTCTTTGGGGCTAACGGCTTTGCTGCTCTGTTCGGGCCTGTCAGCCCAGTCGGTCTCATTTGTTTCGCGCGGCGATTTTTCGGCCGGAAGCGGTCCTTCTTCCCTTGCCATCGGCGACTGCAATGGCGACGGAAGGCCGGACCTGGTCGTGGTCGACTCGAGCAACGTCTCGGTCCTGCTGGGCCTTGGCTCCGGGACGTTTCAGCCGCCCTTAAGCGCCGCCACGGGGAGCGGCTCCGATTTCGTTGTCGTGGGCGACTTCAATGGCGATGGGAAGTTGGACCTGGCAGTCGCCGATAGCAGCTCAAACGACGTTTCCGTGCTGCTGGGCGTGGGGCTTGGGAACTTCCAGCCGGTGTTCCGGTTGCCGGTCGGAAGCAACCCTCGTGCTATTGCCGCAGGCGACTTCAATGGCGACGGTAGGCTCGATCTGGTGGTGGTCAACGCCGGCTCCAACAATGTCTCCGTGCTTCTGGGCATTGGGGGCGGGACGTTCCGGGCGGGCCTCACCTTCGCCGTGGGAAGCAATCCGCAAGCCATCGCCGTGGGTGATTTCAATGGCGACGGGAAGCTGGATCTGGCGGTGGCTAACGCCGGTTCCAACAACATCTCGATTCTGCTGGGCGATGGCTCGGGGACTTTTCGGCCGGGGTCGAGCGTCGCCGTGGAGAACAGTCCTGGTTTTATCGTGGCGCGCGATTTCGATGGCGATGGGAAGCTGGACCTGGCAGTGGCCAACACTGGTTCCAACGATGTCTCGGTGCTGCTCGGGACCGGCGCCGGGCTCTTTCGGACGGGGTTGAGCTTCCCCGTTGGACAAGGTCCCGTTTCCATCGCGGTGGCCGACTTTGATGGCGATGGGAAGCTGGACCTGGCGGTGGCCAACAGTCGTTCCGATAATGTCTCGGTGCTGCTGGGCGCCGGCTTGGGAAGGTTTCAGGCGGCCCGGAACTTCGCCGCAGGCAGCAATCCCGTTTCGGTCGCCGTTGGTGATTTCAACGGCGATGGAAAGCCGGACCTGGCTGTGGCCAACGGCGGCTCCAACAACGTCTCGATACTGCTGAACGTTGGATCCGGAACCACGCCTTCTGTCTCTACGGTTTCAGCCGCCAGCGGCAATCCTGCGGTGGCCCCCGAATCGATTGCTTCGGCCTTCGGCTCCGCCCTGGCGGGCAGCACGGCGTCGGCTCAATCGCAACCGCTGCCGACCACTCTGGACGGCGTTACCGTGGAGGTTCGCGATAGCGCAGGAACGAGCCGTCTTGCTCCGCTGTTCTACGTTTCGCCCACCCAAATCAACTTCGAGATTCCCCCTGGCACCGCTCAGGGGCAGGCGACGGTGAACGTCCCCAGTGGCGGGCGCGTCTTGAGCGGCACGGCGCAGGTGAACCCCGTAGCTGCGGGTCTTTTCACCGCTGACGGGAGTGGCCGCGGAGTGGCCGCCGCTTTAGGAATCCGCAAGGCGATCCCAACCAACGTCGAGACCACCTTCCCGATATTCCAGTGTGGAAGCGACGGAAAGTGCATCTCTGTGCCGATTCAACTCGGCGTCGACACCCCGGTTTACGTGAGCCTGTTCGGCACCGGTATTCGCAATCGGAGCTCTTTGGACAGGGTTACCGTCACGATCAATGGCACGAGCGCCCCCGTGCTCTATGCCGGACCTCAGGGCGGATTCGCCGGCCTCGATCAGGTAAACATCGCGATTCCACTCTCGCTTCGGGGAAGCGGCGAAGTGGATCTGGTCCTTACCGTCAATGGCGTGGCGGCGAACACCGTCCGCATCAACATCGGGTAAAGCTTAGGGCCGACCTGGTGGCAAATTTGCCACCAGGTCGGCAAACTGATGCATTACCGGTGTTTAGGCGGATTTGCTGCCCTTGGCGAAGCCGCGGCAGACGGCTAGGTGGGTGGGGGTACCGTCAGTCAGCTTCCAGGCTCGAACCGTCGGAAAGCCCGCGGCGCGGATCATGTGGGCCAAGCAGTGTAGTGTGGGCACCCACCAGTTTGTGGCATTGTCGCCGTACTGGTTATCGGGATAAAACTCGGCAACCATGTGGCCGTCCGGGTAGCCGTGGCCGAGGCCGCCCCGGTAGGGGCTGAAGTCATCAAGGATCGCCGACTCCACGTAGATCTCCTGGTTGCAGATGGCCGAGAGACGATCCAGGGCCAGCAGCGGGTGGCGGAGGTGGTAGAGCGTGCCGAAGAAGAAGACAACGTCGAAGCGGCCCAGGCGGTCCTCGGTGATGTCGTAGACCGAGAGATCCAGACGCTGGCAGCGCTCCTCGTCGTAGCCGAGGGCGCTGCGGCAGAAGTCGAAGGCTTCCCAGGCTCGGCGATCGGACTGCTGGAGCCGGCCCAGAAAATCGGAGAAGTCATCGACGGCAACGACCTGGCGGGCGCCGCGGCGAAGGGCTTCAAATGTCCAAAAACCGTCCCAGGCCCCGACATCGAGGACGCGCTTTCCGGTGAGGTCGGCGGGCAGGCGATAGGCGTCCTGGTTGAGCGGCGCCCAGCCGGGGGTGACAACTCCGCCGGGCAACTCGATGCGGTGATACCAGTAAGGGAACGAAGCGACCCGCTGCTGCAACGTTGCCGCGTCACTCGGGGCGGGGCGTGGAGGCCGCGCGCCCGAGGGGGGCTGGTGGGAGGCTGAACGGGGAGTCTGAGGGCCTGAGGGGAGAGGCTGGGCGGCGCCGGGAGGCTCGGGGTTAGAGCTGGCAGGATCGGAGGCTGGGCGTGGGCACTGCGGGCTTGGGGGCGAAGGCTGGGAGGCAGCGCAGGGATGCCCGGGACCTGAGCTGGCAGGATCGAAGGCTGGGGGTGGGCACTGCGGGCTTGGGGGCGAAGGCTGGGAGGCAGCGCGGAGAGGCCCGGGTTCTGAGGTGGCGGGATCGGAGGCTGGGCGTGGGCACTGCGGGCTTGGGGACGAAGGCTGGGAGGCGGCGCGGAGAGGCCCGGGATCTGAGGCGGCAGGATCGGAGGCTAGCCGTGGATGCTGAGGGCCTGAGGGCGGAGGCTGGGCTGCGCGGAGAGGCTCGGGGTTTGGGGTGGGAGGCTGCGGGATCGAGCGGGGCTGGTCGGGGGTCAAACGCGAAGTTCCTGGGGCGGGGGCGGTGTGGCGATCGCACCAGCGGCGCCACATTTGGCGATAGGCGGTTTCTAAATCGCGAGTCAGGGTGGAGGCGTCGGTGAGCGGGGACTGGGCGACCCGAGCCCGCATCCCGACCCGGATCTGGCGCAGGCGCTCGGGGTTCTGTGACGTCCGCACCGCCAGATCGATGTAGGCCTCCACCGAGTCGGCGATGAACTCGGTCAGACCGGTCCGTGACAGCAGGCTCACCCCCACGCGCGAGGCGTGGGTGCGTCCGGCCAGCGTGATCACCGGAACGCCCATCCACATCGCATCGCAAGTGGTGGTGGTCCCGTTGTAAGGAAAGGTGTCCAAGGCGAGGTCCACCTGCTTGTAGACTTCGAGGTGACTGCCGAGATTGGCAGCGGGAGGCACGAGTTCCACCTGCGCTCGCGGGATGCCACTGGCAGCGAACCTTTGCAGCAGCCACTCTCTCGTGGTCTCGTCCCGCAGAGCTTTGGCTTTGAGCAGCAGCCGGGCGCTGCCACCGGAGCGGGTCGCAGCCTTCAAGATGGCCGACCAGGCGGCCACCACGTCCAGGCTCATCTTGGAAACATTATTGAACGAGCCGAAGGTGAAGACCCCGGTCTTTAAGCACGGCAACTCGCCGACATCCGGGGCGTCGGTGACGGGTTGATAGCACAGGAAACCGGCCGGCAGGCGGACCAGCTCCTCGGTGTGCAGGCGGTCGGCCTCTCCGGGTGGGTCGGCCCAGGCGTCGGTGATGCGGTAGTCCACGGCCGCGAGACCGGTGGTGTTCGGGTAGCCCAGGTAGGTGACCTGAACCGGGGCCGGTTTGGCGGCGAAGACGCGCAGGCGACTGTCGGCGGTGTGGCCGGCCAGGTCGACCAGGATGTCGATCTGATCCTGCCGGATCAGATCGGCCAGCTCTTCGTCGCTGGCGCCGCGTACGTTGCGCCAAGCGTCGGCGAGCGACCGCAGGCGTTCGGTCAGCGCGTCGGGCCGGCCGGTGCTGCTGTAGCAATAGCAGGCAAAGTGTTCGCGGTTGTGCGTGGCCAGGATGGGGCCGAAGAAGAAGGTCACCGGATGGGTGCGGAAATCCGGAGAAACGTAGCCGATGCGCAGGCGGCGGCCGGGGCTGGGGTCGTTGGCGTGAGGCCGGCGGGCGGCGGCCATCGCCGCGCCGTGCTCCTCCCAGCGACGATGCTCCTCCAGCAAGGCCGCAGGATCCTGGCGGGAATCGTAGTTGAGACAGAAGATCAGGTTGGAGTGGGCCACCGCCAGTTGGGGCTTTAAGCGCAGCGCTTCACGAAACGCGGCGGCGGCCTCCTCCACCCGGCCTTGCTCGAGCAGGACTACGCCCCTCAGGCTGGCGGACTCGGCGTGGGCAGGGCGCAAGCGCAGGGCCTCGCGGCAGCACGCCGCGGCTTCCTCCAGGCGCAACTGGGAACGGCGAAGGAGACCCAGATGGTAGTGCCCTTCCGCAAAATCCGGCCGCAGCCGCAGGACCTGATCGAGAACCTCGCCCGCTTCCTTTTCCTCGCCTTGCTCGAGCAGCGCCACACCCAAATTGAGCAAAACTTCCGGGTTGTCGTCCTGCAGCTTTCGAGCCTGGCGCAGCAGGGCAGTGGCTTCCACATGCTGGCCATGTTTGCACAGGACCGTGCCCAAGTTGGCGCAGGCCTCGACGCAATCCGGCTGCAGCTCCAAAGCCCGCCGATACGGCTCGACCGAGCGGGTCTCCTGGCCGGCCCGGTAGTAGTTATTGCCGAGATTTACGTAAGCGTTGAGGTCGCCGGGCCGGTATTTCACCACCTGCTCGAAGCACTCGGCCGCCTCCGCGTAGTGTGCCCTGTTCTGCAGGATTTTCCCGAGGTTGTCGTAGTAGACCGGGTCGGTGGAGTTTTCGCGAATGGCGCGGCGAATCAGGTCGACGGCTTTTTCCGGCTCGTCATTTTGAAAGGCCGCCAGCCCCAACAGGTGCAAGGCATCGGCGTGGTTGGGGTCCTGCGCCAGGATGCGGTGATAGATCTTCTCGGCCTGGCGGATGCGGCCCTTCTGGTGGAGATCGAGAGCGGCTGCAAGGGCCTGAGGGGCACGGCGGTTCGCGGCGGGGCCCGCGGTAGCGCTGGGGAGTGCGGTGGCCCTGGGGTCGGCGGCGGCGCCGGGGCCTGCGGCAGCGTCGCGGTTTGTGGCGGCGCCGAGGTCGGCGGTATCGCTAGGGTCTGCGGCGGCGTCACGGCCCGCGAAGGTTTTTCCCATGCTGTGTAAATCGACCAAAACGCGGACCCACTACACCAGCGGCAGCGATCTGCCGATGCCACGGTGTGGGACAGCACAAGAAGAAACCCGGCCGAAGACAGTCCGGCCCTCCCAGAATCAGCCTGTGCATGATTGTCCGTGACGAGGAGCAATTTCTCCCGGCCTGCCTCGAGTCGGTCCAGGGCGTGGTGGACGAGATCGTGGTCGTGGATACCGGCTCGCAAGACTCGACCGTGGCCATCGCGGAACGCTTTCAGGCGCGGGTGGTGCACCATCCCTGGAGCGATGATTTCTCCGCGGCCCGCAACCAGGCACTGACCGCCTCGACCGGCCAGTGGATTCTGGCGCTGGACGCCGACGAGCGGCTCGATCCCAAAAACGCCCCGCGGATCCGCGAAGCAGTCGCCGACGGCGAATGGGAGACCGGGCTGCTGTCCTTCGTCAATGTGGGCAGCGGCGGCTGCGCCGGGCAGGAATGGCTGAGCTGCCGGTTGTTCCGGCGCACCCCGCAGATGCGCTACATCGGGCGCGTCCACGAGCAACTGTTGCACCAGCTCCCCGCGGTTCGCACGCGGGTCATTGGCGCTACCGTATATCACTACGGCTATCAGCCTTCCCTCTTCCGCGAGAAGCAGAAGCTGGCGCGCAACGCCCGGCTGATCGAGCTGGCGCTTCAGGAGTCCGAGTCGCTCGGTCCCCTGATCCACGCCAACTACCTGTTCTATTACGCCAGCCTGGCCACCAACCAGGAGCTGCTGCGCCGATACGAAACTTTCGCCGCCTACGTCCGGGAGCACTGGCCGGACGGGCCGCCCGATGCGCCGTGGATCACGGCAGGTCTCACCGAGCATGCCCGCCTGCTGAACGACATCGGGCGGCGCGAGGAGTCCGGGCGGCTGGCCCAGGAACTGGTCGAGCGTTACGGAGAGTCGCCGATGCTCCACTACCTCATGGCCCATACCCAGGCGGCCGGGGGGGATCTGGAAGCTGCGGAAAGGGAATTGGAAAAGGTGCTGCAACCAGAGCCGGCCGTTTCCGAGGCGCACCGGCAGTACACCCTGGACCTGCCTCTGGTTCGGGGCCGCGCCCGCTTTCTGCTCGGGCTGATCCGGGAGCATCGCGGAGAGCTGGAACAGGCCGTGGTCCATTACCAGGCGGCCGTCGAGGCGGAGCCCGAGCAGGACATTCTGCGCGCACGGCTGGCGTGCGCGATGGCCCGGCTGGGCCACTATCCGGAGGCGCTTCGAGTTCTGGAGACCTCGCCCCGGCTGCTGGCGGGACCACAGCCGGGCGTGGATTGCCTCGGCTTCGTGCTCGCCCTATTGGCCCGCTCGGTGGCTCGACTGGCCATTTGGGGAGAAAAGGTTCAGCAAGCCGCCGAGAGCTACCGGCCGGCGGGCATTCTTTTGGAGCGCGTCAGACAGCTTGGCCCTCACTGGAATTATCGGATAGAGGACTTTCCGGAGGTTGGGCGCGGCATCATCCTGGCTGAGCCTCCCGGCTCCTTCCAGATGCCTCAGACAAACCGCTGGCAGGGAGACCTTTGCCAGCCCGGGCGGAGGGGCTAGCGGCCTGGATGTTGTCCACGGCGTTCGCGGCGTTCACGCCATGCTTCCCAAGTCCATCTTCGGCTCGCCGCCCGCGATGCGATGAAAGAGTATGCGATAAAAAACTGGCTATCCGAGGGGGCGCCCCGGATAGCCACAAAGTCTCCACCCGAGCAGTGAGGCCCTTACTTGGCCGGTGCAACCGGCTTCGCAGCAGAGCTGTTGGCCGGGCTCGCCGTTGGATTGGCGGCCGGCTTTTTCTTGTGATGCTTCTTCTTTGGGGTTGTGGGCGCCGTGGTGGTGCTTGCCGCGCTGTTGGCGTCCTTCTGTTGGGCAGCGAACGACAGGGCCGCGGCGCCGAGCACCAACGACATCCCAAGCATCAAACTGGTCAGTTTCTTCATGGTGTTTCCTCCGGGAGGCGTTTTGTTTGCCTCCACCGTATGAGACGTTTCGCAAGATTAAGCCCAGCTTAACTGGGAATTAAACTCCGTTCATACTGAGGGACACGCTTGCCCGGTTTTTGGATCGCAAATGGAGCCGGATGGACGACGCTACGATCGGTCCCGCTGCGCTTCTTCGTCTCTCCGGTGGAAAGCGAGCGCGACCGAGTTCATGCAGTAGCGCAGGTGTGTGGGTGGGGGACCGTCGTCGAAGACGTGGCCCAGGTGAGCGCCACATTTGCGGCACAGCACCTCGACTCGCTCCATCCCGAAGCCGCGATCGGTGTGGGTCTCGATATTCTCCTCCGCAATCGGCGCCCCGAAGCTCGGCCAGCCAGTGCCGGAATTGAACTTGGCGTCGGAGCTGAAGAGCGCGTTCCCGCAGCAGACGCAGCGGAAGATCCCGTCCTGATGCCAATCATTGTATTGGCCTGTGAAGGCCACTTCCGTGCCCGCTTGCCGCGTCACCCAGAATTGGACCGGCGTGAGGGCCCGCTTCCACTCGGCTTCCGTCTTGACCACTTTGCCGGTCAACACAATTCCCTGCCTCGCCCCCGAGTTGCTGAACTCGACGAGCGATACCGTCCTGGGGTGCTGCTTGTCGTCTCCCGCCACGCTCGCCCGGGTCTCGGGCCGTCTCGCCCCGCAGCCCCAAGCGCCGGCGCAGGCCGCCAGCACGACGATGAAACGCCTGCGGTCGATCGGTCCATCAGCCATTGGTGGCTCCCTGACTGTTTGGTTGCCGCGTTGGGGCGGAAACTTCCCGGGATCGGGGCGGCCGGCTAACCTAAAGCCGGCCGGCGTCAAACTCCAACGTCATCACTCTTCCGGTTTCCCGTTCCACAATCTCCAGCCTTCCCGAACCGATTCGCACATCGCCCACGCCTTTGTAGTCTTCCGGCGCCCGCACGCTGAAGGCGGCGAAGCGCTTCCGCAGGCGCCCTTTCGCCTCCAGCCATTCGTAGGCCGGGGTGTCGAACACTCGCGGCGCCTCCACCAGCGCTTTCATTGTCCCGTGCGTCGGTGTGTTGCTGAACTCCATCCCGCGGGTCAGCATCTCCTCGTTGTTCGCCTCCCAGATGTTGAGCCACGGAAACTGGTCCCGCCGAAAAACGTAGCCGAACAGCAAACGCAGCCGCGGATGCACGGCGGCGAAAAACCCGTACTCTCGCGCCGGATCCACCAGAAAATTGTTCACGAACCCCGAGCGCTCGATGTTCCGGACCGTCCGGAGATCGATCCGCGTCTCCGCCGCGCCTTCGGGCCACCGGAACTCCGGGCCCGATGCGTCGCCGTTCGAGCGGCCGCGCGTGAGCGACGCGTCGGTGAGGGTCACTCCCTTCTCGAGAAAGGGCGGCCCCAGCGTGACATGCTCGCACCAGCCCACCGGCCGGTCCCACCCGCCCAGGTTGTCCGCCAGTTCTTCGAAATAGGCAACCTGCCCGGCCACGCGCAGGGTTCGCGTGAAGCGCGTCTTCGATTCCGGCAGCTCGGCCGTTACGGTAAGAGTATCCTCGGCGCCGGCCGCCTGTTTCGGGGGCGCCATCTTCCCCTGCACCATTTTGCCCTGCACCATTTTGCCCTGCACCATTTTCCACCGCGCCATTTTCCACCGCACCACGCCGGTCTCGCCGTGATAGGTCATCCCCGCCCGCGCTTCCGACTCCGACGGGTTCCCCCAAAAAGGGAAGCACACGTTGTGGCCGAGCAGCCCACTCATCAGCCGCGCGCCCGGCCCGCCGCCATAGAATTTCTCGTGTTTGGCGGGATCGTATTGTTCGGCATCGATAGTGGGCCGGCTCTGCACCCACAAGGGATTGACCGCGTCCGGCCCTTTCAACACGATCTCTCCGACGTGCCCGCCTGACTGCAAAATAGTGACTCGCAGCCGGGCCGTCTCGATGGTCCAGGCGTCGCGGTTCTGGAATCGACTGGCTTTCACTTCCGCGATGCACAGGGTGGGAACGGCCAAGGCACAGAAAAGGAGAACTCGACGCATGGACTCATCATCGCACGAGCCGACACGGGCGAAATGCTGGTCTCGGCCCGGCCGAGTGCGCGACTTAACCGTTCTCGCCTTGTGCCCGACCAGAAGGAACCGGTAAGGGAAGTGGTCTCGTGGACATCTTAGAGGCAGGGTAAAAGTCTCGGCGAAGCCGGAGAGGCAGCTCGGTCGCTTGTCGCGCCTGACGCATGACAGCGCGCTCAGCCAAGATGCAGCCCCATAGCGCGACGACCAGCACAGTGATCACGAGCAATCCGCGGTTTGAAATGCCGGTTAATGGCAGGGCTGTTTTCACCTTTCAGGCCTCTTAGATGGCAGTGTAAACGCCCATTTCCGCGCGAGCGAGCTCGCCAGTGCCCAGATCCACGGGATCGACACCGCCAACAGCCAGGACCAGGAAGCCCCAATGGCCCCGGTGCCGGCTCCAAGTATGGCGATCCATGCGCGTTTACCCATCATGACCTGTTTTGGTCTCAGCTACATGTGGAACCCCGACCTTGCCGGCGGAGTTCCTGATCGAATGTAAAATCGACGTAAAAACGCGCTTCGCCTATGGTGCTCCTTGCGGCGACTCGCGAAGCAGGAGGATCGGGTGATCGGCGGCGAGAATTGTTATTAAGGGAGCAGCCACCCGAACGGCTGCGGCTCGGAATGGCTATACTGTTCGGTTCCCAGGAGACCCCCATGCCGACAAACTTTATGGCCCTGGCGCTCGGCGCCTGTCTCGCCGCTTCCCTGCTCCCGGCCGAAACGCGCCAAGTAACCCCCGAGCGCTATTACGACACGTTCTCGGCCGCCCATCGGCCGGTAGCGCGGCTTCGCCCCGGCGACACGGTAATCACCAAGACGCTCGATTCCCGCGGCCGTGACGAAACGGGCAAGCTGATCCTCGACGCCGACAACGTTCTCACCGGTCCCTTCTACATCGAAGGCAGCCAGCCGGGCGACACCCTGGTCGTTCGGCTCGATCGGGTCCGGCTGAATCGCGACTGGGGCTGGAATGGAATTCGCGTTTCGCTCGACGCTCTCGCCCCGCCCAGCCTCGAGGGCCTCTTCCCGGCCAACTGCTGCGACGAGTGGCTCCAGCCGGGCCGCCGCAATGCCTTGCGCTGGAACCTGGATCGGGAGCGCGGCGTCATCGCGCCCTCCCGCCCGCTCGGCGAGCGGGTGAAGCTGGAGTTTCCAGCGCGGCCGGCGCTCGGCTGCATCGGGGTCGCGCCCTCGCTGAAACAGGCCATCTCCTCCGGCCCCATGGGCCCCTACGGCGGCAACCTCGATTACAACGGCATGGAAGAGGGCGTGATTGTCTATCTGCCCATTTTCGAGCCGGGCGCCTACCTCATGATCGGCGACGGCCACGCCGGTCATGGCGACGGCGAGCTGCTCGGCCAGGGCACCGAAACTTCCATGGACGTTCAGTTCACTGTCAGCCTGAAAAAGCGCCACCCGATCGGCTGGCCGCGCCTGGAGCACCCCGATTCTCTGGTCACCTTCGGTTGCACGCCGGGCGCGGTGGAGCGCGGCTTTCGCTACGCCATCTCCGAGATGCTCCAGTGGCTGACCACCGACTACGGTCTCTCTCCCCAGGAAGCCCACGTCACGCTGGGAATGGCCGCCGAATTGAAAGTGGCGTCCTGGTTCACGACGTCGATCTGCAAGGTCCCGAAGAAGTACTTGCCCGCCCCGCAAGCGGTGCAACCTTCCGGAGCTCGCAGGCCATC
>JBGOUJ010000111.1:0-15625 GCA_041477005.1 Terriglobia bacterium | reverse complement strand
GCATGTACGAAGATGTTACTACGAAAGTATTCCTAGGTCAAGTTGAAAATTCAAAATCGGAAGTTCGACGCCCAATGTCCATAGCATCCGAGAGCCGCAGTCCGTAAGCGGGGGTTCTGTGGGAGGCGTTGCATCGCAAGATCCCAAGTAGTATCGAGACAATTAATGCGGGAATTCTCTGCGTCTCCGCGGTTGATTGTGGGGCCGAATTAACCGCAGAGTCGCAGAGGCGCAGAGATGCCAAAGAGGTCGGTCCCGAAAACTTGACCGTTTCGTAAGCTTTGTGGCCGCCTAGGGCCTGTAACCATTAGACCCAGCCGTCAGCGGTCGGCGATCAGCCATCAGCGGTGAGGGTTCAGCGGTCAGCCGCCGGCCATCAGCAACTCAGCCATCAGCGGTCAGGCGCTCCGCTATGATGATTCGAACCTTCAGAGGAGGATGAGGCATGCACCGCGTCGTTCATTTCGAGTTGGGCGCTCAGGAACCGGAAAGGGCGGCAAAGTTTTACCAGCAGGTTTTCGGCTGGCAGATCCCAGAAATGGGGCGGACCGCAGGAATACTGGCTGGTCACGACGGGTCTCAATTCTGAGCCCGGCATCAACGGCGGGATCATGCGCCACAAGGACGGTGCGCCGAGGACTGTCAACACCGTGGAGGTCGCCGACGTTGAGGAAGCCGCCGCAAAGGTCCAGCAAAGCGGCGGCCAGGTAGTCGTGCCCAAGTTTGTCATCCCCGGCGTCGGATACTTGGCCTACTGCCTCGACACCGAAGGGGTGCTCTTCGGCATCCACAAAGCCGACCCGTCGGCGAAATAGAGCGCGGGGCAGGACTTAAGCAAGCCCCTAACCCCTTCCCTTCACCGTCGCGGACCCGCCAAGTGAGTCTCGGTGCGGCTGTGGTCTAATAGAGAAAGAGGCGAGACGATGGCAGATCGGCAGTCGCTGCACCAGCTTATCGAGGTCCTGCCCGAGTCGGAATTGGAAGAGGCAGGGCGGATTCTTCAGGCTCTGTGTGGGAACGGTGAGGACGTCGTGACACCCGAAAACCTCGCGGAGATCGAGCAAGCCCGGGCGGAGATCCAGCGGGGCGAGTGGGTGACGCTGGAACAGATCAAGAGCGAAAACGGGCTGTGACTTACAGCCTGCGGTTTTCGGGCAAGTCCAGGAATCACATCCGCCGTCTCGATCAGGGTACGAAACGCCGCATCGTTCAACGTATAGAAAGGCTCCTGGCCGACCCGCTGGACCCGCTCGTTTCCGAGCCGATGGCCGCTCGAGCGGGTCTCCGGAAGTCGAGGGTTGGCCTGTGGCGCATCGTTTACGAAGTGGACCGGGCCGCGGGGACCGTCGACATTCTGGCAGTGCAGCCACGCGGGCAGGTTTACAGGCGGGTTTAGGCCAGGCAGGTGGCAGACGGCTGTTTGCTGACGGCTGTTTGCCGACCGCTGCCGTGGAATAATAGCTCCTGATGACCCAGGCTCCCGAGATCGAGAAGGTTCTATTCACCGAGGAACAGATTCAGACGCGGATTGAGGAGCTGGGGGCGGAGATTTCCCAGAGCTACCAGGGGCGGGAAATCAAGCTGATCAGCGTCCTGAAGGGATCGGTCTTCTTTCTGACGGCCCTGGCGCGGGCCATTTCGGTCCCCGTCAAGTTCGACTTCCTGGCCATTTCGAGCTTTTCGAGCAACCAGCGGGCGCCGGGCGTGGTGCGGATCTCCAAGGACCTCGACGAGACAATCGAGGGCGAGGACGTGCTGCTGGTGGAAGACATCGTTGACACCGGGCTGACGGTCCGTTACCTGCTGCACACGCTGGCCGGGCGGCAGCCGAACAGCCTGGCGGTCTGCACCTTTCTCGATAAAACGCCGCGGCGCATCGTGCAGGTGCCGGTGCGGTTCCGCTGCTTCGAGATTCCCGACCGCTTCGTGGTGGGCTTCGGCCTCGATTACAACCAGTTTTACCGCAACCTTCCTTATGTAGCAGTAATGAAGTTACCGCACGCTGTATAATAAACGCTTTCACGGGAGGATCCAATGCCACTCAGCGCGCAGAGTTTTGTCGAGCACAACCGGGACCGGTTGCTCGAAGAGCTGTTCGAGTTTCTCCGCATCCCCAGCATCAGCACGCTGCCGGATCACCGGCCGCACATCGAGCGGGCCTCGCAGTTTGTGGCTTCGAGCCTGCGGAACGTGGGGATGCAAAACGTGGAGATCATTCCCACCGAGGGACACCCTCTGGTCTACAGCGACTGGCTCCACGCGCCGGGCAAGCCGACCGTGCTGTGCTACGGCCACTACGACGTGCAGCCGCCCGATCCGCTCGAGCTGTGGATCTCGAAACCGTTCGAGCCGACCGTGCGCAACGGCAGCATCTACGCGCGCGGCTCGGCCGACGACAAGGGCCAGATGTACATCCACGTCAAGGCCATGGATGCTTTCCGCACTCTCTATGGCCAGCCGCCGGTCAACGTGAAGTTCCTGATCGAGGGCGAGGAAGAGGTGGGCGGCCACTCGATCGCCAGGTTTGTCCCCGAAAACAAGCAGAAGCTCGCCGCCGACGTGGCCCTGGTGAGCGACACGGCGATGTTTCAGGCCAACATGCCGACGCTGTGCACGGGGCTGCGCGGCCTGATCTACATGGAGTGGGCGGCTAGCGGGCCGTCGCGCGATCTGCACTCCGGGCTGTACGGCGGCGCGGCGCCGAGCGCGGTGTTCGGGCTGATCGAGCTGCTCTCGAAGGCCAAGGACGCCGGCGGCGTGATCCAGATTCCGGGCATTTACGACGACGTCAAAGCGCCGGCCCCGGCCGAGCTCGAAAGCTGGTCGCGGCTGCCGTTCGAGGAAAACGAGTTTCTGGCCAAAGAAGTCGGCTCGACGAAGCTGACCGGCGAGAAGGGCTACAGCGTTTTCCACCGGACCTGGGCGCGGCCCACGTTTGAGGTGCACGGGATCGCCGGGGGCTTTACCGCGGCCGGGGCGAAGACCGTGATTCCGGCCAAGGCCACGGCCAAGGTCAGCATCCGGCTGGTGCCGGAGCAGGATCCCGACAAGGTCATCCGGCAAGTGAGGGATTTCGTCAAGGCCAACTCGCCGGCCGGAGTGCAGGTGGATGTGACTGTGCTGAGCGCGGCGCCCGCGACCGTGGTGAACCCGGACAGCCGCGCGATCCGCGTGGCGGCGGAGGCCTTCAGCGAGGTCTACGGCCAGCCGACGGTTTACATCCGCTCCGGCGGCTCCATCCCCATTGTCGGCGACTTCGCCCACCACCTCGGCATCCCCACCGTGATGATGGGCTTCGGCCTCCCCGACGACGGCCTGCATTCCCCAAACGAGAAGTTCTGCCTCGAGAATTACTACAAGGGGATTCTTTCCGTGGTCCACTTCCTGGAGAAACTGGCTGGGTGAGGGGGGCGGGGGGAGTGCGGAGGAGAGAGGAGAGAGGGGGAGGAGAGACGCGGAGAGAGACGGGAGACGCGGGGATGAGGGAGGAGAGACGGGCGGATGGGGAGGATTCAAAGCCACAAAGAGTTGGTTGTCTATCAGTACGCCATGGATGGGGCGATGCGGGTGTTTGAGCTGACCAAGCGTTTTCCGGCGGAGGAGAAGTTCTCGATGGTCGACCAAATGGGGCGGTCGTCGCGCTCCGTTTGTGCCAGCATTGCGGAGGCTTGGCGCAAACGGCGGTATAAGGCGCACTTTGTCAGCAAAATCAGCGACGCTGAGAGTGAGGCAGAGGAGACGCGCGTTTGGTTGGAGTTTGCCGGACGTTGTCAGTACCTATCGAGCACTGTGGTGCAGGAGCTGGACACCCTGTATCACAACATTCTCGGGAAACTGGTTCGCATGGAGTCGGAGCCGCAGCAGTGGACGATCCGTCGATGACGAGTCCCTCTCTCCTCCCCCGCACCTCTCGTCTCCCCCTCTCTCCCCTCCCCCTCTCTCCTCCCTCGTCTCCCTCCCATGACTCCCGCCGGGCACCTCCTCACCGGGTATCTCGTCGGGCGGTGGGCGCCGGCGGATCGAGCGGAGCGCTGGCGGGTGCTGGCGGCGGCGCTGCTGGGTAGCATCGCGCCGGATCTTGACGTTGCGCTCGGGCTGCTGGGCGGATGGGAAGGGGCCGGCGCCCATAGGGGAGCGACGCATTCCTTTCTTGGGGCCGTCGTCCTGGCTTCGATGATCGCGGTTGTTCTGCGGGGGAATCGACGAGCCGTTTTTCTTGCCGCGTTGGGCGGCATACTTACGCACATCTTTTGGGATTGGTTGAATCCGTGGGGCGTGCGGCCGTTCTGGCCGTGGGATGTGTCGTTTCGAGCAAACCTTTTGCACGAAGGCGATCTCTACGCGACGGCAATCCTGGCGGTGGCCGCGCTGCTGATGTGGCGAGGACGGCGGCGAGCGGCGGCCGTGGTGCTGGCTACTTTGCTGCCGGCGTATCTGTTGGTCCAATTGTTGTGGCGCGAGCACGCGCGGGAGCTGGCGAAAATTGAGCTGGCAGGGCGCCGCGCTTTGGTCTACCCGGCGCGAGAGCTGTGCTGCGGTTGGATCGTGCTATCGGGCGGCGAGAGCGATATGAGCGTGGACTGTGTGATGAGCCCGATCGCCTCACATTTGCGCCGCTCCTATGATGTGGCTCCAGCCGATGGATCGTTTGTCCGGGCTTCCGAACGGTCCCATTTGGTTCGGGAGTTCCGGGAGAAAATTCCGTTTCCGTTTGCCGAGGTGCATCCGGCCGCGGCGGGCGGCGCGGAGGTGGTCTGGCGGGATCTGCGGCTGGCCTACCGAGAGCGACCGTCGGATGTCCCTTCCGGCCTGCACGTACGGCTGGATTCGGCGGGCAGGATCGTCAGCGAGAGGCACCACTGGTGGCTCACGGTTTGGTAGCAGCCTTCCCGTCCGGAGCGCCGCGCGTTCAGAACAGCTTAAGGGTCACCGTTCCGGTGGGACCCTGGTAGATCAGCTCCACTGACTTGATTGATTTAGTTTTTCCCTTGAAAGCAAAGTAGAGATAGCCGGCGTGGGGTGAGGTGAGTTCGCCTTCGGGGAAGGCGCTCTCGACGACGGCGTCCTCGGCTCGGAGCGGCGGCTCTTTCTCGACGCCGGTTTCATTGCTCTCGGGCGCGCGCGGCGGGGCGGGGAGGCGGCGCGCGCTGGGATCTCCGGGAAATCGCCCGACTGCGGGCGGGCGGCCGAGAATCACCTCGGAGTTGCCCACACCGGCGTCGGCCTCCAGGGTCGGGCGCTGTTGCCAATCGGGGTACTTCAACCCGGCGGCCACTAAGCTCGGGGCCTGCGAGGGGATCGCTTCCTTCTTGCCGTTGAGGCGGAGGCTGAATTGGCCGAGCGAGACGGGCAGGGTCTGGCCCTTGGGCGGATAGACGGCCGCCTCCACCACCAGGTAATCGCGGAGGAAGAAAGATCGCTGGCGGGCCCAGACGCTGCGGACCAGGTATTCCGCTCCCAAGGCGACGTTCGAGACCGTCGCGTGGGCCGGATAGTCGGTGGCCGCGGGCTTGGGTTCGACGCCGTCGGCCAGCAGGGCAAGGCTGACCAGGAACGCGAGCGCAACGCTTCGATACCGCACACTCGTAGTGTACTCGACGCGGGCGGTCTTTCCGCAATAACGAACTTTAATGGAAGATTCTTAATTGCGCGGCGCGCAACCCGTGTCTGTTCCGGCGCGTTCCAGTTAGCAGGAGGTCACGACGATGCTTGCGAAAATGCTTCGAATTTCGGTTGTTTCGCTGGGGTTCGCGGTGCTGCTTGCCTGCGCGCCCCACTATGCTTATGCTCCGGGGCCACCGCCTCCGCCGGTCGCCGTAGGCGTGGTCGGGTTAAGGCCCGGGCCGGGCTATATCTGGATTGATGGGTATTGGCGCTGGGGTGGAAGCAGGCACTATTGGGTTGGGGGCCGGTGGGAGCGGCCGCCGCGGCAGCGCGCGGTCTGGGTGCCGGGATATTGGGCCCGCCATCCTCGCGGGTACGCCTGGAGGCCGGGCTACTGGCGGTAGGGAGAAGCGCCGCCAAGCGCTCCCTTAGCGGCCCGGAGGGCGCCCCGGCTCGGATTCCGCCCTTTCGAGGCGCGGCCCTGAGGGAGCGGTTGGCCTGGCCAGCAAGTAGGCTCCGGCGCCAAGCAGCGTCAGGGCCATCCATTGCGTCAGCGAGAGCGGGCCGCCGAAGGGATAGGACAGGTCGGATGGATCGCGGAGAAACTCGATCGCGAAGCGGAAGCCTGAGTAAAGGACGAGATAGAGGCCAATGATGGAGCCGTCGCGATGAGGGCGGCGAAAGCGGGCCCAGAGGACGAAGAAGAAGAGCAGCTCGGCGGCCGCTTCGTAGATCTGGGTTGGATGAAGACGGACGCCGAGCGGCACGCCGACCAGCTCGTGAGCCAGCGGCTTGGTGAAGGTCACCGCCCAGGGCAAGTCGGCGGGCCTTCCCCAGCAGCAGCCGGCCAGGAAGCAGCCCAGTCGGCCGATCGAATGACCCAGGGCGATGGCCGGTCCGAACGTATCGGCGGTGCGCAGCGCGGGCAGGCCCGAGCGGCGCATATACCAGGCGGCCACCAGCAGCGCCGCGACCAACCCCCCGAAAAAAATTCCCCCGGCCTGCAGGGTGGCTAGAGTAAAAATCTGGCCGGGATTCCGGGCGTAGTAGGAAAAATCGCCGAGCAGGAGAAAGAGCTTGGCGCCGGCGATCGCGGCGATGGCGACATAGATCCCCAAGCTGGTTACCTTGTCGGAATCGAGGCCGCTGCGCTCGGCCAGCCGCGACGCCACCAGCAGCGCCACCAGAAAGGCGGCGGCCACCAGCAGGCCATAGCTGTACAGCGTGAGGGGGCCGAGGTGGAAAAGTTGGGGGAACATTATTTGAGTATTGAAACCGCCGGGCCCGGAGGGCGGTGATCCGCGCCGATGAAAAATCTTACGGACCGGCGTTTATCGGGGTTCATAGGCGATTTCACGGTTTCAGGGTTCTTCCCCCAGGGTCATGTGCAATAGCAATAGGCAGCCGCCGATGACGATGGCGGAGTCGGCCACGTTGAAAGCCGGCCAGTGGTAGCTGCTGACGAAAAAATCCAGGAAATCGACCACGCTTCCTTGCTGGACGCGGTCGAAGAGGTTGCCGAGCGCGCCGCCCAGGATCAGGGCGAGGCCGGTGCTGAGCCTGGTGGCGGAGTGGTCGGCGGTCCACAGCAGCAGGGCGACGCCGGCCAGGGCAAGGGAAGAAAGAAAGACCAGAATGAAAGTCTTGAGGCCGGACGAGGATTCGGAAAACAGGCCGAAGGCGATGCCTTGGTTTTTGGCGTAGACGACGTGGAAAAAACCGGGAATGACGGAGCGGCTTTCGTGAAGGCTCATGGTGTTTTCGACCAGCAGCTTGGTCAGCCGGTCCGCCAGGAACACGCCCACCGACAGCAAAAGGTAGAGCAGCCGCATGGTGGTCGCTACGACCGCGGCCGCTGGCTGGGGCTGGGTTGGCGTTCTATCCGCCACGCTGCATCTCTTCCACGGCTCGAGCGCAAGGCCCGCAGATGGTGGGCCAGGCGGGGATCGAGCCGACGTCGGTTGTATATTTCCAGCAACGCTCGCATTTGGCCCCTGCGGCGCGCTCCACCTTCACCTCGAGCGCGGGCCCGGCGGCGTTGCCTTCCTCAAGGGCAACTTGGGAGACGATGAAGAGCATCGGCAGCTCCCGGGCATAATCCGCCAGCAGAGGGCCCAGGTCGCCATTGGCCGAGAGCCGCACGCTGGCCTCGAGGGCGTTGCCGATAAACTTCTCCTGCCGGGCCTGCTCGAGGGCTTTCATCACCACCGGCCTTACATCCATTAGGCGATCCCAGTTGGCCAGACGTTTCCGCTGCGATTCGGAGAGACCGCCGGCCAGGTCGTTGGGGGCGGGGAACAGCGCCAGGTGGACGCTGTCGGTCTCGCCCGGCGGGTGTGGCAGAGCCCCCCAGACCTCCTCGCAGGTGAAACTCAGCAGCGGGGCCAGGAGCCGGACCAGGGCCTGGGCCAGCCGGTAGAGGGTCGTCTGGGCGCTGCGGCGGGCGAGTGAAGCGGCGCCTGCGGTGTAAAGTCGGTCCTTCGAGATGTCGAAATAAAGCGAGCTCAGATCGACCGTTGCGAAGCCGATCAGGGCGTGGTGCACCTTGTAGAACGCCAACTCGTCGTACCAGCGAAGGCAATCGGCCACCAACGTTTCCGCCCGCGCGAGCACCCACTGGTCGATCTCCAGCATCTGATCGGTGGGAACGGCGTCTTTGGCCGGGTCGAAGTCGGGGAGGTTGCCGAGCACGTAGCGAAAGGTGTTCCGCACCTTACGATAGGCCTCCGAGAGCCGGGCCAGGATCTCGGGCGAGATGCGGACGTCGTCGCTGAAGTCGACCGAGCTGGCCCACAGGCGCAAGATTTCGGCGCCGTGGGAGCGTACGATGTCGTCCGGGTCGACCCCGGTGCCAAGCGACTTCGACATCGCCTGGCCCTGTGCGTTCAGCGCCCAGCCGTTAGTGGCGCAAGCGCGATAGGGCGATTGGCCGCGGACGCCCATTCCCACCAGCAGCGAACTCTGGAACCAGCCGCGGTATTGGTCTCCGCCCTCGAAATACAGGTCGGCGGGCCAAGGGAGGTCGGGCCGACGGCCGAGCACGGCCAGGTGGCTGGAGCCGGAGTCGAACCACACGTCCAGGATGTCGCTTTCCTTGCGAAGTTCCGTGCCGCCGCACTGGGGGCAGCGCGTGCCGGGGGGGACCAGATCCCGCGCTTCGAGCTCGAACCACACGTCGGCGGTGCGCTGCGCGAACAACTGGACGACCCGATCGAGAACGGCCCGGTCGGTGAGCGGGGTTTGGCAGGCCTCGCAGTAGAAAACGATGATCGGTACTCCCCAGACGCGCTGGCGCGAGATGCACCAGTCGGGCCGGGTGGCGATCATGCTCGAGAGGCGCTCTTCGCCCCACGCCGGCAGCCATTTGAGTTTGCGAATCTCCTCGAGCGTGCGGCGGCGCAGATCGTTGCGCTCCATGCCGATGAACCACTGCTCGGTGGCGCGAAAGATGGTCGCGTTGTGGCAGCGCCAGCAGTGCGGATAGCTGTGCTCGATCTTCTCGCTCGCGAGCAGCGCCCCGTGCTGGGCGAGCAGGTCCATCACGATGGGATTGGCTTCCCAGACGCTTTTGCCGATGAGGACTTCCGGCAGGCGGCCGTGGATACTATTGATGCTGCCCTTGAGGCTGCCCCCCCTGCTGCCCTCGCTGCCGCCGTCGACGTGATAGAAGCGGCCCGCCGCATCCACCGGGCAATAAGTCGGGATGCCGTACCGGCGGCCTACCACGTAGTCCTCCAGGCCGTGGCCGGGAGCGGTGTGGACGGCGCCGGTGCCCTGGTCGAGGGTGACGTGGTCGGCCAGGATCCCGCGAGAGACGCGATCGACGAACGGATGGCGGAATTCAAGGCCCTCGAGCTTCTCGCCGAGGAAGGACGCGAGCACTTTCGGCGTTCCCCAGCCGCAGCGCTCGGCGGTGGCTTCGAGCAATTGTCTGGCGACGATGTAGACGGCGCCATCTGCGGCCTCGGCGGCCACGTATTCGAACCGGGGATGGAAAGCGATCGCCATGTTGGCCGGAATGGTCCAGGGCGTAGTGGTCCAGGCGACCGCGCTCACGCGGCGGCCGGCCACAGCGGGGTCGATCTTCTCTGCACCCGCGGGCAGATCGAACTTCACCCAGATCGAGGGGCTGGAGTGATTCTCATACTCGACCTCGGCTTCGGCCAGAGCCGTGCGATCGTGCCAGCACCAGTGCACCGGCTTGAGGTCCTTATAGACGTAGCCGGCGGAGAGCATCTCGACGAAGGCCCCGGCAATAGTCGCTTCGTACTGGGCCGACATCGTCAGATAGGGGTTGCTCCACTCGCCGAAGACGCCGAGGCGCTGAAAGGCCCGCCGCTGCAGGTCAACGTATTTTTCGGCGTAGCGGCGACAGGCGGTGCGGATTTCGAGCGCACTCATGCCCGCCTTCTTGGCGCCCAGTTGCTGATCGACTCTGATCTCGATGGGCAGGCCGTGGCAATCCCAGCCTGGGAGGTAGGGCGAGTCGAAGCCGGCCATCGTCTTCGACTTGACGATGAAGTCTTTGACAATCTTGTTCAGCGCCGTGCCGAGATGGATGCTGCCGTTGGCGTAGGGTGGGCCGTCGTGCAGGATATAGGTGGGCCGGCCGGAGCGGGCTTTCCGGATTCTCCCGTACAAATCTTCTTTCTCCCACCGCTCCAACAATTTGGGTTCGTTTTGTGGCAGGTTGGCCTTCATGGAGAAGGTAGTCCTCGGCAGGTTGACTGTGGCCTTCAAATCAAGCACGCCCCTCTCCCGTATGCAGGTGGTTAAACTTTGATTATAGCGTAGCGGGCCACAGCCCTGGCGCCCAGCCGCGAGCGAGCGGTGTCCCCCTGCGACCGTGAAGGAGAGGTCTCCGGCCCGGGGGGCAACCGCCTCACAAACCCCGATGGGACCCCGGCCCGGAATCGGGTTCGATCGGCTATGGTTTTTTGTAGCCGGCGGCGCGGAGAATTAACAGGGCTGCCCTTGCGCTGGCCGTCCATTGGCGTTATAAGGTTGATAAGTGGAGAGATGTGTTACAATGGCTATAGATTCCAAAAGGTGTAACGCCTTAGGGATGCGTAGCGTCGAATCTGTTGGAGGGACGCCGAGGCGGAGCGTAACGCCCGGGCAGCCAGGAGCTGGCGGACATAGCCATGCAAGATAAGGGCGCCTTGAGTTCATCCGGCCCAGCCGGGGACCATCTCGACCGTTTGCTTGTTGATACACTAGAGGAGCCTTGGTACTCATCTCTGGTGAGCCAAGTCCGTGAACTGTTCAACAATAAGCCTTTGCCCCCGCTGGAGGTCACCTCCAAGCCGGTCCCGGTGAAGGACATTTGGGGCGCGTACAACTACAGCCGCCAGGCGGCGCTCTCCTCCGTAACCACGCATCTGCTGTTGGCGGTGACGCTGTTCGTGGTGTTTTCCCATCCGGCCGTGCGAGCTGTGGCGAAACAGACGGTATCGCTGGTTTTACCCGTTGACCTGAATTCTTACTTGGCGCAGATGAAGCCATCGCCCAAGCCGGCGGGCGGCGGCGGCGGCGGTGGCGATCGCTCTCCAATACCGGCGAGCAAGGGCAAGCTGCCGAAGTTCTCGCTCGAGCAGTTCACGCCGCCGACGACTCACATCGTCAACGAAAATCCCAAGCTGCCGATGGAGCCCACGGTGGTGATCCCGCCTGACATCCAGCTTGCGACCGTGAACATGGCGGTGCTCGGCGACCCGCTCGGAAGGGTTGGGCCGCCTTCGAACGGCCCGGGTTCGGGTGGGGGCATCGGCTCCGGTTCTGGCGGCGGCGTCGGCTCGGGGACGGGCCCCGGCGTGGGTCCTGGCTCTGGCGGCGGCATCGGCGGCGGGGCTTATCGCGTAGGCAACGGCGTTTCGGCGCCGCAGTTGATCCATCGCGTGGATCCGGAGTATTCCGAAGAAGCACGCAAGGCGAAGCATCAGGGAACCGTCGAGCTTTACATCGAAGTCGAGCCGGACGGCAAGGCGCATCGGATTCAGGTGCGCCGCGGCCTGGGGCTGGGTCTCGATGAGAAAGCGATCGAGGCGGTAAAGCTGTGGAAATTCAAGCCCGCCCTAAGGGACGGGCATCCGGTGACGGTCGGTGCGCTGGTCACCGTGCACTTCCGCCTGCTGTAACCCTTCTCTATACCCTAAAGAGACATAGTAAGCGAAGCCGGAGGATGGCGCGTGCGGGCGCTCCCTGCGGTTGCTCCCCGGCTCACGGTGAGCTGCGGGCCACCGCCGGCTGCGGCAGGGCTGTTGGGTCTCGGCCGCCCCGTCAACAGTAGAAACAGGAACCCGTCTAGCGTTCGTGTAGCGTTCGTGTAGCGTTCGTCTAGCGTCGTAGCGGGCCTGTGTTTGCAGTCAGTACCGCGGGATCTGCGCATCCGCCGGGGTCGCCAGGATTCGCCCGGGCCTTCAAGTACCAGTACTCTCAAAACAATCGGTTTGACGTGGAAGGGGTGTACCGGTACCTTTTGGAGGAGTACAATGCTCCGAAGCAGTATCTGGGAAGTGTCAAATGGGCGAAGCCAGACTTGTCCCCGATGGAGACGTGTTGATAGGAACGCTGCTGCAGAACCGCTACCTGGTCGAGCGGGAACTGGGGCACGGAGGGTTCGGGATCGTGTATCTGGCCCGCGACCGCCGTTTGCTCTCCAAGCCCGTGGTTATCAAGGTACTCCTGGAACAGCCAACTGCTGATGCATGGTTTCAAAAGAAGTTCCGCCAGGAGATCGAAGCTCTCTCGCGAATCGACCATCCCGGAGTGGTAGGGGCTCTCGATATGGGGGAAACCACTGACGGGAAGCCTTACTTGGTGATGCAGTTCGTGGAGGGCGTAACCTTGAAGTCCGCCATTGGCAACCGGGGCGTGGATCTTCAACGCGTCGCCAACATCATGCGGCAGATCGGCCAGGCCCTCGGCGCTGCTCACGACAAAGGCGTTTACCATCGCGACCTGACGCCCGAGAACATCATGCTGCAGAGCCTGGGGGAAGGGGAGGAGCGCCTCCGGCTGATCGACTTCGGCATCGCCACGGTTAAGGACTCACAAGTCGCCGCCGCCGGGCAGACCACCCGAGTGGCCGGCAACCTGGCCTATATGGCCCCCGAGCAGTTTGAGGGGAAAGCGTCGGCAGCCAGCGACATTTACGCTCTGGGCGTGATCGCCTACGAAATGGTGACCGGCAAGCGGCCCTTCGGCCCGGAATCCGTGATGCAGTTTTTGGAGGCGCAGCGGCGAGGGCCAAAGTTTAAGCCGCAAGAACTGCGCAGTGACCTCCCGGAAGCCGCGCAGGATGTCATCCTGAAGGCGCTCTCGTTCGATCCGGAAGACCGGTATCGCCGGCCGCGGGAGTTTGGCGAGGAGCTGGCCAGAGCTCTGAAAGAGGCAGCGCCGCAGCCAGCCGCGGCTTCTGACATCTCGCCCAGCCTGGAGATGGCCCACGTGCTCGTCATGGACCTGGTGCGATACGCCGCGTCGCCGGTGGATGAGCAGACCCAAATGGTCCGCCAACTGCAAGAGATCGTCCGCGGAACGGTGGGATTCCGTCGAGCCCGGGCATCCGGACAACTGCTCTCCCTGCCGGCGGTCGGCGGAATGGCGCTGGTGTTCTTTCATAGCCCCGAGGCTCTGCTGGAGGCCGCGATAGAGCTCGCCCATGTTGTTCGCAACCACCCGCAGCTAACGCTTCGCATGGGGGTCCATACGGGGCCGGTGTATCGCGTTGCCGACATCCATGTTAACCGCAGCGTTGCGGGAGGCGGGATCGATCAGGCCCAACGCGTGATGGACTGCGGTGACGCGGGCCATATCCTGGTTTCGAAGGCGGTCGTGGATGCCCTGGGCGAACTGACGAAGTGGGCGGAGTGTGTCCACGACCTCGGCGAGCGCGAAGTCACGCCTGGCCAACGGATTCACCTCTTCAACCTCTACACCAGCGAGGCCGGCAACCCGCAATCGCCGAAGAAGGTGGGCCCGCGCAAGCAAAATTTGGTCCTCTTCGAGTTTGTAGGATCGGCGGCGCTCGTTGCGGCGGTGATGATCGGCGCGGTGCTTTGGTTGTCTCGGTATCTTTGAGTTCCCAGGATAACAGCTACAGCCGAAGGGGAACACTGTTCTACAGACAGGCGCGGCCAGCCGTATCCGCCTTGCACCCGAACCTTGGTAGAGGGCCTGGGAGTCGAACCCAGTCGCGCCATTCCTGACGCTTGCCGCGTTAGCAGTGCGGCGGCTTACCGTCCGCCTCGCCCTCTGTTTGGCGCCGGGGCAGTGATTCGAACACTGTGCGCCAGTTTTGGAGGCTGGCTGCTCTCCCAGGAGCACCCCGGCTTGTGGCAGAGGGTGGAGGGATCGAACCCCACTGGCTCATCACCAGTCCACCGTTTTCGAGACGGCTCGGCGACCATTCACCGGCACCCTCTGTACGTCAAAGACTTTGGTGCCCGAGGAGAGACTTGAACTCTCACTCCCAAAGGAACTGGTTTCTAAGACCAGCGCGTATGCATTCCGCCACTCGGGCATTGGAGCACTGATCCGGACTCGAACCGGATAAGAGCGGGTTTGCAATCCGCCGCCTCGACCGCTTCGGCATTCAGTGCTTTGAAGTTACAGGTTCGGACATACACTTTGTCCACGAACCATCCAGTTGGCGTTGCTGAAGGGACTCGAACCCTCATCGTCCTGACTGAGAATCAGGCATCCTATTCCGGTTAGACGACAGCAACAAATCTTGGCGGGCGCGAGGGGAATCGAACCCCCGTCGAGGCATAGACAGTGCCCCATCCTGGCCGCTGGAAGACGCGCCCAAACTTGGTGCCCCGCTCCGGATTCGAACCGGAATTTCGAGTTTCGTAGACTCGTGTCCTGATCCGTTGGACGAACGGGACTCTGGTAAGGACGGCGGGATTCGAACCCGCGATCTCCAGATTGAAAATCTGGCGGCTTGACCGCTTGCCAACGTCCTCACGAAAGGCTTTGGTGCGCCCGATTGGAATCGAACCAACTGCCCTCCGGTTAAAAGCCGGATGCTCATCCTCATGAGCTTCGAGCGCGAACAAGTCTTGGTGGGTCCGGAGAGAATCGAACTCCCGCATTTCTCGCTTAAGAGGCGAGTGCTGTACCGTCTTAGCTACGGACCCGGTGTCTCTCCCACGAATTGAACATGGCGCCTTCGGTTTGTGAGACCGCTGCTCTGACCTTCTGAGCTAGAGAGCCCTGGCTGGGAGGCGTGGACTCGAACCACGAAAACCAGTTTCAGAGACTGGCGGCCTGCCTTTTGGCCAACCTCCCAACAAGACCTGGAACACCCGGCCGGATTCGAACCGGCGTCTTCGGCTTAGAAGGCCGAGGCCCGATCCCCGAGACCACGGGTGTGTGGTGCTTCCGGAAAGAATCGAACTTTCGTCGGCCGATTATCGGTCGGCTGCTCTGCCATTGAGCTACGGTAGCGAAACTTGGTACGGGGGTGAGGGATCGAACCTCACTGCATCTGTTTGTAGGACAGAGGCCCTCAACCAGAAGGCGACCCCCGCATGGCTCCGGGAGCAGGATTCGAACCTGCGCGTGGCCGCATTAACAGTGCGGTGCCTTTCCAACTTGGCTATCCCGGAAAAACTTTGGTCGGGAACCTGGGAGTCGAACCCAGTGCTCTCTGCGTCCCAAGCGCAGCGGATTTCCGTCTTCCTCGTTCCCGAAATTCAAGGTTCAATGACCTGGTCGGCCCATCCGGACTCGAACCGGAATCTCAGGCTTCGGAAACCTGTGCCCTATCCAGTTGGACGATGGACCGGTCTGGAACGGGCGTCGGGATTCGAACCCGAATTCCCGGTTTAGGAAACCGGCGCTCTGTCCAATTGAACTACGCCCGTCTGTAATTGGGGTGGCCGGAGGAAATCGAATCCTCGTGGACGGTTCCACAGACCGCCGCCTAACCACTCGGCCACGGCCACACTTGGTGCCAGGAGCACGAGTCGAACGTGCTTGTCCAGCTTTTCAGACTGGCGCCTCGACCGCGACG
>JBGOUJ010000110.1:0-15732 GCA_041477005.1 Terriglobia bacterium | reverse complement strand
GACGCGAACAAGAGGGGGTTAGTATGCAATCAGCAAAAAGGGCGTGGATAACCAGGCTGTTTTCCGTCGCCGTCGCGTTCTTGATGGTGACTGTGATTTTCGCTCAATCCGATACGGGTTCGCTTTCGGGCACCGTCACCGACCCGAACGGCGCCCTGATCCCTGCCGCGAAGTTGAAAATCAAGCACGATGAAACCGGCCGCGAGCTGGATACGGTCAGCTCGGATGCGGGGATCTACATCTTCCCCAATCTGACCACGGGTCCCTACTCGCTTACCGTGGAGCAAACAGGGTTCAAGAGACTGAACCGCTCGGGTATCGTGATCGCCGTGGCCAGCCGCTTGGTGCTCAACCTGCAGCTTGAAGTCGGCGACGTGCAGCAAACGGTCGAGGTGACGGCCGAAGCCCCGCTGCTGAATACCACCACTACGGAAGTGGGCTCCAATTTCACGCCGAAGTTTATGAAAGACCTGCCGCTGTTCAGCGGCGGTATCCGCAACCCGGAGGCCTTCGTCAGCTACATGCCGGGCGTGAACAACGGCTCGGGCGACTCCTCGATCAACGGCGGCTCCCGCCGCGCCAAAGAGGTCATGATTGATGGCGCCAGCTTGACGATTCCCGAGTCGGGCGGAGTGGTCTTCTACTTTCCCTCCGCCGAGCAGTTCGGCGAGTTCAAGCTGCTGACCAACAGCTTCTCCGCCGAATACGGGCGTACCGGCGGCGGTATCGAACTGTTCCTGACGAAGTCCGGCACCAATGACTTCCACGGAACGGTGTTTGACAACCTGCGCCGCGACCACCTGTGGGGCTCGAACGGTTGGCTGCGGAACCTCACCACGAACGCGCCGGCAAAGTCTTACTTCACCGAATACGGAATCTCGCTCGGCGGGCCGGTCTACATCCCCAAGCTGTACAACGGGCGCAACAAGACGTTTTTCTATTACACCTACGTAAAAGACAAGCGACCCACGGTCGTCACCAACACCCAGGCGACGATTCCAACGGCGCGGATGCGCAATGGCGACTTCGGCGAGATCCCCCTGACCATTTACGACCCCGCCAGCATCACGGGCTCCGGATCGACAGCCGCACGCACGCCCTTCCCGAACAACCAGATCCCGCAGAGCCAGTTCAGCGCGGTCTCAAAGAACATCCTGCCGCTGATACCGGCGCCGTCGCTGGGCGGCATCGTGAACAACTACCTCACGGTCAACACTTCGACGCTGGACCGTGACATGCACAGCTTCAAGATTGACCACTCCTTCACCGACAAGCATCGCACCAGCTTCTGGTACAGCCTGGAGCGCTGGTACAACGTGAACGTCACCAACTTCACCGGACCGCTATCGGCCGCGCTGAAGAACGACTACATCAAGCCCGACTACATCCGCGTGAACCACGACTGGATCGTGAAACCCAACGTGGTGGTTCACGTTACCTACGGCTACAGCAACACCAGGACCGGGTGGGCGGACCTCGACCAGCAGGGCTTTGCCTCCAAGATCGGCCTGAAGGGCGTAGCCTTTGATGCGTTTCCTTCCATCTTCTTCCGCGGCGCCGACAACCTCCTCGGCTTCGCCAACACGAACGGCAACAAGACGGTCGGCACGCAGTTCAACATGACCAACCATGCCTCCGGAGGCGTGTCGTGGCTGCGCGGCCGGCACGAGATGAAGATCGGCGGCGACTTCCGCCGCAACCGCACCTACGGCCCCGTGATCGACCAGGCCGGCTCTCAAGGCCAGTTCGATTTTGACCGCCTGCAGACCGGCGACCCGCTGCGCCTGTCAACGACGGGCAACGCGTTCGCCAGCTTCCTCCTGGGCACTGCTAATTTTTCGCAGTTGAACATTGCCCTGCCTCAGTTCAATGACTCAGCCCGCTACGGCTACCAGGCGGCTTATTTTAATGACAACTTCAAGCTGACTCCGAAACTGACGCTGAACCTCGGCCTGCGCTATGATTTGCCGTTGGCGCGGTACAGCCCGCTGGGCGTCTTTACATCCTTCAATCCGAAGCTGCCCAATCCGCGCGCAGACAATCTGCCCGGCGCGTTGGCCTACGCGGGCTTCGGTCAGGGCCGCATCAACGCCAAGCGCTTCGCTGACATCGACTACAAAGAGTTCGGTCCGCGGATCGGCGCCGCGTACCAGTTGAACAAGAAGACGGTGGCCCGGGGATCCTATGGCATCTACTACGCCGCGGGGAACCACGTCACCGGCGGCTTCTGCCTGGGCTGTGCGCTGGGATTCGGTGCATCGCCGCAGCGAATCAGCCCCGATGGTTTCTCCCCCGCGTTCAACTGGGACGGCGGATTCCAGCCGGCTGCCGGTTTCGTTCCTCCGCCGGTCATCGATCCCAGCTTCGCGAACAACCAGTCTCCCTGGTACCTGAGCCCGCGCTCGGGCATCGCGCCGAGGATCCAGAACTGGAATATCACCATCCAGCGCGAACTGCCTAAGGGATTTGTCTGGGACATCGCCTATGTGGGACACCGCGGGTACAATTTGAATCCGACGACGCAGTTGAACCAAGTCGCTCCGAGCCGGCTGGCGCTGGGTCCGCTGCTGACCAAGGACATCAACGACCCGGAAGTGGCGGCGGCCGGCTTCAAGAAGCCCTTCTCCACGTTCACCGGCACGCTGGCCCAAGCCCTGCGACCCTACCCGCAGTTCTTTGATGTTCCCGATCACTACGGCGCGGTGGGCCGCTCCTGGTATGACAGCTTGCAGACGAAAGTAGAGAAACGGTTCAGCAATTTAGTGCTGTTTGTCGCCTACACCTGGTCGAAGTCGCTCTCCGACGGCAGCTACACGCAGACCGCGTTCCAGGAAGAAAACCAGGACAGCTACAACCGCGGGAAGGCGGAGAAGGACCTTCTCCGGTACGACATTCCGCACACGCTCAACGTGCTCTGGTCCTATGACCTGCCCTTCGGGCGCGGTCAGAGGTTCCTTTCCGGTTCGAATGCCGTGGTGCGGCGAATAGTCGGAGGCTGGACCCTCAACTGGGCCGGTCAATACCGTAGCGGGACCCTCATCGCGCTCTCGGCTCCCAACACGCTGGGCGCCGGGGTGCTCTTCACTAACTTCAAGAAAGCGAACACGACCGGGCAGGCCTTCGGGACTGGTCTTGACAGCAGCAGCTACGATCCGCGTAACCCGAACCAGCGGCAGGTCTACAACCGGAGCGCATTCGACATTCCCGGGCAGTTCGCGTTCGGCTCCGCCTCCCGCTACTTCAACGACTTCCGCCAGCCGGCGGTGTACAACGAGAACGTCGGTATCGTGAAGCGAACCCGGATCATCGAGAACGATCGCCATAAGGTGGAGTTCGAGTATCGGGCCGACATGTTCAATCCCTTCAACCGGACCCGCTTCGGCGGCATCGTTGGAACGCTCACGGCCTCCAACTTCGGCCAGGTCACTGCTCCGCAGTTAGGTCCGCGTATCGTCACGATGGGCCTGCGCGTGAACTGGTAGTCTCCGCTGCAATCAAAGACCATAGGAGTGGGGCGGGTCCCTGAGCCGCCCTTTTTTTCGAGGCGCCACTGCTTGGTCTTGACTCACACTTCCCGCGCCGCCTATGGACCGCCTGATCGAAGGGCCCGATGTAGACGGACGGCGGCGTTATTCGTTGTCCTTAGCGATCGGCCGATCAACGGCCTGGGTTCCCGGCCGGCGCTTTTGTTGATGGGCCCGTTTCGCCCTCATCCCGGACAGTCAGAGTGGTAAAGTCCAGCGTCCTGCGGAGCTGGCCATGCTTGAGAACGAGCTTTTGAGAATCCACCGCCGCCTCGACGAAAGGCCCTCCGAACAGCGGCCACGCCGCATAGTCCACCGCCTGGCCATCCACTCTCGGCGTTTGCCCCCAGGTGAACTCCAGCGTGCGGCCCCGGAGCGAGTGGAACCGCACGGTGGGCTCGGGCTCCAGGCGGATCTCCAGCGGCAAATCGAGAATCGCCCGGCGAAACGCCTCCATGCCGGGGAACTCCGACGCCGCCGCCACCTGCACGATCGCGCCGTTTTTCAGGTGCGGGCTGAACAGCCGCCGCCCGCCATCCGCCAGAGGTCGCCAGTCGTAAGGCTGGAGCGGCCGGCAGGCGATCAGCGCTTCCCCGCCGCGGGCAAAGATCCAACCCGACGGATCCTCCCGCACGGCCGCGAGGTCTTTCGAGAAGAAGCCGTTGATGTGCGGAAAACGGGTCCCCGGCGGGATGTCATAGAGCACGATGACCGTATCCTCATTCTGGAAAATCTTCTCGTAGGGAGAGCCGCCCAGGAACTTGTCCGGCGAGTCGTAGGTTTTCTTCGAGCGCACCACCTCCTCGGTAGCGGCATCGGGACCGAAGGTGAAGTAGGTCTGCAATTCGTGCAGCGAGGAGTACGGGTGGAGCGTGAAGAAGGTGTTCTGGACGCCGCGCGGGTCCGGCGCCCACCACGTCACGTCCCAGGAGTGCTGCTGGATCGGCTGCAGCACGCCTCCCTGGTCGGAACCCACCGCGTACTCGCGGCGAATGTAGGTGGTCTTGTACACCGGCCCGTGCCGCTCGTCGAAAAAGCGCCAGCGGTTCCGCGTCCGCTTGCGCTCGTAGTGGGTGTAGGGCTGGGAGCGGTCCGTGGCGATTCTTCGAAGGATCTCCGGCGGCTCGTACGCGCTCGCCAGCAGGTAATAGAGCGGGTAGCCCTGGGGAGGATCGAGCGGGTGTCCCAATCCGAACAGCAGCCAGCCGAAGTCGCTCGAAACGCCGGCCCACTTTTCGAGAACCTGGCGATCGTCGGTGCGAGCGTGGGCGCCGACGTACAGTCCATCCAGATTCTCGGCGGCGTAATCGGCGATGAGATAGTCCAGCATCATGGCGGCCCGCTTCTTCATCGCCGGGTCCTTCGCCCACGCCGCCAAGTACGACATCGGGAGCAGGTAAACGCCCATATAATGCGTGCAGTCGTACTCGCCCTGCCCGCGCGTGGTCGTCAGCCGCACCCAGGACTCGATCCATTCCCCGGCTTCGCGGAGGTTCTCCTCCGACGATTTCCCGGTGTACCAGGCGTCGCCGGCATCTCCGGGCCACAGTTGGGCCATCAGGTAGAGGCTGGTGTAGTAGAGCAGCCAGTGATTCTCCGTATCGCCGCGATACGGCATGTAGCTCTTCCAGGCCTGGCGCAGCGCCTGGCGCGCTTCGACGGTCAACTGCCCCCGGTCGACGTAGGCGACGGCGGTCACCGGGAACATCCAGAACATGTCGCCCGAAGGTCCGGCCGCCAGCATCTCCTGCAACCGCCGCGAGCACCACGGCAGGTCCTCGCCCAACGAGAGTTTGGCCGCAATCGTGGCGTAGCCGTAGTCTCCCCGACCCTTCGGGTGGGCGTAGAACTCCACGACCGACCGGGCGCGCTGTCGAAACGGCGGGGCCTCGGCGCCGAGCAGCGGAGCGAGCAGGAGCAGGCAACCGATCCAGCGCTTCATCGGCCGGCCTCCTCGGGCACAAACATCATGCGGAAGACCACGCTCCCCTCGAGGCCATCTTTCTTCCAGCTCAAGCCGCGGTCTTCGGAGACGTAAAGCGCCTCTTCATGCACGCTTGCATAGAGCCGGCCCGGCTTGACCGGGTCGAATGCCACGCTCCAGACGTCCGTTCTGGGCAGGCCGGTATTTCGCATTTGCCACGTTTTTCCCCCGTCCTCGGTAACCACCACGCCGGGTCCCCAGCCGGCCAGCGCGATGCGTCCCGAGGAGGTCGGGTCGAAGGAGATGTCGTAAAGGTTGCGGCCGACGCCCACGTTGCCGAGGTTCTCGAAGCTCTGCCCGCAGTCCCGCGAAACGAAGGCCCCGCCTCCCTGTGTGACCGCGAGCCACAAACAAGGGTCCTGTGGCGACTGCTCGACGTGCATCACCTGGAAGCCGGCCGCGCCGGCGCGCCGCCACGACCGGCCTCCGTCGTCACTGAGGAACAGGCCGTCTTCGGTCCCGGCCACCAGTCGTCCGGCGTGCCGGCGGTCGACGCGGATCGACTCGGTGTACTTCCTCCTGAGTCCGCTGTCGGCGTCCTGCCACGTGGCCCCCGCGTCCCGGCTGACGCGGATGCCCGCGGCGTACGCGAAGTAGATCGTACCCGGGGCATTGCGGTCTACGGTCAGGTCCCGCAGTTCCGTCACCTCGTAGCCGGTCAGGATCTTCCAGGAGCGCCCGAAGCCCGAAGCGCGGATCAAGCCGTTCCCGGCGGCCAGGTAGAGGGTGGAGGGGTCCCGCGCGTCATAGTCGAGCGCGGAAATGGCGGGATGGTAATAACCGGCATGTTCCCACACGCCTGACGGAGGTTTGACGAAAATCCCGCTGGGGAGAAGCTTGGCGCCTACGACCCAGTCTCGCGAAGTCCTCATGCAGGTGTACAGGCGGTACTGCGCCGACACCAGGGGCGAGAGCAGGAGAAGGAGCACGATGGGACGCATCGTCGAATACTTTATCAGGGATCTCTGCCCGGAAGGGGAACTCTCCCGGCCGATCATCTTCCAGGCGCAACTCTATGAGCCCTTGACAATGCATCGACATCTGAGTAAGATTACTGAGCATGGCCCGCCAGGAATCTTTTCAAGGCTCTCTTCCCCTCCTCGTGCTGAAGGTTCTCGCGCGCCGCGGCCCTCTACACGGCTACGGCATCACCGTCCGGATTGAAGAGATCTCGGAAGACGTGCTCCGCGTCGAAGAGGGTTCGCTCTATCCGGCGCTCCACCGCATGGAGGAGGCCGGCTGGATTAAGGCAAAGTGGGTGACCACCGCAAACAAGCGCCGAGCCAGGGTCTACGAAATCACCGCCCAAGGCCGGAAGCGCCTGGAAACCGAAGAGGAGCGGTGGATGGCCGTCAACGCGGCTGTGGCGCGGGTATTGAAGTACGCCTAGGAGAATGCGATGTCGTGGCTCTCGCGTCTAGTCAACGTTTTCCGGCGCGATCGTTTGAATCGCGACCTTGAGGATGAGCTCCAGTTTCACCTCGCGGCGAGGACCGAAGAATTCACCCGGCGCGGGATGGCGCCCCGGCAAGCGGAGGAAGAAGCGCGGCGGCGCCTGGGCAGCCGGCTTCACGTGCGCGAATCGAGCCGCGAGATCAAGCTCCTCTCCCGGCTAGAATGGATCGCCCAGGACGTCCTGTTCGGCCTCCGCCTCCTCCGGAAGAACGCCGTCGTCACCGCCGCGGCGCTGCTCTCGCTGTCGCTCGCCATCGGCGCCTGCACCGCCGCTTTCTCCCTGATCGACGCCCTGATTCTCCGCCCGCTTCCGGTAAGCGATCCCCAGCGATTGATCTACGTGGTGTCCCGATCGCTGACCGCCACCGGCCCGGCCGAGGACCAGGCCTCCTTCAACTACCCCCTCTTCGAGCGCCTGCGCGACGCCAGCCGCGCGCAGGTGCAGCTATTCGGCATGAGCTACCAGTCCAGGCGGGAGGCAACCTTTGACGACGCCGGCGGCCGGCCCGAAAGAATCTACGCGCAAGGGATCTCCGGAGACGCCTTCCCCATCCTCGGCGTGAAGCCGGCCCTGGGCCGCCTGCTAACGGCCGCCGATGACCAAAAGCCCGGCCAGCATCCCGTCGCGGTGCTGAGCTACGACTTCTGGGCGCGCCGCTTCGCCCGCAACCCGGCCGTACTCGGCCGCTGGCTCACCTTGCGGGAAACGCAGCTCCAGATCATCGGGGTCGCCGAGAAGGGCTTCACGGGCGTCGAGCCCGGCATCCGGACCGACTTTTGGGTCCCCAACATGATGTGGGCGCCGGACGCACTCTCCAGCCCCAACTGGAGCTGGTTCCGGGTCTGGGGCCGCTTGCAGCCCGGCGCAACGTCCGACCAGGCGCGGGCGATCTTGCAGACCGTCTTTACGAACTTCCGCCGCGAGCGGGCCGCCGGCTTTCGCGCCGATGAGCCGCGCGACCGCGTCGACCGCTTCCTCAACACCCCGGTCTTCCTGCGATCGGCGGCCAACGGTCCATCCGGGCTGCGCCAGAACTTCGAGCGTCCGTTGTGGATCCTCGCGCTCGTGGCGGTCCTGGTGCTGCTCATCGCCTGCTCCAACGTTGCCAGCCTGCTGATCGCCCGCGCCGCTGCCCGCGACCGGGAGATGGCTCTCCGCATCTCGATCGGCGCCGGACGAGGCCGGCTCATCCAGCAGGTGCTCGTCGAGAGCGCCCTCCTGTCGGCCGCCTCGTGCCTGCTGGGCGCGCTGTTCGCGGTCCAGGCCGCGCCGATCATGGTCCGAATGCTATCGACCTCGCAAACGACCGTCTGGCTCGACCTGCACCTCGACTGGCGCGTGCTGGCTTTCGTGGGCGCCGCCGGCAGCCTCACGACGATCCTGTTCGGCCTCGCGCCGGCCTTTCGGGCGTCGGCGGTGTCGCCGAATGAAGCGCTCAAGGCGGGCGGCGGCAAGCAGAGCGCCAGGATCGGTCTGTTTCGCCCGCTGGTAGCGGCCCAAACCGCATTCAGCTTCGTCGTGCTGTTCATCGGCGGGATGTTTCTGGCGAGCTTCGGCAAACTGGTTCGCACCGACCTCGGCTTCGACCGGAATCACCTCGTCGTTGTCAATGTGGAAGCCCCGGATCTGCGGCAGGGCGGCCCGAAAGCCCACGCCGTGTGGTCCCGGCTCTTGGACCGGCTCCGAGAAACCCCCGGCATCGAGTCGGCCAGCTTGTCCGAGTGGAGCCTCTTCAGCGGCTCCGTCTCTTCGGACAGCGTCCGAATCCCCGGCCGGGCCGTACAGACTTTCTATACCAACTATCTCCCGGTCTCGCCGCGCTTCCTTCAAACCATGCGCATTCGGTTGCTCGATGGGCGGGATTTCGAGCCGCGCGACGCGCAACCGGAATCACCATCCGCTGTCATCGTCAACGAGAGCTTCGCCCGGCGCTTCTTCCCCGGCGAAACCCCGCTCGGCAAGCGCTTCTTCCGCCTCGGCAGGGGAAACACGCTGGTCGCCCAGGACATCATTGGCGTCGCCCGCGACGCCAAGTACGACAGCGTCCGAGAGGCGACGCCCCCGACGGTCTACGTTCCGGTTCAGCCGGGAGGCGGGGAGTCGCTCCAGGTGCGAACGCCGCTCGACCCCCCGGCCCTGGCGGCGCTGCTCCGCGACGAATTGCCGCGCGTCCATCCGGCTTTTCGCGTGACCGACATGACGCTGCAATCCACGCTGGTCGACAACAAGGTCGTGCAGGAACGTCTCCTAGCCCTGCTCTCCGGTTTCTTTTCGATTGCCGCGATCGTCCTGGCCGCCGTCGGGCTCTACGGGGTCCTCAGCTACAGCGTCGTCCAGCGCACACGTGAGATCGGGATCCGCCTGGCCCTAGGCGCCCGCCCCGGAGCGGTTGTCCGCCTGGTAGTCTCCGAAGTCCTGTTGGTCACGTCCCTCGGCCTCGGCGTAGGTTTAGCCGGCGGAATCTTCGCCTCGCGATTCGTCGCCACGCTGCTCTACGGTGTGAAGCCTTCCGATTTCTGGACCATAGCCGGCCCGCTGGCGTGTCTCCTGCTCGCCTGCGCCCTGTCGGCGCTACCCCCCGCCCTGCGCGCCACGCGCGTCGACCCCATGACCGCCTTGCGCTATGAATGAGCCCTACGTGGGGTGGGTTCCCCATAGGCGTTAGGATAAGCTGCTCTCCCGATCTCCCCAATGGGCACGGAATCCCTACCGAGGGGCGATAGCTGGAGCTTGACCAGCCCAATCCTAAACACTACGGCGTCAGGGAGGACTCATGCCACGCCATTCGAATCGGGGTCTCAAGTCCCGAGTGGTCGTCAACCGACTGCGACTTCGCGCAACGAGGATAGATTTCCTTCGAGACTCCTATTGACTGTCTATAAGAGCTGCGTTACGATCTTATAGATCGTCTATAGGAGATCGTATGGCTTCGTCTCAATCCGAGCTTCTGCAAGGAACACTCGATTTGTTGATCTTGAAGTCCCTCGCGCTGGAACAGATGCACGGGATGGGAATATCGCGCCGAATCGCTCAGATCACAAATGGGACGTTCGAGGTCAAGGCCGGCTCCCTGTTTCCCGCGCTGCATCGGATGGAGCAGGCAGGTTGGCTCACGTCCTCCTGGGGCGAATCGGAAACCAACCGTCGTGCCAAGTTCTATAACCTGACCAAGACCGGCAGGAGGCAGTTCCAAACCGAGTCGGAACGGTGGGAGCGGATCTCCCTCGCGATGGCGAACGCGTTACGGGCGACATAGGAGGCTGGTTGTGCTCCGGCATCTGCACGCTCTGTGGCGAAACATCTTCAGCAAGAAACGTGTCGACCAGGAGCTTGACGAAGAAATCCGCGGCTATCTCGAACTCGTTTCGGCCGAGAAGGTGCGATACGGAATGGCTCCCGTAGAAGCCGGTCGCCAGGCTCGCCTGGACCTCGGCGGCATCGAACAGGTCAAGGAAAGTGTTCGCGACATCAGAATTGGAGGCTCCATGGACACGCTGATGCAGGATCTTCGGTATGCTCTTCGGACCCTTACCAGGAATCTCGCCTTCTCTTCAGTGGTGGTACTGACCCTGGCACTGGGCATTGGCGCAAACACCGGTATCTTTACCGTCGTGAATGGCGTCCTCCTGAAGCCCCTGCCGTATCCTGAACCCGACCGCCTTCTCATGCTTTGGGAAAGGCAGCTTTCCGATAGCACTCTCGGGACCGTGGCGCCAGCGAATTTCTTCGACTGGCGTGAGCAGAGCCACTCTTTTGACAAGATGGCGGCAATCGATCCATATCCGGATTTCATTCTCAACGGTTTTGGCGAACCGCAACGCCTGGCGGGAGCCGCCGTGAGCTCTGATTTCTTCTCCCTGTTGGGAGTCCGCATGGCTCTGGGCCGAGACTTCCTGGCGGAAGAAGACCGCCCTGGTCACAACCAGGTCGTCATCCTCAGCTTCTCCACGTGGCTACGTTCCTTTGGCGGTCGCCCCGATATTGTCGAAAGGCCACTCACGCTCAACAACACTGCCTACACGGTTGTCGGTGTGCTCCCGCGCGGCTTCTCGTTCGTGAGTAAGGCTTCAGACTTCCAATCTCGAAACCGGTTCGATCTGTGGACGCCGCTGGCCCTTGCTTCTCCGTCGGACCCGTGGCAACGTCGGACCCATCCATTAAGCGTATTCGCCCGCCTCAAACCCGGTGTTCCATTGCAGCAGGCTCAAGCTGACCTGGATCGAGTAGCTGCTAATCTGCAGCGCCTCTACCCGGCCGACGACAAGGAGAAAGGCATCACGGCCGTGCCTCTGGGCCAGCATGTGGTAGGCGATGTTCGGACGGCGCTGCTCACACTTCTAGCCGCTGTTGGGATGGTGTTGTTAATAGCCTGCGCCAACATAGCCAACCTCTTGCTGACTCGCGCGGCAACACGCCGGAAAGAAATCGCGCTGCGCGTGGCGTTGGGTGCAAGCCGTAAGAGAATCGCTCGACAATTACTAACGGAAAGCATGGTTCTAGCCGCGGCTGGCGGCCTGCTGGCGTTGGTCTTTGCATTTCTAGGCGTCTCTGAGCTCTTGCGTCACTTGCCGGCAGATTTGCCTCGTACATCGGAGATTGCGGTGGATGGGCGAGTGCTCATGTTCACCAGTCTGATCTCGGTCATTACCGGGATTGTGTTCGGCTTGCTTCCCTTGTTTCACTCTCAGGGAGTCAGCCCTGGCGACTCGCTCAAACAGAGCGAACGTGGTATTGCCACTGGCCAATCCCGACTGCGGAATGCTCTGATCATCGGACAGGTCGCGATCGCTCTCGTCCTTCTGATTGGAGCAGGCTTAATGACGAAGAGCTTTTGGACGCTATTGCAGGTCTCCCCGGGATTTCAGATAGGGCACATTCTTACGGCTCGCCTTTCTCTCCCGCCGCAGTATACGAATGGCTATAAGTTTGGAATTGGCGAGCACCGTCGAATCTCAGCGTTCCAGCAGGAGCTGCTGGAACGCGTGCGCGGCGTTCCCGGCGTGCAATCAGCGGCGTTCACAGCGTATTTACCCCTGAGCGGCACCGAGAATTCCTGGTCGTTCGATATCGAAGGGCGTCCCGCAAGGCCGCCAGGTGTATACGACATTACGAACTACCGGCCGGTGAGTGCAGGCTACTTCGAAACCATTGGCATTCCCACGCGGCGCGGGCGCGGTTTCGAGGCTAGGGATAACGAGGACGGCCCTCTTGTCGTGGCTATCAACGAGTCGATGGCGCGTACCTTTTGGAACCACGAGGATCCGATCGGCCAGCGGTTACGTTTTAGCGGCCCGGAGTGGCGAACCATCGTAGGCATCGTTGGGGATGTGCATCATCAAGGCCTGGGCGTCAAACCCGCACCCGAGATGTACGTTCCCTATGGGCAGATTGCGAACGTGGAAGCTCGCCCTACGATCGTTTTGCGCACTTCGATCGAGCCAGCGAACATTACCAGTGCTCTGCGAAAGGCGGTTTCCGAGGTCGATCGGAACGTGCCGGTGGATCACGTCGAAACCATGAAGCAGATTGTTTCCGGTTCCGTAGGGCAACCGCGTTTCAGAACAGCTCTGCTCCTGACGTTTGCGTTCCTGGCTCTCTTTGTCGCTTCTGTCGGCGTATATGGCGTAATGAGCTATTTGGTGAGTCAGCGGACGCGGGAGTTCGGCATCCGGATGGCAGTCGGAGCAACCCGCGGCGCGGTGCTCCGGCTTGTCCTCGGCGAAGCAGCGAAGCTGGTCAGCATCGGGATCTGCGTCGGCCTAGCTGGGGCAACGCTACTTGCACAGTTGATCGCCAGCCTGCTTTACGGTGTCGCACCGCTCGACGCGGCCACATTGGCGAGTGTGTCGATCCTGTTGGCCGTTGTAGCCCTGGTGGCCAGCTATGTGCCCGCGCGGCGGGCGGCAAACGCCGATCCGATGGATTCTCTGAGACATGAGTGACCAGCAGTGGCCCGCCCTCGAAATAAGGGTCTACAAGCTTGCGAGCAGCTTCTGCGGTCCCTGACCAGCAACCCGGCGGCATACGCCCTAACAGCGAAAATGGGCCTTCGCCAGCTCCGCCGTCAGGTCCCCACCCCGGAAGCGACGCCCGGCTCAGAAGACATATTACCCGCCGCTGGTCGCGTAGTGTTTACCGATCTGTGACCGCCATGGTCCTCGAAGCGGAAACTAGCCTTATTTTAACGCCTATGGGGCGGGTCCCCGGACCCGCTGCCGAGCCTACTGGCTCGGCAGCGGTCTGGAGTTTCTACATTTTTGAGTCAAAATGTTTTGGCCTCTCGTTTGCGAGAGGCCCTTCGTTTTGCGGAAAATGAGTCGGTCAATATAGATTTATGTTGACAGACCGACCCGTCTGTGGCATCCTGGCCCTGGATGTATTCCACCAGGAGGCCACCGTGAACGACGACCTTCGCAATACGATTCTGGACATATTTGAAGCTTCTCTCGATGCTCAACTCCGCGCCGTCCGCCGCCTTCGCCCCACTCCCGGAGAACCACCGCCCGCGCCCCACCGTACACGTCTGTCACAAGTGGATATGGCTTATGACATACTCAGAAAGGCCCGCTCCCCTCTCCACATCTCCGAGATCCTCTCCCGCATCCGCGCCTCCTTCGCCTTCTCGGTCGACCGCGAGAGCCTCGTCTCCTCCCTCACCAAAAAAGTCGCTCGCCGCGATCGCTTCACTCGCACCGCAAAAAACACCTTCGGTCTTCTTTCGGAGGCCAAATGAACCTCCTATCCTCCTTCTTGTCCATCACCGACCAATGGGATCCGGTGTTCTGTCAGCACCGCACCTTGGAACGCGCGCAGCGTCAAGCCCTCGGCTCGCTGGTCTGCCTCGGTCGCTCCACCGTTTCCCGAATCCTGTGGACGGCCGGCCGGGAACAGCAAAGCTGGTCCGGCGAGTACTTCCTGTTTTCGCGGGCGCTCTGGGAACCGCAACAACTGTTTGCGCCCATTCTGAAGCAAGCCCTGGACTATTGCCCCAGCCGTCTGGTGGGCGTGGCCGTCGACGACACACGCCTTCCCAAGACGGGTCGCTGTATCGCACAAGCCCAATACCACCGCGACCCGATGTCGCCGCCCTTCCATACCAACTTGCTGTGGAGCCTGCGCTTCCTGCAGGCATCCGTGTTGCTGCCCCTGCATCGTTCCGGCCCTTTCTCCTGCCGCGCCCTGCCCATTCGATTCGAAGAGGTCTCCACCGTCAAAAAGCCCGGTCGCCGCGCCGACGAGCAGGCTTGGAAAACCTACCAGGAGGAAAAGAAGAAGCGTAATCTCTCCCACCGTTTCGTGCAGTCCATGGCTCAGTTGCGCCTCTGCTTCGATGAAGCGGGCGCCGATCAGAAGGTCATCGTCATCGCCGGCGACGGCAGCTTCTGCAATCGCACCGTCTTTGCCGGCATCCCCGACCGGGTGGAACTGATCGCGCGAACGCGCAAGGACTCCAAGCTCTGTCTGCGCGCACCCGTCGACTCCCGTTGCTTCTACAGCAAAGAGAAGTTCACTCCCGAACAGGTGCGCAGCGATGACCGCATCCCCTGGAAGACCACCAAGATCTTCTACGGCGGCAAACGGCGCAAGGTACGCTACAAACAGGTGACCGGCGTGCTGTGGCAGGGCGGAGCACGCCAACGCTTTCTGCGCTTGCTGGTCATCGCCCCAACCCCGTATCGCAAGCGTAACAGCGCCAAGCTCTACTATCGCCAACCGGCCTTCTTGCTGACCACCGTGCTCCAAGGCTCCACCAAGCAACTGCTGCAGATCTACTTTGACCGTTGGCAGATCGAAGTCAACCACCGCGAAGAGAAAGACACTCTCGGAGTTGGGCAAGCTCAGTTGTGGAACCCCATCTCCGTTCCCAAACAACCCGCCCTGAGTGTGGCAGCTTACTCGGCCTTACTGCTGGCCTCACTCCAGACATTCGGTCCGGAACGAGGAGACCCCTATGCTGCGTTGCCAAAATGGCGACGCCACGCCAAGCGCCCTTCCTGCCTCGACCTCGTCGCTCTGCTGCGCAAGGAACTCATCGAGCACCCCGAACTCACCGCCAGACTCGGCTTTCAAACCTCATCTCAACACGCCGTCGCCGCTGCCGCTGCTTAGAAATGTAGAAACTCCAGCCCGCTGCCGAGCCTACTGGCTCGGCAGCGGTGCGGTCAGGAGCTGCTCCCCAGCGTCACTGTATTACTCGGATCGCAACGCTTCGAGCGGATCAATTCTCGTCGCCCGGCGCGAAGGCACGTACGTCGCCACCAGCCCCACCAGGCTCAGCACCACCGTAACCGCCGCGAACGCAATCTGGTCCCAGGTCTTCACGCCGTAAACCAGGCTCGTCATCAAGCGTGTGAGTCCAAGCGCCGCCGCCACGCCCAACACCACTCCCGCCAGCGCCAGCCGCATCCCCTGAAGGACCACCATATTACGCACCTGCTCCGGGGCGGCCCCCAGCGCGATACGAACACCAATCTCCCGCGTCCGCTGCTGGACCGAGTAGGTCATCAGACCATAGATGCCGATGGCAGCCAGAAACAGGGCAACGCCGGCGAAAATCGCGAGCAAAACGGTGTTGAAGTCGCTGCGCGCCGTGGACCCCGCGAGAACGCGCTCCATGCTGCGGATGCGCGAAACCGGCAGCCCGCCGCTCGCCTCGCGCAGCTCTCGCTGAATCGCCGGGCTGGCCGAATAAGGCTCGACCTTGGTGCGGATCGCCCAGGTAATCGGCAGGATCCGCGTGTCGATCGCCGTCATCCCATCCGGAATCT
>JBGOUJ010000109.1:0-15760 GCA_041477005.1 Terriglobia bacterium | reverse complement strand
GCTTCCCATGCCCGAGCTGTCGACATACGGCACGCCGGACATGTCAAATATGATCTTCTTTTCGTTTTGGCGCAGCAGTTCGAGCACAGCTTCTTCCACGCCTTTGCTGTCCGGCCCCATGGTCATTCTTCCGGTGAGCTCAACAACGGTAATGTCCGGTTCGATCCGCCTGGTCTTGATTCGCAACATCGTCCTTTCCGATTTCGAGAAGCGGCATGAGAATCAGGTCAGGATTTCCGCGCCGGGCTCCTCGATCGTTGCCAGTATACACCTGCCCTGTGAAGCAATGCTGATTCAGAGGCCAGCGGGCTCCGCAAAAGAACCATTCTTGGCCGAGCTGGAGAAGCTGGGTGTGGGGGGGAGAGGAGAACGGATGAAGATCAGAATCGGGATTATGGTCTTGGTGGGAATGGTGGGTCTGTTTGCGATGGTGCACAGGGCAGGGCCGGCGCCGCTGGTGTCGGAGCACGATGAAGAGGTCAAGGTCATGAACCTGGTGAGTCAGTATAGGTTGGCTAAAGGACTGGGGTTGGTGAAGGCAGGAGAAGTGACGTGTCAGATAGCAGAGAAAAGATTGGAAGAGATCACATATGATTTTTCGCATACGCGCGCCGATTGGAGCACGGGCGATGGCCTGGCTGGTACCAGATTGCGGTGCTGGAAAGAAATTTTCAGGCAGCGGCGCCAAGTTGTTGCATCTGATGGAACAGCAGCCTCATCTCCGCCGGCGGGGCCAGGAACAAAGTTCGAAATACGTCCACTACGGGGAGCCAAACCCCGTCATCGTGAACGCCCTGGAGCCACTTGTCGTTGAAAAGGCGGCGAAGTGACACGCCCGTGCTGCTCGCGGGAGACTTGGTATTTCTGCTTCACGCCAGGGCCGACAGCAGTCGGTTGATGTCCTCCATATTGTTGTAAAGCGCCGGGGAGATGCGGATGCGATTCTCACCCACCGTTGTCACTTGGATATTGGCCTTTCGCAGCTTCTCCTGGGCAGCCTTAAGGCTTTTGGCCTGTACCACTACGATCGAGCTGGACGCGTCGAGCGGCGTGATGAGCTTGTAACCTAGGGCGGGTAACTCCTTTTTCAGGCGGTCGCACATGGGCTTGGTGTAGGCGTAAATGGTGTCTACGCCGAGGGCCAGGATGCGCTTCAGCGCCTCGTACTGTCCGGCGTAGGCGACGAAACTAACGTTGCCGGGTTCGTAACGGCTGGCGTTTCTGGGAGCGATGTAGGGAAAATCATCCGCTCCGGCCTCCTGCGTCGTAACCCAGGGAGAGTAATTGAAATGGACGTAACCGGGGAAGCTCAGGTCCTTGACCACCGAACCCTGCAAATCTTCCCGGACGTAGAGGAAGCCGGCGCCGCGCGCCCCCTGGAGCCACTTGTAGTTCGAGCAGGCGGCGAAGTCGATTCCCAGCGCTTTGACATCGACCGGGACGCTGCCGGCGGCCTGGATAATGTCGGCGTAGAGGTAGCCACCATGCGAGTGTACGAGGTCGCTGATGGCCTTCGCGTCCTCGACCCACCCGTTGACGTTGGAGACCAGGGTGATGGACACCAACTTCGTCTTCTTATCGACGACCTTCTCCATGTCGCGAAGGTCGATGTGCCAGTCGCGATGCTTCACGATCCGGACGTCCAGGCCCGCCTTGCGGCGTCCGATATAGTCGTGGACGGAGCCGGCGTAGTGAAGGTCGTTGGTAACCAGGTTGCCGCCGGATTCCTGGATCCTTAGGCCGTTGACGACAGCGGCCTCGCCGGCCTTGGTGCACATGATGAGGCCGATCTCCGACGGTTTGGTGTTGATCAGCTTTGCGAATAGAGGCTTTACCTGGCGCACGGCTTCGTTGGCGTACTGGCCGCGCCCTTCGCCGGAACCGTACATATGGAAATCGATGTAGCGGCGCATGCCCTCGGCCGTGTATTTGGGCAGCGGCATGTTGGCGGCCGCGTCGAGGTAGACCTGTTCGGTGGCGCGCGGGAATTCTTTGCGGGTAGACTCGAAGTCCGAGAGCTTGGGGGAAGCCGCGGCGAGGGCGGACGCGGCCGCGGTGGTGGAACCGAGGAACTGGCGACGGCTGATGGTCATAAGCATTGCCTCCCGGGTTTGATTCTACACCCGTTCGTGGGGCTAGGAGCCTGTCCGAGTATTCGAAAATTGCCTCGTTGAACCACAACATATTGTGGAGGAGATGTTTCGAACCCACAATATGTGGCCGGCAAAATGATTTCTCGGACAGGCTCCTAGTCTAGCCGGGCATTCACTTTCTAGGGCGCTGGCACATTCGATGAGGAATCTGGGTTCGGGTTGGTTCGGGTGATCGGCATTGACATGTCACCCGGCCCGTGATACCGTACCGCGCGAGATGGAGTGGAGAGCATGAACAGGAATCGTAGGGCCCTTCGCCTGACTCTGGGTTGCGTCTTGCTGCTTGGCTTGAGCCAGGTGGCCGTCCGGCCACAGACTACTTCCACCGAAATTCTAGGACTGGTCACCGACTCGACCGGGGCGGTAGTGCCCGGCGCCCAAGTCACGATCACCCGGCTGGCGACCGGGGAAACGCGATCTGCCCGCACCAACCATGCCGGAGAGTATATTTTTCGCCTCATCGAGATCGGCGAGTACACCGTGCGCTGCGAGATGCAAGGGTTCAAGACTGAGACGGTGACCGGCCTGCGAGTTCAGATTCAGCAGAAGGCGCGCGTCGATCTTACGCTTCAGATTGGAGAGGTCTCCGAGGCTGTGGAGGTGAAGGCGACGGCGGTACCCCTAAAAACCGAGGACGCCACGGTCGGCCAGGTGATCGAGAACCGGCGGATCATCGAGCTGCCGCTCAATGGCCGGAACCTCAACCAACTGGCCGTCCTGGTGCCCGGAGTGCAGTATGGAAACCGCGCCGGATTGAATGACGGCCAGGGTGGGTTCCCGATTCCCGGCGCCAGCATCGGCGTCAGCGCCAATGGCCAGCGCGAGCTGAACGGGATCGTCTCGCTGGACGGCGTGGACGCGAAATCGTATCGAAATAACATCACCGCCTTTACACCTTCGATCGAGGCGATCGAGGAGTTCAAAGTGCAGACCAGCTCCTACTCGGCGGAATATGGGCAGGGGAGCGGCGCCATTATCGAGATCTCCATGAAGTCGGGAACCAACCAGCTTCACGGCACCGTTTTTGAGTTTCTCCGCAACGACAAACTCGATGCCGAGAACTACTTTCTGAATTTCGGACGGCCGGCCAGCGCGGGCCGGCTCCCCAAGGACCGGCTGCGGCGAAACCAGTTCGGAGCCGTCGTCAGCGGACCTGTGGTGCTACCCGGTTACAACGGCCGGAATCGAACCTTTTGGGCCTTTGACTACGAGGCCCGCCGGGAGACCACCGAGACGGTGGCGACGGCCTTCTTTCCACCCCTCTCTTTCCGCAATGGGGACTTCTCGGCGCTGCTCACCCCGGCTATCAATCCGGCGACGGGTAAGCTCTTTCGCTCTCCGATCGTCATTTTCGACCCATCGACGGGCGACCCGTTCCCCGAAAACATCATCCCCCGCTCGAGGCTCTCCGCGGGAGGGCAGAACATCCTGAAATTCATCCCCCCGCCGCAGTTCCAGCAGGCCGATATTCTGGACTTCACGGCCAGCAACACCGTACCCAACATTACCAATCAGAAGCAGTTTTACGTCCGAGGCGACCACATCTTCCGGGATTCCGACAAGGTGTTCGCGCGCGTCGCCCTCGACCGGTCGACATACGTAAGCAATTCCGTCAATCCCAATTTCCCCTATTTTCAGAAATCGCAGCCCACCAACCTGGCGAGCCAGTGGATCCATACGTTCAGCCAGAACATGCTGAATGAGTTCCGTTTCGGTCTCAACATCGCCAACGACGATCAGGTAAATCCACGCACCAACACGGACTTTGACCTGGACTCTCTGGGCATCGGGAAGGTCCGGGTCGTGGGTGACAACAACCGCAAGCTCAGACCGCGCGAGGCCGGCATTCCATCGATCGGCTTCACCATCGGTGACAGATCGACCAACGACGATTTCGACAGAACGTCCACTTACCAGTTCTCCGACAACCTCTCGATCATTCGGAACAAACACAACTTCAAGATGGGTGGCCAGTTCTCTTACAGCGTCCTGGACCGGGCGGCGGCCAACTTCGTTCGCGGCGGGTTGTCTTTTGGCGGCAACGAGAGCGGTTACAACTTTGCCTCTCTGATGCTGGGCTACCCCAGTTCGAGCAATACGGCCGAAGGACTCGTTACCTCGAGGGACCGGTTTAGACGAGCGAGCGCCTATTTCCTGGACGACTGGAAGGCCACCTCGCGGCTCACCCTGAACCTGGGTATCCGGTGGGACTACTATGGCAATCCGACCGATCTCGACGGGGTCCTCAGAACCGTCGATTTCGTCCACACCTACACCACCCCGGACGGTCGTCAAATCCCGACCGTCTTTCCCACACAACTCGGTTCGGCGGGGCAAGTGCCGCTGTGGGCGCAAGAATACCGCTACTTCATGCCGCGAGTCGGAATCGCCTATCGGCCCACGAGCAAGTGGGTGATCCGAACCGGTGGTGGATGGTTCACCACGCCCCGGCACTTCAATACTTATAGTCTGCTGTCCAACATGCCTCCTCTGTCGGGAAGCACGCAATTTAATTCGGTTACCGACGCCGGCCGGCAAGTGCCGGTGACGTGGAACAATCAGACCTTCACGCTGACGACCCGGCGGTTACGCCCCGGGAGTAACATCTTAACGCTCGATGATCCGTTTGCCGGGGCGGCCGGCGTCGCGCCGGTAGCCCTGCTGAGCGTCCAACCCGACCACAAGACCACCAGCGTCGTACAGTGGAGCTTCGACATCCAACGTCAGTTGCCATTCGATACGGCCCTGACAGTCGCCTACGTTGGCAACAAGAGCACCCACACGGTCAACAGCGTCTCCAACTTCAATTCGGGCGACCCTTCCCCGGACACTAATTTTCAGAGTCACCGGCCCTTCTTAAAGTTCTATGACCCGGGCGTGCCGCAGAAAGGGATCCAGGATCTGGGCAGCATTCGCTACTTCGACAGCTACGGCAATGGCAGCTACGAGGGTTTGCAGGTGACCTTCGAGAAGCGCTACTCCCGCGGCCTTTCCTACGGGCTGGCGTACGCCTTCAGCAAGTCCCTGGGCGACGGCCAGGACGGCGGAAACGAGGAAGCCGAGTATCAGGACCCTCGGAACCGCGTAGGGTCCCGGGGCCCCTATCGCTTCGATCAGAAACACAACCTCGTGGCTCACATCGTCTACGAGCTGCCTTTTGCCAGGAACATGCGCGGCGTGCCGGGTGTATTTCTCAAAGGCTGGCAGGTGAACGGAATCGTCTCGCTTCGTTCCGGCTTTCCCTACACCGTCGGCGCCGGCAGCTCAGCCACCACCACCACCGGAGGGGACTTGAACACCGGTGGCGGCAACGCCCGGCCGGACCGCATTGCCGACGGCCGCCTCTTCGACGCGGCGAGCCGCCAATTGTGGTTTGACCCTACGGCCTTTCGGCGGGTTTCCTGTAACATCCCGGGCCGCCTGGATCTGTGCCACTATGGCAGCGCCGGCCGGGGAATTATCACCACACCCGGGCAGCGCGGTCTCGACTTTTCCATGTTCAAGAACTTTCAGATTCGGGAGAGCTTGAAGATGCAGTTTCGAACGGAGCTCTTCAACGCCACCAACACACCGTATTTCGGAAATCCCAACGGCCTGAGCTACGTAGCCAACGACTCGATCGTCCCAGACGGGTCTCGAATTGGCGAGATCACCAACCTGCGCCAGCCAATGCGTATCATCCAGTTTGGGTTGAAACTATCGTTTTAGCGCTCCCGGTGTGCCGATCCGCTCGGATCTGAGGCGCGTGCGTTTAGAATCGGCGATGCGAGCGCAGGACACAGGTGCACGACACCCGACGCAAGAAACCGCACGATACCCTGCCGGAGCGCAGGCACAGCGGGGTCTCTGCTCCAGCCGGGCAACCGGCGGCTTCCGGGTGGATTCTGTCTGCCTTCTGGGACAGCGTGCTGTTCATCGGCGCGCCTGTTACGTGCATCCTCGCGCTCTTTCCGCTAAGCAGGTATTGGCGCCCTCAAGAGTACTCCTTCCTTCTGCTGGCCTTCTTTACCTTCGGTCATCATTTGCCCGGATTCATCCGCGCCTACGGCGACCGGGAGTTGTTTGCGCGGTACCGTCTGCGGTTCCTGCTGGCGCCGCCCCTCATCTTCTTGACGACGCTTTGGTTTGATCTCCGGGGTCTGCACGGACTGGTGATCTTCGTATTCGCCTGGGACATCTGGCATGTGCTGATGCAGCATTACGGCTTCATGCGGATCTACGACGCCAAGCGTGGCGAGATCAGTCCGGCGACAGCACGAATGGACTGGGCGATTTCGATCTTCTGGTACCTCACGTTGATCGTCGCCAGCCCGCATTACAGGCAGAACCTCCTGTTGCAAGCCTATACCAGCGGCGTTCCCCTGCTCTCTCCACAGGTCTTCCGAGTCCTGGAGAGAGCTTTGTATGGCGCGACCGCCGTTGTAACCGTTTCCTATCTCGGCTACAACTTGTATCTCTGGAGAAAAGGCCGCCTTGCTCTGCGCAAGCTCGTCCTGCTAGGGACGTTCCTGGCGGCCAGCTACTATTTGTACGTTCGTGTGGACGACTTCATCGTGGGCTTCGCGGTCTGGTCCGCGTTCCATTCCGTTCAGTATTACGGAATCGTATGGGCTTATAACAGCAACCGGGTGGCGAGGGGGAGCGCCATGACCCGTGTCGTGCGATTCCTGTTTCGCCCCCGCACGGCTCTGGTCCTGATCTACGCGGCGCTGATTCTGGGGTACGGCGGAATCAACTATCTGCAAAAATTCGTTCACGACGAGACCTTCCGGCTGCTGCTGCTGGCATTCATTGCCACGTCAAGCGCCATGCACTATTACTACGACGGGTTCATATGGAAGGTGCGGGAAAAGGAGACGCGTCAATTTCTGAACATCGGCGCAGTGGGGAGTGGATTGCGCCGGGTATGGCCGGCCTGGAATCGGGGCCCGGTCCAGGCCGCCTATCTGGCCGCGATCATTGTGGTGCTGGGAGCTCTGGAAACCTGGCATCCCAATGACGAATTACGGATGCGGCAGTCGCTGGCGGCTGTGGCGCCCCGGGCGGAGGAATCCCACCTTCACCTGGGGGAAACACTCCGGCAACAGGGAAGGTTCTCTGACGCCCTCGAAGAATATCGGGAGGCCGTTCGCCTCAACCCGACTTGGGCGCAAGCTCACGTGAACCTCGGGGTCACGCTGGCGGGTCTCGGCCGGCTGGACGAAGCAATCGGGGCCTACGAGAAAGCCCTCTCGATCGATTCCAACATCCCCGCGGCTCACTTCAATCTCGCTGTTCTCCTGGCCAGCCGGGGTGAAACGGAGCGAGCGCTGGGACACTACCAAAAGGCGCTCGAAGGCTACGACCCGGACGCCCAGCGGCTCGCCAGGGCCGCGATTGAAGAACTGGGCTCCGGCCGATAATCAGCAGGTTCCATCGGGGTTATCCAGGCTTGCGGCCTCGAATGTGGAGAAAGTAGGCGACTACTCGCGTATCGGCCACCACCGGGAACCGTGCCGCTATCTCGGCATCGGCCCGCGGCTCAGCGAGCCGCTCAATTTGAAATCCCGCCTCCAGAATGGAGTTGAGCCAATAGGACAGAGTGTGGTGGAACCGGGGTATTCGGAATGGTCTGAGGCCGGCTTTTACATCCTTCGGCGCCGCCGTAAACAGCCACTCGTCAATCTGGCCGTTCGTGTTTTCAAAGTATCGGCCGACCTCGACCGCATACCCCTTCCCGTCAGAATCTCGCACCAGTTCTCGGTGCGGTGTATCGAAGCACGGGTGAGTGATGGAAAACTGCAGGAATCCCCGTGGCTTCAGGACACGGAAGGCCGCTTGCAAAGCCACATCCGGCTGAGGCATGTCCATGAGGCTCATGCAGGCTATCACAAAGTCGAAAGCGGCGTCTTTGAATGGCAGTTCCTGGCCGCTCGCGACAGCGTAGTGGATGCCGAGCGAGTCTTGCTGTTCCTGCTGGTGCGCATAGCCGATAAATGTCGGGGAGATATCAATCGCGCGAATCAAGGCCCCACGCCGTGCCAGCAGCCGGGTGTTATGGCCTTCACCGCAGCCGACATCCAGACCCGCAAGCCCGGCCACATCCGGAAGCAGGTCGAAAAAGGCGGGCGTATTGACCAAATCGCGATAGACATCCCAACCTTGGCGGGCCAGGAGAGTCCAAGACCCGGCGTTTTCTTCCCAGTAGCGGCCTGCTTCGCGGTGGTCCATAGACTTATTCTCCACCAGAGACCGCAGTTTGGGCATGGCAATGGCCCCGGAAACGAGAAGGCTAAGATTTTACTTGAAAACGCTCCCGGATACAGGCAGAATCAATCAATAACCGTTAGGATGGATTTTCTGTTTAGGGGGCGAACTAGGAGAGAGCTTTGCATTCGGCTTCTGGGGATTGCGGTCTGCCTTTCGCTTGCCTTGCTGCCTGCGGCGGCCCAAACCACCACTGGCTCGATCGTCGGAACGGCGACCGATAGGACCGGAGCTGTTGTGCCCGGCGCTACGGTGACCATCACCAACGTCGACACCGGCGGCACGACCAAAACGACCACGGACTCCTCCGGGAACTACGTGGTGACACCTCTGCCGGTGGGTCACTACTCGGTCACGGTCGAGGCGCAGGGCTTCAAGAAATCAGTGAGCGGCGGCATCACGCTCAACGTGCAGGACCGCCTCGGGGTCAACGTCGTCCTGGAAGTCGGCCAGCTCACCGAGACGGTGGAGGTCGTGGGCGCAGCGCCGGCCTTGCAGACCGATACCTCCTATCTAGGCCAGGTGGTCGAGAGCCAGAAGATCGTAGATCTGCCTCTGAATGGGCGCTTCTTCACCCGGTTGGCGGTGCTGACCGCCGGCGCCGCCCCGACCCCACCCGGCGCCCGCGATGAGAAGACCGGCGGCTTCAGCGCCAATGGCGTGCGGCCCTACCAGAACAACTATCTGCTCGACGGCATCGACAACAACAGCTTGTCGGAGGACCTGACCAACGAAGCGAGCTTCGTCGTGGGCCCCTCGCCTGATGCGATTCAAGAGTTTCGGGTGCAAACCAACTCCATGAGCGCCGAGTTCGGCCGCTCCGGTGGCGCGGTCTTGAACGTCACCATCAAGAACGGCACCAACGAATTCCACGGCAGCGTGTTCGAGTTTCTGCGCAACAGCAGGCTGGACGCCAAGAATTTCTTCGATCCGGCCACCGGGCCGACCCCTCCCTTCAAGCAGAACCAGTTTGGCGCAGCGGTTGGCGGCCCGGTGGAGCTTCCAGGCTATAACGGCAAGAACCGGACCTTCTTCTTCACCGACTATCAAGGCACGCGGATTCGGACCGCCCACACGTTCTTTGCGACGCTGGCGCCCTTAGCGTGGAGAACCGGCAATTTCAGCGGGTTCAATACGATCCTGGACCCCACCACGACCGTGACGCAGAGCAATGGCACCGTGGTTCGCCAGCCTTTCGCCGGCAACCAGGTCCCGCTCTCGCGCTTCGACCCAGCCTCGCTCAAGCTGATCGGTCTGATGCCGTCGCCTGACGTGCCGGGGTCCGTTTCGGCAACTGGCGTCGCCAACAACTTCCTCAGCAACCCGGTCGAGCCGGACCAAACCAACCAGGGTGACGTGCGGATCGACCACAGGGTCTCGGACAAAGACAGCCTCTTTGCCCGGTTCAGCATGTCCGACCAGAACCTCTCGCCGCCGGCAGCGATCCCGCCGCCCATCTCCGCGGCGGCATTCTCCTCAGGCGAGTGGACCAACAACACGCGGCAGGGCGTATTCGAGGAGACGCACATCTTTTCGCCGCACGTGATCAACGAGTTCCGGGCCGGCTACACCCGGCTGCGGACCGAACGGCTGCAATTCAACGCCTCCGAGAACCTCTCGTCGCAACTCGGCATCCCCGGCGTTCCCTTCACATCGGGGAATGGCGGCCTGCCGCGGTTCGATATCAGCGGCGCCGGCGGCATCTCGAGCTTTGGCAGCGCGACATACCAGCCGACCGCCGAGTTTGAGAATGTTTACCATTTCATTGAAAACGTCAGCGTGATCAAGGGCCGCCACACGATGAAATTCGGCGTGGAGTGGAAGCCCATCGTGAACTTCAGCATTCTCCAGCCGCCGACTCCGCGCGGCCGCTTCCAGTTCAACGGCAACTCCACCCGCGACCCGAACAATCGCGGCAATACCGGACTGGGCTTTGCTGATTTCAGTCTCGGCCTGCTGTCGAACGCGTTGGTCAGCTCCTTTATCAACGATACCTTCCAACAGCCGGGTTATTTCTTCTACGTCCAGGACGATTTCAAGGTCACCAAAAAGCTCACGCTCAACATCGGGATCCGCTATGAGTACATCTCGCAGCCGGTCGAGCGGCGGAATGGCGAAGCCAACTTCAACATCGCCAGCGGGGCGCTCGACATCCCCAGCGGCCGAAATGATCCCCTGCCGGCCAGCTTCTTCTCGCAAGTTCCCGTCAATCGCAACGCCCCGCGCCAGTTGGTTCCGCAGGATCGGAACAACTGGGGCCCTCGCGTCGGCTTCGCCTACCAGTTGACCAAGAAGACGGTGATCCGCTCGGGCTACGGGATCTTCTATTCGTCCTATGAAGCCGGCCCGCTGAGCATCCCCAATATGGGAAACAATCCGCCGTTTTACTTCCAGTCCAACTGGCCGGCGGTGAGCTTCACGGTGTTGAACCCGACCGTGAGTCAGCTCTCGCAGGGTCTGCCGCTGAACGCCTTCAGCAATCCGGCGGCGCCGTCGCTATTCTCGCTCGATCCGGGCTTCCGTGACCCCTACGTCCAGCACTGGAACTTCGGCATCCAGCGGGAGCTCGGATTCAATACGGTGTGGGAGATCTCCTACGCCGGATCGGCGGGCAAGAAGCTGTACGAGTTCCGCGATGCGAACCAGCCACTGCCGACGCCTGACGCCACAGCCGACGTGAATTCCCGCCGGCCACGGCCCTTTCTGGGCGGCAGCCTGACCTACTGGTGCTCCTGCGGTAGCTCGACCTACCACTCGCTGCAAACCAAGGTGGAAAAGCGCTTCTCCAACCACCTCAGCTTCCTTGGCGCTTACACCTTTGGCAAGTCGATCGATGAGGACTCGCAGGCTTCGCTCGGCTTCGACAATAGCGTCGGCCCCCGCAGCCAGTATAACTGGCGCTGGGAAAAGTCCCGTTCCGACTATGACCAGACCCACCGCTTTGTGGTCAGCTACACGTACGATGTGCCGTTCGGCCGGAACCTGACGGGCGCAGCGAAACTGCTGGCTGACGGCTGGCAGCTTGTGGGCATACACTCGTTCACCACCGGCACGCCGTTCACAGTCTCCGCTCGCACGGACTTCTCCAACAGCGGTGGCAACGCCCGTCCGAATGCCGTTGTGGGCGTGTCCGATACGCCGCCCGGCGGGCGCAACCGCCAGGGGTGGTTCAACCCGGCCGCGTTCACGAACCCCGCCAACGGCCAGTTCGGCAACGTCGGCCGAAATACCATCAGCGGCCCAAACCAGCTCAGCATCGATTTCTCTATCTTCAAGAACATCCCGATCCGGGAAAGGACGAAGCTCCAGTTCCGGACGGAGTTCTTCAACCTGATCAATCACCCGAACTTCCGGGACCCGAGCACCACGTATGACGGCACCACTCCGGGTCTAATAACCTTGGCGGGAACGTCCAGGCAAATTCAGTTTGCCTTGAAGTTTCTCTTCTAATGGGAGGCTATCGGCCATCGGCTTTCAGCAACCGTGGCCTCGAATCGAAACAACCCCATCAAGTGTCGAGGGCCCCGAAGCAGTTCATGGCTCCCCCAATTCCGCCAGTCCCTTCTTCCCTACGGCGCTGTTCGGCTGGCGGCTCAACAACTGCTGCAGGATGTCACGGGCCTTCGCCCGGTCGCCCATCACCACGTATACTCGCGCCAGGTTGAAGTAAAGCGTCTCATCATCCGGGGCCACCTGGATTCCATAGCGAAACGCCGCGATAGCATCTTGTGACTTTTGCGTCTGCATATAGAGCACGCCCAGGTTGTTGATGGCGCCGGTGTGATCGCGCTGGGCGGCGATGGCCTGCTGGAAATATTTCCGTGCTTCCTCGGTGCGGTTCTGCCCGGCCAGCAGGAGTCCGAGCTGGTTGCAGGCCTCGGCATTCTGGGGCTCGATTGCCAGGGCGCGCTGCAGCATCTGCTCGGCGGTCCGGGCATGTCCCAGCTTGCCATGGGCCCGGCCCGCGCTCACCAGGGCAAACGTCGAATCCGGAAGAATCGCCAGAGCTTTTTCAAAGTCTTGCAACCCGGCAGCGTAGTTCTCCACCGCTGTCTCCAGGCTCCCCAGGTTGATCCAGGCGTCGGCGGAGTCGGGGTTCAGCTTGACGGCCCGCTCCAGGTGCTCCCGCGCCGGCCCATAGCGGCCCGCTTCCAGATGAATGTGCCCGATGGCAAGCTGGGACTTGCTGTTGTCCGGGGCGGAGCGCACGGCCTCCTCCAGGTAAATCAACGCCTGATCCGGATAGCCCGCCCAATAGAAAGCCGCGCCGAGACGAAAATAATTGCGATGCGGCGGGGTGTAATACCGTCCCGGGAACGGCAGCGCCCGCCGGAGGCGGTTCGGGTCCTGCAGCATTTTCAGATCCGCATGCAAGACGCCGGCCTCCGGGATTGCCGGATACACCTTGTGCGCCAACCCGCGCTGGTCTACCAAGAGCAAGAAGGGTAAGGTGAGCTCGGTCCGATAGTCGAAAAGATACAGGCGGAACAGCGCGTACCACGCAGCCCGATCCGACGGCTCGCCACCAAGATCCAGCATCTCGAAAGGCAGGCCCGTCGGCGTCGCCGGCTTGGGCCCCGAGAACAGGTAAAGAAATCCCGGGACCTTGCCCGGCTCAGTCAGCCTTGACCCGGGGCGTGGCTCGGGGCGCTGCTCGGGGAGGGGAACCGGCTCGAGCAACCAGGTCGGCTCAAAACGGGGCTGATTGTCCCCCCTGACAGCAGCTCGTACCCCCGCGGCTCGCACGGCCGAAAGAGGCCTCCGCGGCAAAAACGGCACGCGCTTCAGCTCGCTCGACCCCTCTACCATTTGGTAGCGAAAGCCTGCGGCCAGGCTTTCGAACTGTTGCACCAGTCCCGACGGCCATCGGACCCGGACTTTACCCGTGCTGGTCGAGCCTCCCAATCCGATGTGCAACCGCTTGGTGTGCTGCGAAATGTAGCCCGAGCCTGCATTCACGGTCTGCACGGTGCGCCCGCCCGAATGCTCGACCTCCACCCGCGCCCCGATCGCGTCCCGGTTCGATCGCGTTCCGCGCAGCTCGATGGCAATCGAGTGACGGCCGGCGCCCCAATCGTTTTGAAACGCTCGCACCTGCGGCCCCAGGCGGCTCTTCAGCAGCAGATCCAGGTTCCCGTCGCCATCCAGATCCGTGACCGCAAAAGCCCGGCTGTCCTCCGCATAATCGAGCCCCGAGACGCCGGAGAAATCATAGAAGCGCCCCGCGCGCCGGGCATAGAGCACGTTCGGTTCCCGGCCGTTCCAACTGTAGTCTCCTCGAATGAGCTGATTCAGGGCGTTCCATCCGTTCTCGTAGGCCGGCGCCGCGACATTCTTGGTCGGAGAACGGGAAACCACTTGCCGCCAAAAAAAGCTCATCAAGTCCGTTTTCTCAGGCCCCTGGCCTCCCATCCCTGGCCCTCGGCCCCCCGCGACCTGTGCCCCGGCCCCCGGTCCCTGTGCCCCGACCCGCGACTCCTGGTTCGTGAGCATGCCGCAGGTGATGTAGATTTCCGGCGCCCCGTCGTTATCGAAATCGATTCCGTCCGAGGCCCAGGCCCAACGCCCCATCTCCACTCCCTCCACAGCTTCGGTTGACTCAAAGCTCCCGTCACCTCGGTTGCGATACAGCGAATTGCCTTTGCTGTGCCGCCGATAGGCGTCTCGCAGCGCCTCATCCGGCGCGGCTGTGAATGCCTTGTCCTCCACCACGCGCTGGCCGGAGGCCGTCCACATATTGCTCACATATAGGTCTGGGCGCCCGTCGCCGTCATAGTCAAACCAGGCGGCGCTCATTCCGGGCCCTACGTCATCCACGCCCGCCGTCGCGGCCACATCCCGAAACCGGCCCCGCTGGTTCTTGTAGAGGTTGTTGCGCCCAAAATCGTTGGCCACATAAAGGTCGGGCCAGCCGTCGCCGTCGAAATCGCACCAGGCAGGCGCAAAGCTGTATCGGTTATTGTTCTCATTCATTCCCACACCGGCGGTAACGTCCTCAAAAACACCTTCCCCCTCCGCCGTCAGCTCGTTGTGGAACAGGAAATTGGGCGGCCCATTTTGGGAATCGTAGTAGGGAACCGGATAGCGGTACTGGTCTTCGCTCTGAAAATAGATGTAGGTACAAAGGTAAAGGTCAACACGCCCATCGAGATCGTAATCGGCGGCGGCCAAGCCGGTGAAAGCTCCCTGCGGCGCCGACGCAAAGCGAAAGGCTCCCGGCTTATGGCGAAAAGCGCCGTCCCCCTGGTTCAGGAACAGCAGCGGAGCCCCGATGGTGACCACCACCAGATCCTGCCGTCCGATATTTCGAAAATCGACGAACAGGGCGCTCGCGGTATCATCAAGCACCCCCACCCCGGCCCGCTCCGTTATGTCCTGCATGGTCCCGTCACCGCGGTTCTTATACAGGCGATTCGGCAGCCCGCCCGGCTGGCAGACATACACTTCGTCCCATCCATCTCCGTCAATGTCCCCCACCGCAATGCCGTTATTCCCGTAGACATCGATCCCGCACGCGGAATCCAGCCGCGCCCGCCAGTACGGCGCGCCCCGGCTTAACTGGAGATCGAAAGACTCGGCGTCCCCAAACACCGACGAGGTCACATCCTGAAACAGCGGGCGCGGGGACCGGACCACAGTTTCTTCCAGAGGTTCGAAGCGTGACAGCCGGCCGTCCGCCCAGCTCTGCTTCCACAAGCCCACGCGATAGCGCAGCCCATCCGGCCCGGAGCTGGCGATTTCGTAGCGCACACGGTCTTTCGGCAGCACGAAAAAACGGGCGCTGCGAATCGGCCCCAGCGAATCCAGCCATCTCTCCAGACCCTGCTGGAAACGCTTGTCCGCCGGATCGAACTCCGCCCGGGTCACGCCCTCCGCCACCGCCTGGCGCCGGACCGGCATCGGCGAGATTCCCTGGAAGTCCTTGCCCAGCGGCAAGGAGCGGGTCTGCGGCAACCTTTCCAGATAAGAAGTGATTTCGGCCGCTTGCTTCTCGGCCACAAATTCGTCGTGACCCGGCTCGATGTATTCAAACAGGGACTCGTAAGGAGGGGACCTGCGAAACCGAACCGGAAACGGCGCGGCGGGAACACGTCTCGGCAGCGCCCAACAAAGTCCGGCTGCAGCCGCACTTTCCAAGAACCGGCGACGAGTGACGGAGTCAGACATTACTTAACGAGGCTCGCACAATCGTGGCGCACGCACTCGTGCGTGCAGCGTCGAGACTCGTCTCGACGCCCGGTGGTCCCCAGCACAAGGGTCGAGACGAGTCAGTCTCGACCCGGCAGGCTGAAGTCCGCGCCACGTCATCAGCCTCGACAGGAGGGACGTTTCCGCAGGGGATCTACTCCGGTTTCGCTTCG
>JBGOUJ010000108.1:0-15781 GCA_041477005.1 Terriglobia bacterium | reverse complement strand
CGATACATCCAGCCCTACGGTCACGCTATCGCCACACGCAACCTCCATCGTCTGGCGGAGCAAGGGGTCCTCTTCCGCCAGGCCTTCAGCGCCGCACCCACTTGTTCGCCGAGTCGGGCCGGCCTGCTCACGGGCCAATGCCCTCACAGCAGCGGTATGTTGGGGCTGGCTCACCGCGGTTTCGCGCTGACCGATTACAGGCAGCACGTCCTTCACACGCTCCGGCGGTCCGGCTATTACTCGGCCTTGATCGGCTTGCAGCACATCGCCAATGACCCCCACCTCATCGGCTACGACAAAGTCGTGGAGCGCCCGGGCAATCGTGTTGAGCTGGTGGCTCCGGCCGCCGCCGAGTTCCTGAACAGCGTCCCGAAGCAGCCTTTCTTCCTGGACGTCGGCTTTTTTGAAACCCACCGCGAATATCGCAAGCCCGGACCCGAAGACGACTGGCGCTATACTCAGCCGCCGGCGCCGATTCCTGATACACCTCAGACGCGCCAAGACATGGCCGGCTTCCAGGCCACCGCCCGAGTGTTGGACGCCGGGATTGGAGAGGTCTTGAAGGCTCTCGAAGCCAATGGGTTGGCGGAGAACACCCTGGTCCTCTCCACCACCGATCACGGCATCGCCTTTCCCGCCATGAAGTGCAACCTGACCGATCATGGCATTGGCGTCAGCCTCATCCTGCGCGGGCCGGGGCTGTTCACAGGGGGAAAGGTCTGCGATGCCATGATCTCGCACATTGACCTGTTCCCCACTATTTGCGACCTTCTGGAGATTGACCGTCCCGCCTGGCTCCAGGGCAAGTCGATTCTGCCGCTCCTTCGCGGCGACGCCCAAGAAATCAACGAAGAGATTTTCGCCGAAGTCACGTACCACGCCGCTTACGAGCCCATGCGGGCCGTCCGCACCCGGCGTTGGAAATACATCCGCCATTTCGGAGGCCGTGCCCGGCCGGCGCTGCCGAATTGCGATGACGGTCCCAGCAAGAGCCTGTGGCTGGATTACAACTGGCGGAACCGGGTCGTCGCTCCCGACCAGCTTTACGATCTGATCTTCGATCCTGTCGAGACGCGCAACCTGGCGGGCGATCCCACCTCGCGCGCCGTGCTCGATGAAATGCGCGGCCGCCTCGATCACTGGATGCGCGCCACCAACGACCCGTTGTTGCAAGGTCCCATCCAGCCTCCACCCGGCGCGACGTGGAACGATCCGGATGGAACCTCGCCGCGCGAGCCGGTCCGAAAGGCGCCGTGAGCCGAATTGACACCGCGATACACAAAGCGAACCCAATCGATACGCAAGCACGCCGCACGAGCCAAGTCTGAAAGTAGTGCTCTTCGTCAGCCCATATTCCGAAAGGAGCGACGCGGTTTGAGAATCGACTATCGGGGTTTCTTTACGATCCTCAAGCATGGGTCCACCTGGCAGGCCTGTCCTAGTCAGTTGGTATACAGCCGCCTGTCGGGTGGGCAGATACCACGCAAGGCAAAAGGCAAAAATCGGGGATACGCCGCTTCGCGGCGCGGCATTTAGCAGGTCCCTCGGAGCAGCGCGCTGCGCTCCGGACGGATTGCGGGATACCCTGGGGTTGCGCGAACCCTGTGCGGACTCTATAATCCGAGGCATGATCAAAATTCGAGTTCTCATCGCCGTTCTTGGTTCCTTGCTCCTCCTTGGGGGCGTTGCAACAGCCCAAAGGCCTAAAAAGGATATCTCTAAAGGAAGACATCCGAATCTCGCCGCCGCACAGCGGTTGAGCCAGCAAGCTTGGGAAAGAATCGTTGCGGCGCAGCAAGCCAATGAATGGGACATGCAAGGTCACGCTCAAAAGGCCAAAAACTTACTGGATCAGGTCAATAGTGAGCTGAAGCTCGCAGCCGAAGCGGCAAACCGCAACGCCAAATAGAGTCCGAGCCGTCCACATCCGGACGGAAACCGACCCAGGAGTGTGCAGAAGCAGGTCGCTTGCCGGAATAGGCGGTCCCGGAACGCGCATCTTCGTGAAACGTTGGAGGGCTCTGTCCGCAGGCCGCCGGGCAAACCAACAGCATTGCCAAGAACACCCATTCCCGAGAACTTGGCATCCCTGTCATTCCTTCTTGCTTCACAGAACAACGCCTGGCTACTTGATGTTCAGGCTCACCGGATTCGCGGTCTGGCCATCCACCGTGAGTACAACGGTGGTGTTACCGCTGCCGCGAAGAGACTTCGGCAGAGTCACGTTGACCTGGTCGAGGCCTACGTAGACGCCCTGCGGGCCGGCATAGGCGACCGGCAGAGTGGCAGATCCGATTTTGCACGTGACTCCCACACTGTGGCCTCGAATGCCGGTACCGAATAGTTCCAGCACAACCTGGTCCGTATCCGGTCCGAGATCGATCGGGAGCGCCGTGCAGCCGGCAGAAGAACATTGAAATGTGTCAACGAAGCCGCGCGAGCCGTCCGCATGGGCGGTCACGACGATTGCCGCCGCGGCGCCCTGTCCATTCGCACTGGCCGTGTAGAGCCCCGGCGCCACCGCCGCGATGCGAGCGGTGCCTAACGCGACCGGGTCTCCGTTTACGGACACCGTGACGGAGGCCGTGCCGGTTGCAACTCCGGGCGGCACTTGGTAGTTCACCTGTGTGGGAGATACGTAGAACAATTCCGCCGAGCGCGAAATCCCGTTGGCGTCCTTGATCAGAACACTAGCGCCGCCAAGGTTGGTGGGTAGTGGTATCGCAGCCGCCTGCTGCGTCGTGGCGGCGAGATTTGACCCGTAAGCCGAAGCGATGGCTTCGGGCGCAAGCGTCGCGGTTCCGTCCGCGGAGGAAACGCTGGTCACCGTGCCGGGACCACCCGCGGCGATCGCGCTGTAAGCCTGCGCAACTTTCGTACCCGTCGCCGTCAGTTGGTAGGCGCCGCCGGCCTGCGTGATCAGATAGCCGCTGTCAAAAAAGGCGAGCGCGACGGAGCGAGTCTTGGCGTACGACGTGATGTTCGTGTGGTATGGCTCGGAGTCGTTGCAGCCGCCCCATTCCATGATGGCGGCAGCGTGGCCGTGTTGCTGCGCATAGCTCACCAGCGGGTCGAAGTTTTGTGGCCAGTTAGCGTAGCGGGGCGACGCGGGTTCGCTGCAGGTCCCGGTGGAGCCGGTGTAGAGGTGAAAATTCCACACAATATTGGACCAGGCCAGGTCCGGCAGCGCACCTTTGACAATCGATTCGAATGCCGTTCCGGTGTCCTCAACGAAAATGAGCGACTGCGGGCTGTAGGTGCGGATGGCGGCGATCAACTGGTTTTGGTCGTTGCTCCACGTGTTGTTGTCAATGCTGTGCATGTCATCCCAGGTGTCGTAGAGAACCGCCGGATCGGAAGCGTACTTTTTCGCGAAGGGGCCCCAAAACGCAAATGCCGTGTCGATGGTGTTGCCGGTGGTGTCCTGCGCGGGGCAAACGGAGGGATTGGCCTGGCAGTTCAGGTCACCCTGGTTGGGCGCGGGACAGTTCTTGCCGTCGGCGCCGCAGGGCGCGTCGGGGAACTGTCCGGCCTTCAGAATCAGCACATAGTTGCCGTACTTCTTCGCTCGTTGAATCAACGCGTCGATATAGTCCGGATAGGCCAGGTTGGCGATGGGAACCTGCACCTTGTTGGTCCACCAGGCCGCGTTGACGAAGATCCGCACCAGGTTCATCGAAAGCAACTGGTTCTGTGCGGCGTATTCCTGGTCGGTCGCGTTGGCGTCGGCGTTCCCCGATCCGGTGGCGCTGCGATTGAGGCCGCGGAGCAGGACGGGCTTGCCCGAGTCATCGAGGATAAAACCCGCCGGGGAAGCGTGCAGAGGGCGAGGCGCTGGCGTCTGAGCCTGGATGGCTGTGGCCAGCAAAAGCGGCGCGAGAAGCGTTGTGAACGTTATCTTCATTGCATGGTCACCCACATGGGACTCACCCACACAATCTGCCCATCGGTCTGAAGGCCGCGCACGTAGTAGTAGCTGGTCTTGCCCTTCTGCGCAGCCTGGTCCTGCCAACTGAAGGAAACGACCCGGTCCCCGCTCGTGGAATAGACGACGTTGTTGTCCTTGACGACCACTACCGTTTGGAACGGGGCCGTGCCAAACAGGCGCGCCGTGAACACGGGCGCGCTGCTGGTGGTGAAGGCCTCTCCCATGAAGTGAGTGCCACTGCGGAAGTCGGCCACGATGTTATCCGTGGAGCCGTATATCCGGCGGTTTCGCATCGCATCCATGATGCCCGCGCGGGTCGGGGCGGCCACCCAGATGTTGGTGAAGGAAATATGCGTGGAGACGTGGTCGCTGGATGCCTCGAAGGCAAGCTGGTAACCCTTGCCCAGTGCATTCGAGACGTAGCCTGCGGCTTCGAAACCCGAGATGGAATCCGGCTGGGCGTTGGCCCTGGGCGCCCCAGGCATCTCGTAGTTTTGGCGCGCGCCTTGGTAGATTTCAACAAAGGGTTCCGCTTGGGGGTCGTTGTTGCGCCAATCCGTACCCTGATCGGTCGCGCTGGTGTGCGGGGCCGAGAGGCCGTTGAAGAAGTGAAGATAGGCGTACAGCATGTTCGTGTCGGGCGCAGGAGCCGACGGGCTGACGGGGGATAGAGGCAGGCGTGGCAGAACCCGAATGCCCCGCTGGGCGAACACGATATTGCGGTGTCCCTCGGGATAATTAATGCTGCGCTCGTCGTAGAACATGGGGACAAACTTGGAGCCAAGCATGTAGGCATCGGTGAACTTCTGAATCAGCCACCAATTGTATTCCCGGCCGCCGCCGTCATCGTGATCGCAGCAGCCCACCCAACCGAGGGAGGCCGCATCAATCGAGTAGCGGTAGGCATCGATCAGCGGACCATCATTGCGGCCGTCAAAGGAGACCTCCGTGTGGCGGTGGAAATCGCCGCGCACCAACTGGAGCTGCTGCCCGTTCACCGTGGGCCGGTAGCTCTGGGAAAGCGCGGCTGTCGCGGCTTCGGCGGCAACCGCCGGATCGGGAGCGGCGGGCGTCACCCGCCCGATCTTTTGCAACTGGGGAGACTGCTGCGCCCGATTGACGGACCAGTCGAGAGCATAAATGTCCGAGTTGACCCCATCCACCTGCACTGTCGCATTGGGGAGCGGCGAGAGCCGGTGGTCCATGGCATGGGCGATCAACAGGTGTCCCGGCCCCAAGGCAAGGAGGGACGGGCGATTGTCGCCCACGGCGTCGGAATCGGCCAGCACACCTGGCCCGTGCCACTGGCTCCCATCGAAATAGACCATCGCGCTGACCCAAATCGAACCCGCCTGGTAAAAGAGGTTGTCCGAGGAAAGCCCGGCGCCCGCGAGCTCGCGGAATGTGAGGTACACGGTGCCATCGGGATCGGTGGCCAGGCGCGGGAAACTGTTCTTGGGACCTCCGTTTCCCAGCGGGCTGAATGCCGCGTCGTTATTCGGCTGGCGGTTTTGAGCGAGAGCGGGGTCGGGCTGCGGCGCGTAGGGGCCTGGTATCGATGGCAGGAAGAGTTGGAAAGCGGGTGCGCCGGGCAGGACGGTGGCGACGTCATTGGTGGTGGTGTAAAGATCGTTCCCGATCAGACAGCGCACTTGAACTGTGTGGTTCTGGTAGAGGGCGATTCCGGCCGTGTCGTACGTGCCGAAATCCTTGCCCCACTTGGGGCCGGACACCTCGTAGGCGATCCACAAGCGGTTCTGGGAATCGTAGGCGAGCGAACTGCGCGCTTCGAAGTTCAACGTCGCGGCGATCGGGATGGGGTCGTCAAGACCGATCTGGTCGGTAAATCGCGCCCGGCGGAGGTAGACGTCGTAGTCGCCCTTATCATAGGTGTCCCAGGAAATGGCGACCTGCCCATCCTGCGATGCGGCGATGGCCGGGTCCCAGTCGCTGGCCGGCGATACCGAAACCACGGTTTCTGGTGCGAATGTGTCACCGGTCTGAGCGCTGGCCAGGATCTCGAGATTGTTGTTCCGGAATCCTTGCCAGGCCACCCAAACCCGGCCGGAAGCATCGGCGGCGGCTACCGGGAACAAATCCGAGCCGGCGTCCGTGGTGAGGCGGATTTCGGAGGACATAGTGCCGTCGGCGCGGGCGCTGCGGGCATAGAGATCGAAGTTGCCATTGCGCTGCGCGGAATAGAAGATCCACGCCCGCCCCTGGCCATCGACGGCCACGGCGGCGCGCATCACGTCCTCGCTGGCATTGGTAACGGGAAATGGCCCGGTCCAGACGCGTTGCGATTTGGAATAGTGCAGAAGCAGCACTTGGTCCATCCCGGTGGGGCGCGCCAGGAATCTGAAATCGGTAATGGCTTTACTCGTGCCAAGGCCCACTGCCAAGGAGCGGTCGCCGTGGACGAATCGCGTGTAGGCCAGGTAGATGTCGTCACGCGACTGGGCCATCGACGGGAAATCTTCCTCGTCGTTCGAAGACGTCAACTGCAGGGGCGCGGCCGTTTGGGCGATGCGCGCCTTGCCGCTCAGGAACAACTTGGTGACCCCGAAAGGGACGTCCTGGGAGGAGAAGCTGAAATTACCTTGGGTCGTCTTAACGTCGAAGGTGACGGGAGCGTCCGTCGCGGAGGTTGTAACGATCACCCCGGTTTCCTGCACGGGCCCGGGTGGCGTTATCGCAGGCGTGGCGCGGGTATTGGTCTTCCAACTTGTGGTCCCTGAAATGGAGTCGGTGTCGCTGAACCGCCAGCCTTGCAGGCTGAGGATGGTCGCTCCGGTGGCGGTGATGGAGCCATCCCAATTGACGTCCGGCTTATCGCCAACGCCCAGAATGACAAGATACGACTGGGATGGCACGGATGAAATAGATGCGGCGAGAGAGGAGACCTTGGGGTAAAGCAGGTGTTTGCCAACGAAAGCGGCGAGGGCGGCGAGCGCGAGCAGAACCACGACCAGGTATCGCAACCGCGTAGTCATGAAGGCTTTTCCGCCCGGTCGGGATTACCTGGTGTACTGTCTCGCGTACCGCTTGCTAACGGGCGCGGCTCTGAAGCGCTGATTCTGAGCCGCGACCGTGAGGGAGCGGTTGTCAAATCTAAGGCGGGACACCACACTAGCCGGGTTTCTAGTCTGGTTTCGCGTTGGAGTTCAGTATGCATCCAGCGTGGCTCCTGCCGGACCTTCCGGCACCGTCGTTAGTTTCATTGCAGGGTCACCCACATCGGACTCACCCACACAACCTGCCCGGTGACCTGGCCCGGATCGGGCTGTTGAAGACCGCGCACGTAGTAGTAGCTGGTCTTGCCTTTCTGGGCGGCCGTGTCCTGCCAGGCAAACGATACGACGCGATCTCCACTGGTGGAATAGACGATGTTGTTGTCCTTGATGACAACCACCTGCTGGAACGGCGCCGTGCCCCAGAGGCGGACCGAGAACACCGGCGGGGTGCTGGTGGTGAAGGATTCCCCCATGAAGTGGGCGCCGCTGCGAAAGTCCGCCACGATGTTATCGGTAGAGCCGTATACCCGGCGCTTTTGCAGCGCCTCCATGATGCCCGCGCGGGTCGGCGCGGTCACCCAGATGTTGGTGAAGGAAATATGCGTGGAGACGTGGTCGCTGGAGGCCTCGAAGGCAAGCTGGTACCCCTTGCCCAGGGCATTTGAAACGTAGCCCGCGGCTTCGAATCCCGCGATGGAATCCGCCGAGGTGTTGGCTCTGGGCGCGCCCGCCATCTCGTAGTCCTGGCGAGCGCCTTGATAGATCTCGACAAAAGGCTCCACCAGCGGGTCATTATTGCGCCAATCCGTTCCCTGATCGGTCGCAACGGTGTGCGGGGCCGAGAGGCCGTTGAAGAAGTGCAGATAGGCGTACAGCATGTTCGTGTCGGGTGCAGGAGCCGAGGGGCTGACGGGGGATAGGGGCAGGCGGGGCAGAGGGCGAACGCCCCGCTGGGCAAACATGACATTGCGGTGCCCTTCGGGATAAGCGACGCTGCGCTCGTAGTAGAACATGGGGACGAACTTGGACCCAAGCAAGTAGGCATCCGTGAACTTTTGAATGAGCCACCAGGAGTATTCCCGGTCACCGCCGTTATCATGATCGCAGCAACCCGCCCAGCCGAGGGATGCCGCGTCAACGTAGTAGCGATAGGTATCGATCAGGGGGCCGTCACGGACGCCGTCAAAGGAGATCTCCGTGTGCCGGTGGAAATCTCCCCGCACCAACTGATATTGCTGCCCGTTTACGGTGGGCCGGTAGCTTTGTGAAAGCGCGGCTGTCGCGGCTTCGGCCGCGGCCGCCGGATCGGGAGCGTCGGGTGTGACCTGTCCGAGCCTCTGCAATTGAAGAGACTGCTGGGTCCTGTTGACCGGCAAGTCAAGGGCGTAAACGTCCGAGTTCGCGCCTTCCACCTGCGGCGTCCCGTTGGGCAGCGGCGACAGCCGATGGTCCATGGCGTGAGCGATCAGTAAGCGCCCCGGTCCCATTGGAAGGATGGCCGGCCGATTATCGCCAACATCGTCGGTGTTCACCAGCACTCCGGGTCCGTGCCACTGCGCTCCGTCGAAATACACGATGGCGCTGATCCAGATTGACCCCACAGTCTGGCCTGTGGCCTGGCTCGTCGAAAACCCCTCGCCCGCCGGCTCGCGGAATAACAGATACACCGTCCCATCGGAGTCGGTGGCCAGGCGCGGGAAGCTGTTCTTGGGCCCATTCAGCTTTAAGGTAAATCCTCCCACATCACCATTCGGCGCGCGGTTGAGAGCGAGGTTCGGGTCGGGCTGAGGGCCGTAAGGGCCCGGGATCGACGCCCGGAACAGTTCGGCCGCAGGCCCGCCGGGCAGGGTCTTGGCAATATCGTCGGTAGTGGTGTAAAGATCATTCCCAATCAGACACCGGACCTGAATAGTGTGATTGTGATAAAGGGAGACGCCTGTCGTGTCGTAAAGCCCATAGTCCTTACCCCACTTGGGGCCTGAAACCTCGTAGGCGATCCACAAGCGGTTCTGGGAATCGTAGGCCAGTGAGCTGCGCGCCTCGAAGTTCAACGTCGCGGCGATCGGGATCGGGTCGTCAAGCCCGATCTGATCGGTAAATCGCGCGCGGCGCAGGTAGACGTCGTAGTCGCCCTTATCGTAGGTATCCCAGGAAATTGCCACCTGCCCGTCCTGCGATGCGGCGATCGCCGGCTCCCAGTCGCCGGCCGGCGATACCGAAACGACGGTCTCTGGCGCGAATGTGTCACCGGTCTGAGCGCTGGCCAGGATCTCGAGATTGTTGTTTCGGAATCCTTGCCAGGCCACCCAAACCCGGCCGGAAGCATCGGCAGTGGCTGCCGGAAACAGATCTGTGCCGGCATCCGTGGTTAGCCGGATTTCGGAGGACATAGTGCCGTCAGCGCGGGCGCTGCGGGCATAGAGATCAAAGTTGCCGTTGCGCTGTGTGGAGTAGAAGATCCACGCCCGACCCTGGCCGTCGACGGCCACAGCGGTGCGCATGGCATCCTCGACCGGGTCCGTTACGGCGAATGGCCCGGTCCAAACGCGCTGCGATTTGGAATAGTGCAGAAGCAGGACTTGGTCCATCCCGGTGGGGCGCCCCAGGAACTTGAAATCGGTGATTGCCTGCGTCGTTGCTTGGCCCCGCGCAAGGGAGCGGTCGCCATGAACGAATCGCGTGTAGGCGAGGTACACGTCGTCGCCCGCCTGGGCCATCGACGGGAAGTCCTCCTCTTCGTTCGAAGACGTCAACTGCACTGGCGCGGCCGTTTGGGCGACGCGCGCCATGCCGCTCAGAGGCGACTTGGTGACCCCGAAAGGAACATCCTGGGAAGAGAAGCTGAAATTACCTTGAGTGGTCTTAACGTTCAAGGTCACGGGAGCGTCCGCGGCGGAGATTGTAACGATCACCCCGGTTTCCTGCACGGGCCCGCTTCCGGGCGTGGTGCGGGTACTGGTCTTCCAGCTTGTGGTCCCTGAAATGGAGTCGGCGTTGTTGAACCGCCAGCCCTGCAGGCTGAGAATGGTGGCGCCGGTTGCGGTAATCGAGCCATCCCAGTTCGTCCCGGCCTTGTCGCCGACACCCAAGATCACCAGAAACGACTGAGCGGGCGGAAAGGAAATCGGCGTCGATAGCGCGGAGATCCGGGTGTACAGAAGCCGTCTGCCGGCGAAAGCGGCCACCGCGGCAAGCGAAAGGAGAACGACCACGAGGTATCGCAACCGCATACTCACGAAACACCTCCCGTCGCGCGAAAGTGCCGAAGCCGGGATTTCGATTGTTTGACCTCCCGGTTTTGGCACCCTGTAAAAACAGCGGCCTTCTCCATTTGGCCGTCTCTACAATCTGGCGCGGAACAGGCCTGTTCCGCCCTCGAAGTTGTCTTAGTTTAACAGAATGAAGCCCGGCAGACTGCACCGCGCAACGGGAAACATCCTCTTCCGCTGGCTCAGTCGCAGGAGGCTGCGATGGATGCCACTCTCACTCCAAGCTCGCGCCAGTCCCCAACGCCGAGATCCCAGGGACGCACGACATGACTGCACAATGCCAGCCAGGGCGCACCCTCGCCCCGGCTCAGCGATAGGTGAATCCGTCCATCCTCATCTCGATCGAGGTTATCCACCGGCTACAACTACGCCGAGTCTATCCGCGCCCCGGTCGGCCCCCCTGTCACCCCCCCTTGCAACTGCGCTCGACTTTTCGTACCTTATGAAGCGTTATGCCTTTCTGTGCAAAGTGTGGCGCATCCGTAAGTGGCACCTTCTGCGAGGCCTGCGGCACGCCGGTCGGCGGCGGAGCCCCAGCCCCCCCAGCCCCCGGCCCCGGTCCGTCGGCCGCCGCCGCCATGCAGGATAACGTGGCCGGAGCCCTGTGCTACCTGCTGGGGTTGGTCACCGGCATCCTGTTCCTGGTGCTGGAGCCGTATAATCGCAATCGGGAGATCCGGTTTCATGCGTTCCAGTCGATCTTCCTTCATCTCGGCGTGGTCGTGGTGGCGATCGTCCTCTGGGTTGTTGCAGGCGCCATGACCATTGTTGTTCCACTGATCGGCCACCTGATACTCGGGCTGCTCTCGATGGTCATCTGGCTGGGGGGCCTTCTCCTGTGGATTCTGCTGCTGATCAAGACTTACGGCGGCAGCAAGATCGTTTTGCCCATTATCGGTCCGCTGGCCCAAAAGCAAGCCGGCTGAGGCCGCTTGGCCCAGTGCTGTACATCACGGAATCCGAGGTCCGCCAGTTGCTGCCGATGGAGAAGGCCATCGAGCTGGTGGAGGCCGGCTTCCGGCATCTGGCCTCGGGCCAGGCCCTGAACCACACCCGGCGCCGGGTGCAGCTCGCCTCGAGCGCCACGCTCCATTACATGGCTGCCGTCGACGTGGCCTCCGGCTATCTCGGCGCCAAGATTTACTCCACCCACGCGCAAGCCGGCGCTCACTTCACGGTTCTCCTCTACGCCGCCGACGGCCGGCCGCTCGCTTCAATCGAGGCCAACGCCCTGGGCCAGATCCGCACGGGCGCTGCCAGCGGCGTTGCCACGAAGCTTCTGGCCCGTCCGGAGGCCTCGATCGTCGGCTTGATCGGCGCCGGCTTTCAGGCGCAAACCCAACTGGAGGCGGTGGCCAAGGTTCGCCGGATCGCCGAAGCACGCGTCTTCAGCCGCTCGGCCGACCGGCGGCAGCGGTTCGCCTCGGAAGCGTCCCACGCCCTCGGCGTTTCGGTCCACCCGGTCGATTCGGCCGAGCAGGCCATCCGCGGCTGCGATATTGCCATCACCGCCACCGCCGCCCGCCATCCGGTCCTGCTCGGCGAGTGGCTCCAGCCCGGCATGCACATCAACGCGGTTGGGAGCAATCACGCCCGGCGGCGCGAGTTGGACGCGGCGGCGGTCGCCCGGGCGACGCTCGTGGTGGCCGATTCGGTCGAGCAATCAAAGATGGAATCGGGGGATCTGATTGCCGCCTTCGAGCAGGGGATGGGCAGTTGGGAGAGGGTGTTTGACCTGGCCCACCTCTATTCCGGTAGCTGTCCCGGCCGCCAGTCGAACGATGACGTTACCCTCTTTAAATCCAACGGGTTAGCGCTAGAAGATATAGCCGTAGCAGGCTACGTTTATGAACAGTGTCTGGCGAGCCTACCGGAGCGGCGACCCTAAGGTCCCCGCGCCAAGGAAACTTCTTTGTTTCCTTTGCTCTCTTGGCGGCTTTGCGCGGCGAAAATCTTGCGGATGGAGCTATTCCGACATGGGCGCCTGCTGTTCGATTTCCCGCCACGCACTAATCTTCAGCCGGCGGCAAACCCAGCACAGCATTTCCGATTGTTCAGTAGCACCCTCAGCGCCGCAGACGCGGCAACGGTAGGTCTTCTTGGGCTTGGCGTCCAGAGCGACGTTCTTGGCCGTCTCCGGCAGCTCGGGCGGCACAACGGGCTGCGTGGGCGTTACCTTTGGGCCCGTCCTCTTCTTCATACCGCCCTCCTTGGCCGAAGCCAATAAGTATCACAGATTTCCCTGGTATGTCCAGCAAAAAGCTCCTCCTAGTACCTTTCGAGCCCGGGCGCGGCCTCACTTAGTACGAGGCTCTCCGCAAGGTCGCCTGGGCCAGAATGCTGCAACAACGCTAGCCATTCAGAGCCGCCACCATATCCAACACGTAAGCTGCGTCCAGCGAGGCGTTGCACCGGCGGCAACGCTGCCCCTCCGCCACTAGCATCTTCCGATTCCACCTGTGATGCTCGACCGGCACCACGTCCGCCTCCACCGTGTGGGTGCAGATCGGACAATACACGCGCGCCCGTAACGCTTTGTTTTCCAATACCGTAGCCATTTTCACCTCCAGCTTCCTCATAGCTTTATCGGCTCTCTTCTCGTTCTATATGACGCAGCAGGAGACCAAAAGGTTGAAAAAAATTTGCGCCCCTGGCGACGGTTTAACGAGTGTCTCTTCAGCCGCCGCCCCGCCGTGCTAACATGTTCTAGCCGGGAGAGGTGCCGTGGCCTCGGAAGTCTCCGTAGGAGCTTCGCTGCAGAATCATGGCTTGCGGATGACTCGCCAGCGCAAGCTGCTGTTCGAGCTCATCGACGCGTCGGGCGAGCACCTCAACGCCGAGGCTCTTTACCGGCTGGCCAAGCAGCGTGACCCGCGGATCAACCGGGTCACGGTTTATCGCACTCTGAAAGTCCTCAAGCAGGAAGGCTTGGTCGATGAACTCGATCTGTTGCACCATGAAGGCGACCAGCATTATTATGAGACCCGGCTCAAGCGCGAGCACGCGCACGTGGTTTGCCTGCGCTGCGGCCGGGTGGAAGAATTCTTCGGCGAGCCGCTCAAGCGGCTCAAACAGCAGATCGAGGCGCACTTCGGCTTTCAGATCCTGGTGGCGCGCACCGAGGTCGGCGGCTATTGCGCCAACTGCCAGGTGAGCGCCTCGCGCGAGGCCGAGGAGCTGCGCAACGGGGCCGCCCCGGCGCGCGACAAGGTCTCCGGCCGTGAGCGAAAGACGAGAAATAGGAAGTAGAGATGGGTTCGATGTCTACAGTTTCCCCAGCCAACCTGTTCACAGAAACCGGCCGGGCGCGCCCCTTTCTGGCGGTGGTCGAACCCTCCGGCAAGCGGCAGCTCGTGAAGATTGCCAAAAGCCCGTTCCAGATCGGGCGCCTGGCCGAGTGCGAGCTTTCGCTGCGCGACAGTCGCATCTCGCGCCAGCACGCGCAAGTCCTCGCCGAAGACGACGCCTATTTCCTCGAAGACCTCAACAGCCGCCATGGCATATTCGTCAACGGGAAGAAAGTCACCCGGCACCGGCTTATCCCCAACGATCGCATCGATTTCGGCATCGAAGATTCCTATCACCTGATCTTCACTTACGAGACGGGTGACACCGACCGCCTGCTGGCGCAGCTCGACGCCGTCCCTTCCACGCACGCCACCGGCAACCTGGCCAAGCTGCGCGCCGTGCTGGAGGTGGCGCGGGCGCTCGAATCCTCCATGTCGCTCGAAGATGTGCTGGGCGCGGTGGTGGACGCCGCCCTGGTGGTCACCGGCGCGGAGCGGGGATTCCTGCTGCTGCACAACGGCGAAGGCACGCAGCTCGAAATGCGGGTGGCGCGCGACAAGAACGGCCGTCCCCTCGACGAAAGCGATCTGCGCGTGCCGCGCGGCGTGATCCAGCGCGCCTTGCACCAGCGCCGCGACCTGCTGTCGATGAACTTCGACCCGTCGCAGATGAACACGGAGAAGAGCATCGTAGACCTGGAGCTGCGCAGCGTGGTCTGCGTGCCCCTGGTTCGCATACGTATCGGCCACCAGCACGAGACCAGCCAGCTCTCCACAAAAAACGACACCCTGGGCGTTCTCTACATGGATTCGCGGCTCAGCAACGCCGATCTCTCCGCCGGCAACCGCGAGTTGCTGCAGTCGCTCGCCATCGAGACCTCCACGGTGCTCGAGAACGCCCGGCTCATGTCCCAGGAGCGCGAGAAGCGGCGCATGGAGCAGGAGCTGGCCATCGCCCGCGAGATCCAGCGCAGCCTGCTGCCCGCGCGCCTGCCGGAGAACGGGTGGTTCCGCGCCGCCGGCAGCAGCCAGGCCTGCTTCCAGGTTGGCGGCGATTACTACGACGTGATGGAGCTCTCCGACGATTTGTGGGGCTTCGTTCTGGCCGATGTTTCCGGCAAGGGCGTTTCGGCGGCCTTGCTGACCTCGCTGCTGCAGGGCGCTTTTTTCGCCACCGCCGGCCACGCCTCGCAGCTCTCGGAGATCATGACCCGGGTCAATCGCTACGTCTGCGAGCGGTCGCAGACCCGCAATTACGCCACGGTCTTCTATTGCACCGTTGCGCGGGACGGCGCCACCCGGTGGATCAACGCCGGCCATTGCCCGCCCTTAGTAGTCCGCGCCGGCGGCAACATCGACACGCTCCCCGCCTCGGCCTGTCCGGTCGGCTTGTTCCCCGGCGCCCCCTTCCCCCAGGAAGAGATCCGGCTCCGCCCCGGCGACAAGCTGGTCGTCTACAGCGACGGCGTGACCGAAGCCGAAAACGGCGCCCAGGAGCAGTTCGGCGAGGACGCCCTGATGGCCCTGGTCAAGAAAAACTACGCCGCCCCCGCCGCCCAGCTTCACCAGGTCATCATCGACCAGGTAGCCACCTTCACCGCCGGCGCCCCCCAAAGCGACGACGTCACGCTAGTGGTGCTGGAGTTCAGCGCGTAGCCGCCGCTAGCCCTCCGGCCGGCCGTTGCCCCCGAAACGAATGTACCGGTCGACGGTCTCCTCGAGCTTCCGCACGTCCGCCGTCAGCCCGTCCAGGTTGGTCGTCAGCCGGTCGAGGTTGGTTGTCAGCCGGTCCACGTTCGCCGCATTCTGAAGCAACTGCGTAGTCAGCGAGCTCATGGAGAGGAAGAGCACATTTTGGTTCTGGCCGAGCGTTACGACCAACCCGGTGAGCTGCTCCTGTTGGCGAGCCGTGGAAGCGACAGTGTCTTTCAGCGTCGCCAGATCCGCGGCCATCTGGCTGTGATTGCTCTCCATCGAGAGCAGCCACTGTTCGTGCAACTCGATGCGTTCTTCGAGGTTCATGGAAGTCCCACCCGCCGCCGGGTGCTTCCATTCTACCGCGCTGTGAGGGTGGGCGGCGACACTGCAGTTTCGAAGTAGGTATATCCCCCCCTGGATTCCGAGTGGGTGAAGCGGCTTGCGGAAAAGGCGGATGTGGTTGAGATTCGCGAGGGCGAGGAGCTAACCAAGACGCTGAGACTGCCTGAGGGACCCGATAAGGACCGGTCGCGCCTTCCTTGACCCAGGTGCGGTCGCAACCGCCGTCCGGACGCGGGCTGTGGT
>JBGOUJ010000107.1:0-15846 GCA_041477005.1 Terriglobia bacterium | reverse complement strand
CGTCGATATACTCCTCGCGGCCATGGAATGGGCCATTGCCCGCGACATGCAGGTCGTGAATCTGAGTCTGGGCACGACCAAGCAGGAGCACCAGCCGCGTTTCGAGCGGGTGATGGCGCGTGCCGCGGCGGCGGGCGTGATCGTGGTGGGCGCGCGGGAAGTCTCCGGCCGGCCCGTGCTGCCCGGCTGCCTTCCCTCGGCCATCGGGGTCCGCCTCGATGGGGAATGCCCGCGCGACCGGTACCGCTGCTCGAGGAGCGATTCGCTCCCGACTTTTTTCGCCTCCGGCTACCCCCGCCCAATACCCGGTGTGCCGCCCGAGGACAACCTGAACGGCATCAGCTTCGCTGTGGCCAACATGACGGGCTTTGTGGCCCGCGCCAGAGAAGCGTTTCCCGGCGCATCGCTCGAAGATCTGATAGAGGTGCTGCAACGCGAATCGGAGATGGGATCGTGAGTTCGAGACGGCGCGAAATCCTTCGGTCGGTTCGAGTCGGAGCGCCCCGGCGAAAAGGAAATACAATGAGGTTGGGCGCATGGGAGGGCCATTCCAATGAGCGACGATGCCTTCGATCGGATCGAGCAGGCTTTGCGGTCGGGCGGGGCCGAGGCCGGATTCGATTTCCTGGTGCAAAAGTCGCTCGAAGACAAGAACTATCCGCTGCTGTTTGAAGCCCGGCTGCTCCAGAAGCGCCACGAGCTGGGCCTGCCGCTGATCCAGACCGATCCATCGGCGGATCTGCCTGCCGAGAAGCGCCGACCCTACGAGGAAACGTTCCTCCAGGCAGCCCGCGAGGTGGGGGGCCTGTTCCTTGCCGACGGCAACATCGCCCGGGCCTGGCCGTACTTCCGTGCCATCGGGGAGACGGCGCCGGTCGCCGCCGCCATCGACAAGGCCGAGCCGAAGGACGATCTCGAATCCATCGTCGCCATCGCCTTCCAGGAGCGCGTGCACCCCAAGAAGGGCTTCGAGCTGATCCTCGCCAACTACGGCATCTGCCGCGCCATCACCTGCTTCGGCCAGTACCCCGACCGCAACGGCCGTGACGACTGCCTGCGCCTGCTGGTCCGCACCTTATACCATGAGATCGCCGAGAACCTGAAGCGGGTCATCGCCCAGCAGGAAGGGCAGGCGCCGGAGGCGGCCGGCATTCCAGCCCTGATAGAAGGCCGCGACTGGCTCTTCGAGGGCAACTGCTACTACGTCGACACGTCACACCTGGTTTCTATCCTGGGGTTGAGTCTCGACCTGGACGACCCCGAGATGCTACGGCTGGCCGTCGATCTCACCGAATACGGCAAGCGCCTGGGGTCGCTCTTTCAGTACAAGGGCGATCCGCCGTTCGAGGATATCTACGCCGACCACGGAGTCTACCTGCGAGCGCTGGTGGGCGAAGACGTAGACGGCGCCATCGCCCACTTTCGCCGCAAGGTGGCGGAGAGCGATCCCAGCCAGGTCGGCAGCGGACCGGCGCAGGTGCTGGTCGGGCTGCTGGCGCGGCTCGAACGCTATGAAGAAGCTATCGAGGTATCGCTCGAGCAGCTTCGCGATCTCGACTCGAGCCAGCTCGCCTGCCCCTCCGTTCTGCAGTTGTGCCAACTGGCCGGCAATTACGACCGGCTCCGGCAGATCGCCCGTCAACAGGGCGACATCGTGAGCTTCGCCGCCGGCGCGCTGCAAACCGAGCCGGGGCGCCCCGTGGTCCCGTGAGGGTCAGATCTCGCCGAGCCGATGCTTCTCCAGAATGTAGTCGCAGGCCCGGGCCGTGACGGCCATCATGGTGAGGGTAGGATTGGCGCAGCCTGAGGAAGGGAACGACGCGCCGTCGGTGACGAAAACATTCTTCACGTCCCAGCACTGGTTCCACGGGTTCAGAACGGAGGTCTTGGGGTCGGCGCCCATGCGAGCTGTGCCGATCTCGTGGATGCAGGCGCCGGGCGGGCGCGGCGTGTAGTTGACCGCGGTGATCTCGACACCCGCGGCGTGCAGCATTTCCTGCGCGGTGTCCACGGCGTCTTTCATCATCTTTAACTCGTTGTCCCCATGCCGGCACTCGATGTGCAGGACGGGGATGCCCCAGCGGTCTTTCTTCTCCCCATTGATACGAACGAAATTCTCGGCGCGCGCCAGCATTTCGCCCCAAGTGTAAAGGCTCGCGTAGTAGGGCCAGCGCTCGCGGACCTGGCGCTTGAAGGCGACGCCGTAGCCGCGTGTGCTCCGGGCATGGCCGGGGAACATGCCCCGGGCGGCGCCGCCCTGATAGCCGAAGCCGCGGATGTAATCCGGCCGCTTCGTTTTGAGATTGCGGAAGCGCGGAACGTAGATGCCGTTCGCTCGATTATCGTCCCAGTCGCTCACGCGGCCGGCGGTGCGGGTCAGGTAGCCGCCGGCGCCGCAGCCGATGGTGTGGTCCATCAAGTAATGGCCCAGCACGCCGCTCGAATTGCCGATGCCGTTGGGATGGAAGCGGGAGCGGGAGAGCAGCAGCAGCCGGGTGGATTCGAGCGTGGAGGCGCAGAGCACGATGACTATCTGTGTCCGTCTGTGGTTCCAAACACTCGTTTCACATAGGCGACATTGCGCCGGGTGTCCGCTTCGAGGTCATTCGGGCTGGCAGTTTCCAGGATCAGCCAGTCGTTGTAGCCGATGTCCTTGACCGCCGCGGCAACGGCCGGGAAGTTGATCTGGCCTTCGCCGAGCAGGTTCCGGCCGTCCTTGATGTGGAACATGCAAATCTGCGAGCGGCCCAGACGCCGGATTTCGGCCGGCAAGTCGTAGCCGCGGACGCTCGAATTGCCGACGTCATACCACACCTGCAGCGCACGCGACCCGACGCGATCGAGCACTTTCAAATTGTCTTCGGCCGAGAGCGTGTTTTCGAAACCGAAGACAACGCCCGCCGCCTCGGCGCGCGGGGCGAGTTGCCGCAGTACATCCACGGTGCGATCGATCTGCCACGGCTCCTTCAGCTCGCCCTTGCCGAAAAACGGCAGCATGACGACCCTGGCGCCGAGATTGCGCGCCACCCCGACCGAGTCGAGCACCCAGATCGCCGTGACCGGCTCCAGGAACAGCGGCGCCTGATTCAGAAAGAGCGGGCAGATGGCGGGAAAGGGGATCGAGTAGCGGCGGGAGGCTTCCAGATATTGCTTCTGCAATTCCGGCTTGCGCAGCGGCACGCCGTCCTTGGGATCGCCCATCTGAAGCTGCAAGCCATCAAGGCCGAGCTTCTCGGCCAGCGGCACGGACCCGGGGTCCCGCGCCTGCAGCGACCAATCGCACATCCCGATCTTCACGCTTGGTGCTCCGGATGGGTGCAGCCGGGAAACTCGGCCAGGGCCGTGTTGCCCTTGTACTGGAGGTCCTTGTGGATGCCAACAGCGGAGGTGTAATAGCCGTCGATGGTCATCGACTTGAGGCGCACAAAGAAGCGGTCCAGGTCGGACGCAGGTTTTTCTTCGTGGGCGGCCATGGCGGCCAGGATCTGGTCCTGCTGCTCGGCGCCGCACTTTAGGAAGGGCTTCTGGAACCGCTTCTGCGCCTCGGCGTCCACGGCCTTCAAATCGGCGATCCACTGCTCCTGCACATCCTTTCGGCTGTTGGCCACCATGAGATCGATGAAATAGCTGACCTGGGCCGTGTGGGCGCCGGGCGAGTGGTCGTCGGTCGGGATGATCAGGTCGGAGAGCCGGTCGAGCAGATCGTTCTGCTCGGCGTTGAAGAACTGGAGCTTGTAGGCGGCCGGCGTCTGGGCGATGGTGACCAGGTGGTGGTGCTGGGCTTCCAGGCGCTCGGCGATCACTCCGGCGGCGATGAGCTTGAGGACAGTACGTCGTTCCATGACGCAGATTCTACCACCTCAGCGCCACAACTGAACCCGCATGATCTCAAAGTGATGGTCGTAGGTCCAGACGGGCAGCCCCAGGCGCGCGCTCAAAGCGGCGAGCAGCGTATCAAAAAGGGTTAAGGGTTGGTCGGGATAGTCGTACGTGTGGCGGATCGCTTCACTGTAATCGCGTGGAGTGGGGTTGATCAGGCCGGCGCCGGCTTGAACTTCGTCCAGCCAGAAGTGGGCGGATCGGGATCCCAAGCGGCGCAGAACCAGTGTGTAGGTCTCGAGCAACGTAGGGTAGGAGATCCAAACGGCAGTCCTTCGCTTTTCGAGCAGCTTCGTCTCCTTTTGAGCTCGATGGTGGTATTGGTCCGATGGATCCGCCGCCGCGTACAGCGGCCCGGTATCGGCCAGGATCGCGTCCATTAGCGTCGAGCAAAGTAGCGGTCGTGACGGACGCTCACGTCCCGCCTCCCGCTCCCCTTGCCGGCGGGAGTGATGCGCAACGGCCGGGCGGGAGGAAGGTAGCCTCGGCTCCCCAGGTACTCGCGCAAGGCGCTCTGTACGACGGCGGTCAAAGCGGGGGAAACATCCTGCTCCCGGAGATAGGCATCCAGGGCGGATTGCAGCTCGTCCGGGAGCGTGATCGTCGCTCGCTTCATGCCACCAGTTTATCACCACTTGGTGATGTTGGTGAAACATCACCAACGCTACAGGGAATAGACTCTCCCCCGGTGCTGCCCGATCAGGATCTGGAACAGGCGGTGGCCGATCAGCTCGTGGAGCGTCAGCAGCTCGCGGTTGGCGGCGACGAGGTTGCCCACCGGGCCCGACCCGCCTCCTCCGGCCTTCAGCGCTTCGGTAGCCTCGGTGATAATCGGGTCGGATATGGCCTCGCCGGCCATTTCCCACAGCGTGATGAAGCGGTCGACCGCTGTCGGGAAGCTCACCTGGAAGACGCCGTAATTGGACGTGGTGCGCGGGGGCTTGTAATCGAGGTTGAACGGGCCGGTGTAGCTGTGGGCGCGGAGCAGCACCAGCACGTTCAGCCAGTCGAGCGGGTTCACCAGGCCGATGGCGATGTCCACGTCGTGCTTGAGGCGGTAGCCGTCGTTGATGTCGAAGTGCCACAGCTTGCCGGCGAGCAGGGCGCGCGCCAGGGCGGCGCGGGGCGCGGCGCCCCACATCAGCTCGTGCAGATACTCGGGGTTCACCCCGACCATCTCCGGGTGGGTGAGCAGGCCGCTCGAGATGAACCCCAGCATGGCGTCGGTGGTGGGCAGGATGATTTCGGCTTGCGGCTCGAAGGGCTTCGCCTCCAGGCAGTGCTTCAGGGTCGGGCGGTTCTTCTTGCGCGCCAGCTCGATGTCGCGCTCGCAGGCGGCGTTTATGCCTTCGGCGAACCAGCACAGCGTCTGGGTCTCCTCGATAGCCCCCTGCGTCAGGTAGCCGAGGGTGCCGGGCCAGTAAACCACGAACCCGGCGCCGAGATAATGGCCGATCTCGACCGTGTTGGCCAAGCGCTGCGCGGCATATTGGCGGACCTCCGGCGCCTCGGCGGCGGCGCTGGCCGCCCACACGGGATGGTAGAAGGTCTCAGTGGTTACCATGGAACAGTCCAGGCCGTTCTCGTTGAGGCAATGCTGGATGTCGTCGACGATCTTCCACTGGCCATCGGTGAGCAGGGTCTCGGTGGGGATGACGTCGGTATCGTGAGTGGTCCAGTGGCCAATGCCGATGCGGGCGTAGTGCTGGATTACATCCTTGTAGGTGACCGGCTCGCGGGTGGGGGCGTGGAACAGAGCCTGGCCCTGATAGGCGGCGGCCCATTGAGGTCCGCTGATAAAATACCTGCGGCGAACTTCCGGCGAGTAGCTGCCGCCGCAGGCGGCGGTGAGGCGGTCGACCAATGCGCGCTGGGTTTCGCTCATGCCCTCAGTTTTAGCGCAGACCGAAGAGAAATGAAAGAGAAGATGCAGGAGCTGCTGGAGCGCCGCTTCCGGCTGCGCGAGCACGGCACGACCGTGGGCCGGGAGATGCTGGGCGGGGTGACCACGTTTCTCACCATGTCCTACATCATCTTCGTCCAGCCGGGGGTGCTCAGCCAGGCAGGGATGGACTTTCAGGCGGTGATGGTGGCGACCTGCCTGGCCTCGGCGCTGGCCACCGTGCTGATGGGGTTGGCGGCGAATTACCCGGTGGCCCTGGCCCCCGGCATGGGGGAAAACTTTTTCTTCGTCTACACCCTGTGCGGAGCCTACGGCTTGAGCTGGCAGCAGGCCCTGGCGGCGACGTTTCTGGCCGGGGCGGTTTTCCTGGTGCTCTCGGTGTTCGGGCTGCGCAGCCGCGTCGTGAACGCCATCCCGGAATCGCTGAAGACGGGGATCGCGGCGGGCATCGGGCTGTTCGTAACGCTGATCGGAATGGAATATGGCCGGCTGGTGGTGGCGCATCCGGCGACGCTTCTGCAACTGGGCGACCTGCGCAGCCCGGTGGCGCTGACCACCCTGGCCGGGCTGCTGCTGACGCTCGTGCTGACCGCGCTCCACGTGCGCGGGGCGATCCTGCTCGGAATCCTGGGTTCGACGCTGGTGGCAGCGGCCTTTCGCCTGGTGCATTACTCGGGCGTGATTTCCGTACCGCGGGGACTGGGCGCCACGTGGTGGAAAATGGATTTTGCCGGCTTGGCCCGGCGCGATCCGGCGACCATCGTCGTGGTGGTGTTTGTGTTGTTCTTCCTGGCCCTGTTCGATACCGTCGGCACCCTGGTGGGCGTGGGCCGGCAGGCGGGGCTGATGCGGGGAGGACAGTTGCCGCGAGCCGAGCGTGCGCTGTTTTCCGACGCCGCCGGAACCGTGGCCGGGGCGGCCCTCGGCACCTCGACCGTCACCTGCTATATCGAGTCGGCGGCCGGCGTCTCCGATGGCGCGCGGACCGGCCTCGCCAATCTCATCACCGGCGCGCTACTGCTGGTGAGCGTGCTGTTCACGCCCCTGGCCCGCATGATCGGCGGCGGCGCCGCCCTGCCCGGCGGCTGCGTGGCGTATCCCACGCTCGCGCCGGCGCTGATCCTGGTGGGCGGCATGATGATGCGGAGTATACGGGACATGGAGTGGGAGGACCCGACCGAATCCGTCCCCGCCTTTCTGACGATGATCTTGATCCCGTTCTCGTTCAGCATTGCGGCCGGCGTGGCGGCGGGCTTCGTGATTTATGCGGCGGCCAAGCTGCTGACCGGGCGCTGGAGGGAATGCCCCGGCCTGGTTTACGCCTTCGCGCTGCTGTATGTGGCGCAGTACGTAATGCTGCGAAAGTAGCGGCACAATTTCGGAGCTCGTTCGAGCGGAGGCCTGCGCCCAGATTCCGCGACCGTTAGGTTAGTGAGCGGTTTTCCCGCTATCCGGAAACCGCTCCCTAACGGTCGCGGCTCGGAATGGGACCAATGCTGCTCTCACTTTTTTAGGTCGGCGCCCAAGCCGAGCGCCTGCGAGCGAGCGTTGACAGGCCATCCTTGCACATGATAGTTTGGCCGCGATAGGCGCAGAATCCTCTCAGGCATACGGAGTTTCCTATGCGATTGGTGTTCCACACGCAACTGGCCGGGACCTCGGTCACAGTGGGCGGAACCCTGGCGCTGTTCGCCGTAGCCAACGTCAACGGCGCGGAGCAGATCAACCTCCAGGTTCCCTATGAGGTGGCAGGCCAGAGCAGCGTGGCGGTGGTGGTCAACAACAACGGCAGCAGCAACTCGCCGGTGCAGGCGCCGGTGGCCTCGGCGCAGCCCGGGGTCTTCACGGTGGACGGAACCAACGGCATCGTCGTGCACGGCGCGAGCAACGCGCTGGTCACTTCTTCCAGCCCGGCGGCGAAGAGCAAGGTCGTTGTGGTTTACGCGACGGGCCTGGGGGCGGTCACGCCGGCGCCGGCCACCGGGGCCGGGGCGCCCGCGAGCCCGCTGGCCGCCACAGTCGTCACGCCGGTCATTACGATCGGCGGGATGAGCGCCGAGGTTCTCTTCAGCGGCCTCACGCCGGCCTTCGTCGGTCTCTACCAGGCGAACGTCCGCGTCCCGGCGAGCGCGCCCTCGGGCAATCAGGATCTGGTCGTTATCACCTCGGGCGCAGCGAGCAAGGCAGTCAAAATCGCCGTGCAGTGAGGCCATGCCTCGCATCGGCATCCACACCTCGATTGCCGGCTCGCTCACCGGGGCGGCCGAAAAAGCAGCGGCGCTCGGCTGCAATACCTTTCAAATCTTCTCGGCCAGTCCCCGCATGTGGCGGGCCGGGAAACTTGACCCGGACGAGGTGCGGCGGTTCCGGCTGGCACGGGAGAAGCACGACCTGCGGCCGCTGGTGATTCACGACAACTACCTGATCAACCTTCCGTCCGCGGATCCGGTGGTCCGCGAGCGGTCGATTGCCGCCTTTCGAGGCGAGCTGGAACGGGCGATCGCCCTCGCGGCCGACTACCTGGTGATGCATCCGGGAAGCTGCCGTGGCGAGTCGCCGGCGAAGGCGATGCAGACGTTCGCCCGTTCCCTGGGCCAGGCCGCGCGCGGCTTGCAATTCGACGGGCTGACGCTGCTGCTCGAAAACACCGCCGGCGGGGGATCGACCATGGGCCGCGAGCCGCACGAGCTGCTCGAGCTGCGCCGCCTGGCCCGGGAGCGGACCGACCTCGAGATCGGCTTTTGCCTGGATACCGCCCACTGCTTCCAGGCGGGACTGGATTTCTTCGCGGTGCTCGACGCCGTGGGGCCGCAGGGGATCCGTGTCATCCACTGCAACGATTCCCGTACGGCCTTCGGCTCGCGCCACGACCGCCACGAGCATATCGGCAGAGGCGGTATCGGCCTCGACGGCTTCCGCCGCATCCTGCGGGACCGGCGGCTGCGAGCCAAGGCCTTCATCCTGGAAACCCCGGTCGACAAACCCGGCGACGACCGCCGCAACGTGCGGGCGTTGAAGTCCCTGCTCGAGGCTACATAAGCTGGGCTTACCGGTCGAAGATAGTTATCAGAAATAGCCAGCTATTAGCTATTAGCCATCAGCCTTCAGCAACCCGGGTCTCCCCGTTCGTGCGTCCCCATCGGCGAAGGATGTCGCACGTCTTCCGGACTGAAAAGGCCCCTACCTTCACGCCCATTAAGTGATTTCGCGGCTTGGGTCCGATGGGATCAGCGCCCCTATGACTTCTTCAGCTTGATGTTGCGGAACTCGACCTTCATGGCCGGGCCGGCGTGCAATTGCAGGCCGAGGACGCCATCGAGCGCCCCCTGCGGGTCGTCCAGCTCCACCGTCACCAGGCCGTTCAGCTTGAGCTGGATGTGGTGGCCCCGGGCGGTGATCTCGTAGTGATTCCAGTCGTTGGCCTTCAGGATCTTCTCGCCTTTCTCTTTCCACCCATTGACAAGCACGCCGCGTCCGCGCTCCTCGTAGAGGCTCCCCCACCAGTTGCCCTCCGCCGCGTCAGCCTGATAACCGGAGCAGACCCACTCGGGATGGGCCTGGCTGCGAAACTGGATCCCGCTATTGTGATTGCGGAGCTGGATGTCCGCCTGCAGGACGAAGTCGGAATATTTCTCCTTGCTGATGAGAAACGTGTTGTGCTGGATGGGGTGGCCGTCGGTCGAGCCGATGAGAATCCCGCCCTTGGCCGACCACAGCGCCGGGTCGCCGTCCCAGCCGGCGAGGTCGCGGCCGTTGAACAACAGAATGTAGCCGTCCTTCTTTTCCTGAGGCGTGAGCGTGTTGGGCGCGTCGGCCGCAGCGAGAAGGCTGTGGCACAGCAGGGTGAGAATCGAGAAATGAAAAACGGCTCGGCGCATAGTTTCCACCTGTCTCGAAGGCGAAGAATGTTGTACAACAGTTTGGTGCGAAAGCGCAACCCAGAAACCGAGGAAGGAAGATCTCGGGCTCGGGGCGAGCGGCGTGCATTTCTCCATTTCTCCATTCTGTTCTCCATTCTGCTGCTCGGGGCTTTCGGCTGCGGGCCGGCCTGGCGACCTAAGCAGGCGCCTTTCGTCATCGAAGGCTGCCCCGGCGTGGGGCAGGCGCCGCCGCCGGAGACGTGGAAATGGCAGGCCGACCCCGCGCCCGTGCTCGGCCGCGGCCCGGGCGGCGCCTGGGACGGGGTGGACGCCCTCAACCCCAGCGTCGTCCAATGGAACGGCCGTTTCTACAATCTTTACTCGGGCTTCGACGGCCGCGCCTGGCACACGGGTCTCGCCACCTCCGCGGACGGCCGAAGCTGGGAGAAATTCGCCGGCAACCCGGTCCTCTCGCCGCTCGCCGGCTCCTGGGAAACCGACTTCGCCGCCAACGGCTCGGTGGTCTACGATGGCGGGCAGTTCCTTTACTGGTATCAGGGCGGCCACCCGGCGCGCATCGGTCTGGCGCGGTCGCCCGACGCCCGGCGTTGGCAGCGCCAGGGGCTGCCGGTGCTCGATCCCGGTCCGGCGGGCAGTTGGGACGAGGCCGGCGTCGCGGACCCCTACGTGATTCCCTGCGGTCGCACCTATTATATGTATTATCTCGGCCAGAACCGGCGCGACATCCAGCGGATCGGGCTGGCGCGCTCGGTGGACGCGGTTCACTGGCAGAAATTCATCGACAACCCGGTGTTCGACCTCGGCCCGCCCGGCGCCTTCGATGAGCGCGGCCTGGGGGAGCCGGCCGTGTTCCGGGCGGGGGAAGAATTCTATATGATCTATACAGGGCGGAACGCCGCCGAGCAGCGCCGCCTGGGGGTGGCCCGATCGAGCGACGGGACGCATTGGCGCCGCACGGCAACAGCCGGGCCGATCGCCGGCGAACGGCCGTGGAATAGCCAGGTGGTGTGCGACCCGACGCTGTGGGCCGGGCCGGGCAGACTCTGGCTGTGGTTCGGCGGCGGAGACGTTGCCCGGCCCGATCAGAACCTGCACGGCCAGATCGGCCTGGCGACGCTCGATTTCAGCGACCGGCGCCCGGCCGGAGGCGTCCAATGAGTGTAAGCATGTCAACCCGACTCCTCGCGGCCTGTCTCTTGTCCGGCGGTCTGTTGCTGAGCCAGGCTCCAAAGCCGAAGCTCGATCCGGTCAAGTGGTCGCTGAAGATCGAGCCGGAGCGGGCCGCGCCCGGCCAGAAGGTTCTCGCGCACATGACCGCGGCGATCGATCCCGGCTGGCACCTCTACTCGCTCACCACCCCTCGCCCGCCCACCGCGACGACGATTCGGCTCCCGCCCTCGCCGGCCGTGGCGAAGTGGACCGTCTGGGCGCCGGTCCCCAAGCGGGCGATGGACCCCAACTTCAAAGTGGAGACGGAAACCTATACCGAGAAAGTAGAGTTCCTGCTCGAGGTGGAGCTGGCCGGCTCCGCGAGCGCCGGCCCGGCCGAGCTGACCGCGCAGGTTCGCTACCAGGCGTGCAACGACGTACAGTGCATCCCAGCGGTGGGGCGTACCGCCGCCGCGACGTTGAACGTGGACCCGGCGGCTAAGGCCGCGCCCCCGGTGATTCCCGCCGGCTACACCGCGTTCCATCCCCCGCCGGCTCCCCCGGTTACCCAGGCCCCGGCCAAACCTCCGGCCGGAACGCCCGTCGCGGCTTCTCAGGGCCTGGGGCAGTTCGTCGCCGTGGCGCTCGGCTTCGGCTTCCTTGCCATCTTCACGCCCTGCGTCTTCCCGATGATCCCGATCACCATGTCTTACTTCCTGGGCGCCCAGACCGGCAGCCGCCGCCAAAGCGTGATACAGGCCTTCACCTTCTGCCTGGGCGTGATCGTGCTCTTCACCGGGCTGGGCGCAGCAGTAACGGCCATCCTGGGGCCCTTCGGTCTCACCCAGCTCGGCTCCAACCGCTGGGTCAATCTGTTCATCGCGGCGGTATTCGTGGCCTTCGGCCTGAGCCTGTTGGGCGCTTTTGAAATCACGGTGCCGAGCGGCGTGCTGACCACGGTCACCAATGCCTCCTACCGCGGGGGCGTGGCGGGCGCCCTGATCATGGGCCTGGCGTTCGCCCTAGCGTCCTTTGCCTGCACCGGACCCTTCGTCGGCACGCTGCTCGCCGGCGCGGCCCAGGGCGGCTTCTACTGGCCTGTTCTCGGCATGTTCGTTTTCTCGATCGGCCTGGCTTCACCCTTTTTCTTCCTGGCGCTGTTTCCGGCTTACCTGGCGCGGATGCCCAAAAGCGGCGGCTGGCTGGAGCGCACCAAGGTGACGCTGGGCTTCCTGATCCTGGCGGCGGCGTTCAAGTACCTCAGCAACATTGACCAGGTCAACCGGTGGAACATCCTGACCCGGGAACGCTTTCTCGCCGTGTGGATCGTGATGCTGGCCCTGGCCGGGCTCTACCTGCTGGGCATCGTAAGGCTCAAGGACCAGAAGGACGAGCCCCTGAGCCTGGCGCGGCTGTTCGCCGCGGCGGCGATTCTGGTTCTGGCCGTTTCTCTCGTGCCGGGCATGTTCGGCGTCCGGTTGGGCGAGTTAGACGCCTATGTCCCCGCTCCCACCGGAGCGGGCCTCGGATCCGGCGGCGGCTCGGCTGAGCTGAAGTGGATCAAAGACGATTACCGCGCCGCCCTGGAAGCCGCACGCCAGAGCGGCAGGCCCGTCTTCCTCAGCTTCACCGGTTACGCCTGCACTAACTGCCACTGGATGGAGTCCAACATGTTCACCCGGCCCGAGATTGCCTCGGCCTTGAACAACTACGTGCTGGTCAAGCTCTACACCGATGGAACCGACGCCGCCTCCGAGGCCAACCAGAAAATGGAAGAGACGCGCTTCGGCACCATTGCGATTCCGTTCTACGCCATCATCCGTCCTGATGACACCGTGATTGGAACTTTTGACAGGCTAACTCGCGACGCCGGGGAGTTCGAGTCGTTCCTCAGCCGCGGCGCGGCGGCCCCACCTACCCGAACGTCCTAAGTAAAATCGCGCGCCGACCTAATGTATTGCCCCGATGGGGTCCGCCCTCTGACTCTCCTAAACTCTTGTCGATAGGCCATACAGAGGGCTGTTGATGATTCCCCCGCTCGACCCAGCCGGCTTGCTAGCCGCGGTGCTCACCGCCGCGATCTTCACCCTCGCCATCGTTTACGTCGTCCGCTCCAAGGCCACAGACCTCGAGACGCCGCTGTCCGCCCCCCTACTTGGCGTCGAGCGGGCAGGGCGCGAGCTGTTCGCGGGCGTTTTGATGGAGAGCCGCTCGTCGGCGCACAGCCTGGCGATCTCGGTCGGTCTGCACCTTCTGGTCCTGCTCAGCGCTCCTTTGCTGCCGCGCCTGTTTCCGGAGCAGCTCCAATTTGATTTCCGGCGCTATAACGCCAAGATCATGGAGTTCCGGATCCCGACCCCGCTGCTTTACAGCCCTCCGGAGGAGCCAAAGCCGGACAGCCCGAAACGGCGGCCGTCCGCGCCGGCACAGACCGGGAAGGCAGAGCCGAAGATGGCTCTCGCGCGCGCCGGCGCCGACGCTTCCCGCCGGCCCCAGCTTCAACTGCCCTCCTCCTTGCGGACGCCGAACAAGGACGTCATCATCCAGCCCGATCAGCCGCCCGACGTTGCGGTGGCCATGCCTTACCCGCTGCCGAGAACCCTGCTGTGGGCCCAGGGGCCCTCGCCGCTCGAGCCGTCCCGCGTGGTGGGGGCTCCGAAGAGACCGGACATTCCGACCTTTTCTCTTCCTCACGCCGACCCGAGGATCCAAACACCCAACAGACAGATCAACATTTCCGATCTTCAGATCGGCCCCGGCCCCATACTGACCTTCCGCGATCCCCAACTGCCGGTTCCTCCGGCCAACGTCTCGCCCCTGGCGCTCGCCGGTGAGGGCGCGGGCGAGTTGCCGGCCTCTGCTCTTCTTCCGGGCAGCCCGATGAACCTGCTTTCACTGGTGCAAACGCCCGCTCCGCGGACCAACGCATACTTAATCGAGGCCGGCAACCGTCTGGCAGAACCCTCGGACGACGCCCTGGCCATCCCCGGCCTGGGCGGGCAGGGCCCCGGCGGCCGGGGCGCCGGCGGCATCGGCTCGGGGCCGGATAAAGGAGGCCAGGCGGATCTTCTCCGCGCTGCCGGCAACGGCGACGGGGGCGAATCCGGCGCCTCCGGTGGTTCGAGCAGCGCCTCTGACTCCCGTGTTCGTTCCGCCACCCAGGCCGCACCGCACGGCAACATGGGCGTCATCATCGTGCAGCAATCGGCGCAGGAAGCGGTGCTCGAAGGGGGAGAGGCCCTCTCCGGCCAGCCGGTCTACACGGTGTTCTTCGAGGTTCCGGGCGCTCCGCGGCGTTGGATTTTGCAGTACTGCGTTCCCGGTTCGGCCGCACGGCAGTTTGTCATCGGGCCGGACGGCGTTATTCATATCCTTCCCAGACGCTCGATCCAGCCGCCCTACCCGGTGGACAGACTCCCTCTCGATCTGGGGGGCGTCCAGGGGGACCTGCGCCGCCTCGTGGTCTTCGCCACCATCAACGAGCAGGGCGATATGGACAACATCCGCGTGGTGCGAGGAACCGGCCAGGAGATCGACGGGGCCGCCGTGGCTGCGCTGCGCCGTTGGTCTTTTCGTCCGGCACTGCGCGGCGAAGACCCCGTGGCGGTGGAAGCCCTGTTCGGGATCCCACTGCAGTAGCGCGGCGCCATATCCCTCGTCTCATCCCGCCCTTCCGGCCGGTAGTGGGTCAGTTTGACATATCCGGCTTGACGATCTGGCCTACGAGCCTCCGTCCCTGGTGCTGCTGGTATGCTATCGCCGAACTGCGGTCTGACGTAGTGCTAAAGCAGCGGACGTTTCGGCCTGCCTTTTGTGCGTCATATACGGCACTGTTCCAGCGTGCGTCATCCACCATCGGGCCCTCGACTGTAAAACTCCTAACATCTTCGTCGATAATGACAAGAAGGAACGGTCTTGCGCTCTTTGATGTCATGATGCCATAATCGTACCATGCCTAGCCGCTCAAGCACGCCAAGAGACCATGATTTCGCCACGGTCGCCCGCCGGGTCGTGGAGCAGGCCATCGGGGAGAAGCTGGACGGCACGTCTCTGGAGAACCCGGACAAGGACAAGAACCCGCACGCCGTCGCTCTAGGGCGCATGGGAGGGCGGAAGGGTGGGAAGGCTAGAGCCAAGGCACTAACTCCCGAGCGGCGTCAGGACATCGCCAAGATCGCCGCTCAAGCACGTTGGAAAAAATCGGGGCATTAGGCTGCCTGCTGACCGGAACTATCGCTGTTTGCATCTTCCTTCTTTTTCGGTTTGCGCAACTGCTCTTCGCGCTCTGCCACGTCATCGGTGAAATCAATGACTAACTGGATTTCCGGCCGCTTGCCACGGTTCAGATCGTTGTAAACGTCTACATCAGTCTTGAGGTGATAGCAATCCCCAATGATTTGTTCACGCCGCTGGGCGAAGGATCTCTCCAGGTGTTCATGGGCTGCGAAACCCAGTACACCCCAAAAGGTGTACTGGACTCCGCTCTTTGTAATGCGGACGGCGTGGTTCACTCGGTACTTGCGCCCCTTCTCATCAGTTCGAATCTCTGAGCGTAACGCTTGCGCCATATCTCCAGCGAGAACTTCATATGGGTCGATTTCTGGAAGTTCAATTAAACCCTCATTAACAGCCCATTCTACGGCTTGGCGTGCGCTTGTTGGAAGGTGATTGTGTCCGTTGTCATAACGGTGCCACGCGTCCTGCAATTGTTCTGTTTTTCGCGAGCATCTGAATTCCCCTTTTTACATTGAAACTGGCACCACCTGGCCCCAACCATCTGTAATCGCGCCCGGTAAAACGAATTGGCGTATCTTCACGAGGTGCCTCGTAAGATAGTCCCACCGGTCTAGTCGGCGCTGCATCTGGCCAATCACGATGCCGGGATGTCTGTGCATTATTCGAGCGAACGCGATCACATCCTTTTCGTAATAGAAAGGGTGCTTCCGCCTCATAAACGATTCGAGCTTGTCCACTGGAGCGCAGAACTCTGCGGCAGCGGCATTCGCAACCCTCTCTTCTTCAGGAAGTGAGCTG
>JBGOUJ010000106.1:0-15861 GCA_041477005.1 Terriglobia bacterium | reverse complement strand
TCGAATAGGCGCTTCCGTGGATTGAATTCAGGAGGCTCGGCTGCGGCCGGCAAGGATTGATCGCCCGAGACCCCTGGCAACATTCAACGCCCCAGCCCCGCCTCCCGAAGGAAGCGCGCTGCCACCTCGACCACCGGCCGATGCTCCCCGTCCACCTGGTAATTGAGCTTCCGCATCGCCTGATCGGAGAACTTGCCCCCCAGCTCCTCGAGCGCTTGCCGCAGGCCAGGGTAGGTCGCCAGCGACTGTTCCCGAACCAGTACCGCCGCCTGATAAGGAGGGAAATACCGCTTGTCGTCCGCAAGGACCTTAACGTCGAGCACCGATAGCACGCCGTCGGTCGTGTTGCCCGCCACCATGTCCACCTGCTTCTGCTCGATCGCCTTGTAGAGCAAACCCAGGTCCATGGCCTTCGGGGCGCCATTCAAGCGCAGGCCGTAGGCCTGGAGCAGGCCAGCCAGCCCGTCGGGCCGCTGCTGGAACTCGTAGCCGGCGCCGAGCTTCCAGTCGCGCCGCGCGGCGTCGCTCACGGTCTCGAGGCCCCAGCGCCGCGCGTCGTCTCCGCGAACCACCATGGCGAAGGTATTGTTGAATCCCAGCGGGTCGAGCCAATCGACCTGCCAGCGCTTGCGGTATTCTTCCCGCACGCGGGCCAGGACGGCTGCCGCGTCGGACGACGGCGGGAGCTTGAGGACCGCCGTCAGAGCGGTGCCAGTGTACTCGGGATACACATCGATCTCGCCGTGGACCAACGCCTGATGCGTCAGCAGCGTGCCGCCGAGATTCAATTTGCGGTCGACCTTGCCGCCGAGCCGGTGCTCGATATGCTGGGCCAGGATCTCGCCCAAGATGACCTGCTCGGTGAAGTTCTTGGATGCGACGGTGAGCGGGCGGGCTTTCGAGCAGCCGGCGAGGAAGCAGCCGAAAAGTGACCAGCCGGCGAGCAGGAGGCCGGCCATCAGGCAGGCGAGAGTTTTCGCTCGATCCATCCGAGGCCTCCGTCCGCCAGAAGCGCGATCAGCGCCGCCGGCACCGCGCCGGCCAGGATCTGCGTCGTATCGATCGAGGCCACGCCGCGAAAAATGAAGACGCCCAATCCCCCGCCCCCGATGGCCGCGGCGATCGTGGCCGTGCCGATGGTCGTGACCGTAGCGACGCGCAGGCCGGCCAGGATGGTCCGCGCGGCGAGTGGAATCTCCACCTGGCGCAGAAGTTGTCCCGGCGTCATGCCCATGGCGATGGCCGATTCCCGCACCGCCGGATCCACGCCCAGGATTCCGGCCAGGGTGTTCCGCAGAATCGGCAGCAGCGCGTAGAGTACCAGCGCGACAATCGCCGTGCGCTTGCCGATCCCGCCGATAAACGGAATCGGAATCAGGAATCCAAACAGGGCCAGGCTCGGCACGGTCTGCATCACGTTCGCAAGGCCCAGCACCCACCGCCGCAGCGGCGCCCGCCGCGTGAGCAGGACGCCCACCGGCACTCCGATCGCCGCGGCGATCGACATCGAAACCAGCACCAGCACCAGGTGCTCCAAACTCAGGTCCGCCATCTCGCTTGCCAGTCCCGGCGGCATTATTGGACCTCCGTTTTCCAGTCGAGGATCGCCAGGAAGGCTTCCACTTCCTCGCCCCGCGCCCGCAGCAGCTCCGAAGGCGTGGCCAGCACCTGGAGGCGTCCCTCGCGCAGCAGCCCGATGCGCGAGCCGACCAGCAGCGCCTCGCGCACATCGTGGGTCACAAAGATCGCCGACTTGCCGAGCCGCCGGCGCAGCTCCAGAAATAGCCGCTGCACTTCCAGGCGCGTGACCGGATCGAGCGCCCCGAACGGCTCGTCAAACAGCAGCAGCGAGGGATCGGCCGCCAGAGCCCGCGCCACGCCCACTCGCTGGCGCTGGCCGCCCGAAAGCTCGCGCGGATAGCGCCCGGCAAACTGTCCCGGATCGAGGCCGACCTGGCCCAGCAGCTCCCGCGTTCGCTCCTCGATCCGCTGCGTCTCCCAGCCCTCCAAACGAGGCACCAAGCCGACGTTTTGCGCCACCGTGAAGTGTGGGAACAGGCCGACATCCTGAATCACGTAGCCGATCCGCCGCTTCAGCCGAATCGGGTCCCAGGCGGCGGTCGATTTGCCGTCGACCCACACCTCGCCCGCCGTCGGCGCCAGCAGCCCGTTGACCATCTTCAGCGCCGTGGTCTTGCCAGAGCCGCTCCGGCCCAACAAGACCAGGGTCTCCCCCGCTTCCACTTCCAGGTTCAGATCGCGGAGAATCTCCCGCCCGCCGACGCTGTAGGAGACATTGCGAAAGGCCACGATGGCGCTCATAGTAAGAGAAGCAGCTATCAGCCGTCAGAGAAGCAGCGATCAGCTCTCAGCTATCAGCCGTCAGCAACCCCGCACGGACTGGCCTCGTGATGGCTTGCATGGATGCAGCATCCAGCCATCAGCTTTCAGCCGTCAGCAACCCCGCGCGAACCGCTTGCTGATAGCTGATGGCTAATGGCTAATAGCTGCAGCTTTGCTACTAACGGCCCACAGGCTCTCGGCGAAGGGCCACTCCGGGTCCACCCATTGCGCTTCACAAACGAAGCCGGCGTCCTCGGCCATCCGCGGGATCTCCTCGGCGCGGAACTTGTGGCAGGCTTCGGTCCAGATCGTCTCCCCTTCACTCAACGTAAAGGTGAAATCGGCCGCCGGAACCGAAACCGTCTGCCGCGCTTGGGATCTCAGGTGCATCTCGATCCGGGGCTCGGCCTGGTTGTACCGGGCTTCGTGCTCGAACCGGCGCAGGTCGAAGTCGGCGCCCAGCTCGCGGTTGATGCGCGCCAGCAGATTCAGGTTGAAGGCCGCCGTAATCCCGGTCGGATCGTCATAGGCCAGCAGCATTTGCCCAACAGACTTTTCCAGATCCATCCCCACCAGCAGCGCGTCGCCCGGCGACAGGCGCCGGCGGATTTCGATCAGGAACCGGGCCGCGGCCAGCGGATCGAAGTTCCCGATCGTGCTGCCGAGAAAGAGAACCAGCAGGCTTTGTCCCGCCTCGCGGCGGTAGGCGACTTCGAGCAAGCCTTCCAGGTAAGACTGCTCGAGGCCCACGATGCCGATCGATCCCAGCCCGGAGAGCTCCTGCCGGCACCGGGCCAGCGCCAGCCGCGAGATGTCGATCGGGTAGTAAAGCACGGGCTGGCGCCGGGCCAGCGCTTCCAGAATCCAGCGCGTCTTCCGCCCGCTGCCGCTGCCGAGCTCGGCCACCAGCACCGGCGGCGGCAGGCGGTCGAGGATGGCGTCCGCGTATCGCTCGATCAGCCGCTCGTCGGCGCGCGTCAGGCCGTATTCCGGCAGCCAGGTGATCGCCTCGAACAAGGCCGTCCCGACCTCGTTGTAAAGGTACATGGACGGCAGCTCCTTCTGGTCCGGCTTGCTCAAACCGCGGCGGACGTCCCGCGCGAAATCCGACTGCGCCTGCAACTCCACGGCAGAGGTCGCCATATCTAGTTCTCCACGCAGCGAAAGCCGGCGTAAAGGTAAGGGTAGTTGGGACGAAACCAGTTGCGGAACGAGCGGCGCACCATCACCCCCGCCGTGCGGGCCGAAGCGCCTTTCAGCACATAGTGGGCGCCGTCAAAGAAATCAGCCGAGTAGCCGGGATAAAACGGAAACGGCTCGAAGCCCGGAAACGGACCGAAGACGCTCGAGGTCCACTCCCAGCCGTTGCCGACCAGTTGAGAGACACCGAACTCGCTGTCCCCGAGCGGGGTGGCGTCCACGGGCGCCGGATCCCAGCGTCCGAAATCGAAGTTTCCCCGCCGCGCATCCGGCGCCTCCCGGCCCCATGGATACAGGCGGTGCTCGCCGTTCCGCGTTCCATAGGCGGCCCGGTGGAACTGGGCCTCGGTCGGCAAAACTTTGCCCGCCCAGGCGGCGTACTGCGCCGCCTGCTGGTGGGTCACGTAAACCGGCCAGTCCATCGGCAGCGGGATTTCGCCGAACATCGTCCGGCAGAGCCAGCCGGCTTCCTCTCGCTTCCAGAAATGCGGCGGCTCGGCGCCGGCCTCCACGAACTTCAGGTACTCCTGATTGGTGATCTTGTACTTGCTGATGGTGAACGCTGGAACCTGCACTACGTTTTCGTCGAACTCGTTGTCCCAGCCGAATCCATTGCCGCGTGGCCGTCCCAAGACCGCCGGCCCGGCGGGGATCTCCACCACGCGCGGCGACGGCGCGGGACGAGCGGAACGGGCCGCCGCCGGCGGGGCGATCTTCTGCTCCAAAGGCAGATTGTGAAGCAGGTAGGCGAAGGTCTCGGCGTGCATCAGCCGGTGCTCGATCGCCACGTGAACGATCTGATCCGGGGCTTCCGGCAGAATCCGGTCGACGCTCTGCCGAACGCGGTGATTGTAAGCCTCGACTTCCGACGCCCGGGGCCAGTCCCGCGGCTGGTCGGCCGGCAGCTTGCCCGGGCCGGGGTCGATGCCGAAGGCGAACAGTCGATCGAATTCTCCATGGAACGATTCCATTCCCAGCACGCCCCGGCAGATCTGGTTCCAATCGAACACTTCCAGGTGGCCGAGATAAAAGATCAGGCGGTGCCGCTCGGGGACGGGCCGCTCGTAGAGCGCGCCAGGGCGGACCAGGCGAAACAGCTCATCGGTGCGCGCGCGGGCCTGGTCGAGCGCGGCGCGAAGGTCGGTCCGGGGCGCCATGGTAGCAAAAGCCAGTTTCATACCGTACCACTTTAGATGCTCTAGCGGGCCGGAAGGTCGCGTTTCGGGATTTTCAGCGCCATGGAGCCGGCCACCGTTACGACCTCGTAGCGGCCCCGGTAGCCCACGAGCAGGTGCGCCGCCCACGGCTCCAACCGGTAATCATTCACCAGCCAGTGGACCATGTCGACCGTCGCCATCCCCAGCGCCCGGTCGAGCGAGCTTGCAAATTCCGGCTGGCTGCCGACGCTGATCAGGTACTCGTTGGTCTCCAGGCGCGGTCCCGTCACTCTCGCGTTCTTGCGCAGATCGACCGTGAACTCGACGTCGAGAGAGGTCTCGATCCCGGTTCCGGTCGGTTCTCCATCCGCCTGCAGCGCGTGGCCGTCGCCCATGTAGAGCAGCCCGCCGGGATGAAACACGGGCAGGATGACCGTCGCGCCTTCCGCTACCTGGTTATAATCCATATTACCGCCGTAGGGACCCGAGATGGCGGAGGTCGGCGCGAAATCATCGGCCGCTGCGACGCCGACGCATCCCAGCATGGTCTGCGCCGGGAACTCGAACCGGACCCGCTGGCTCGCCGGCTCCTTCAGCCGCACCGTGTTCTGCTGGAGGTCAAGCTCCCACGGCACCTGGTTGGCGTGGCCCGGATGCACGAGGCCGTCTTTGTAGCGATTCGAATAGATCGTCTCCGCATAATCAGCCGTCAGCGAAAACAGCCCGAGCCGGTAGTTCGTCCAGCCCCAGTTGCGGTTCATCTTCATTCGCCGGAAATGCACCAGCAGCGCATCGCCCGGCTCAGCGCCCTCGACAAAGAAAGGCCCCGTCAAGGGATTGGAAAACTCCGCCGGATGCCGGCGGACATCTTTGTCATCCTGCCCGTTGGCGTCGAGCGTCTTAGTAATGACCGTATCCCCCGGCTTGATTCTCTTGAATACCGGGTTCCCTTTCGCGAAGGTGTGGTAATACTCGGTCGCCACAACCTGATGCACTTCGCCCCACAGAGCCGCCGGCAGAAGCAGCGCGACCCCGAGGGCGAGCTTGGGCACAAGAAAATGGCCCCTGCCTTGATTCTTGCCTTTTGCCTTGTCTTTCATCCTGCATCCTTCCTCCACGCAAATCAGGTCGGCGTGGGTTCTGCCTTGATTTTTGTCTCGTGTTTCATTTCATCCTGCCGTCTTGGGCACAAAAAAAGGTCCCCTACCTTGATTTTTGCCTTTTGCCTTTTGCAATTTGCCTTTTGCCTTGTTTTTGACCGGTGTCTCATCCGGCCGTCCTCTCCCCCCGGATCAAGTCGGCAAACGTCTCCCGGTCGCGGATCACGGTGAAGCCCGCGCCGTCGACCAAAACCTCGGCCGCCCGCGGACGGGCATTATAGTTGGAGGACAACACGAAGCCGTAGGCTCCGGTGGTGAGCAGCGCCACCCGCTCGCCCGGCTTGACCAGCGGCATCTCCCGGTCGCGGGCGAAAAAATCGCCGGTCTCGCACACTGGCCCCACAACATCGGCCCGCACCTTAGGTCCGTCGGTAGCCTGGACCGGCAAGATCTCGTGGTGAGACTTATAGAGCGCCGGCCGGATTAGGTCGTTCATGGCTGCATCCACAATGATGAACTGCCGGTGGGCGGATGGCTTGCGATAGAGCACCGAGGTCAGCAACACGCCGGCCGCAGCCACGATCGAGCGGCCCGGCTCCAGGTGCAGGTGCAGGTCTCGCCCTCTCAGTTGCCGCCACAGCGCCTGCATATAGTCGCCGATCGTCGGGGCCGCGTCGTCGGGATGATAGCCCACGCCCAGGCCGCCGCCCAGATCCAGGTTCCGGATCGCAATGCCCCGCTTCTCGAGCGAATCGACCAGATCCAGAATCTTGCACAGCGCCTCCACAAACGCCTGGATATCGAAGATCTGCGAGCCGATGTGGCAGCTCACGCCTTCCACTTTGAGGTTGTCGAGGCCGGCGGCCCGCGCATAAAGCAGCTCGGCCTCGGCGATGGGCACCCCGAACTTGTGCTCGCGCAACCCGGTGGCGATGTAGGGGTGCGTCTCGGCGCTCACGTCCGGGTTGACCCGCAGCGCCACCGGCGCCCGCATCTGCCGGCGCTTGGCCCGCTCGTTGATCAGCTCCAGCTCCCCTTCCGATTCGCAGTTGAACGAAGCGATGCCCGCTCCCAGGGCGTAGTCGATCTCGTCGGCCGTCTTGCCCACGCCGGAGAACACGACCCGTGCCGCATCGCCTCCCGCCTGCAACACCCGAAACAGCTCCCCGCCGGAAACGATATCGAAGCCCGCCCCCTGCCGGGCGAGCAGGTCCACCAATCCCAACGATCCGTTAGCTTTCAGCGAGTAATGGATCGTGTGCGGCTGCGGGCCGCAGGCGCGGTTATAAGTCTCGTAGTTCTCCAGAATCGTCCGCGACGAGTAAACATACACCGGCGTGCCAACGCGGTCGGCAATCTCGGAAAGCGAGACATCCTCGCAGTGCAACAGTCCCGACTTGTACTCGAACCCCGCCGTTGGCATAGTGATTTAGCGGAAGATCTCTCGCAAAGGCGCAAAGAACTCAAAGCAAACCAAGAAGTTTTTCCTGGCGTACTTGGCGTCTTTGCGCGAGATCGGCATTTTTTCACACCTTACTAAGTCGCGGCCCGGAACCTCGCGGTTCAATCGTCAATCCTCTTGACTACCACCGCCGTCTGGTCGTCAAACGCCGCCGCGCCGGCGGCGTGGTTCTTCACGTCCTGAAAAATCTTCTGGATCAGCTTGTCGGCGCTCAGAAGCCCCTGCCGGGCGACGAGCTGAGCCAGCCGCTGCCGGCCGTAGTCCTGGCCGAAGCGGTCGCGGCTGTCGACAATCCCGTCGGAGGAGAACACCACCAGGTCGCCGGGCGCCAGCGGCAGTGCGACCTCCTCGTACTCGGTGTCGCCCAGCAGCCCGAGCGGAATGCCGGCGACCTTTTGCTCGCTTGCCCGTCCCTTGGTGACCAGAATAGGAAAGGGCATGCCGGCGTTGGCCACCACCAGAGTCTGTGATTCCGGGTGCCAGCGGGCGCACGCAATCGTCAGATAGCTCGACTCGACCTTGCGCTCGAGCAGGGCCAGGTTGAGCGCCCGCAGCAGAGTTGCCGGCGAGTTGTGTTGCTGCGCGAGCAGCCGCAGCAGCCCGCTCACCAGCGCCGCATAGAGCGCCGCGGCCGCGCCCTTGCCGCTGACGTCGCCGATCACGATTCCCGGAGACTGGTCGGCAAAGGTCAGGAAATCGTAGAGGTCGCCGCCGATCTGCCGCGCCGGCTCGATCCGGGCGGCGAGGTCGAGATCCTCGATCTTCGGGTAAACCGACGGCCAGAGGTGCTGCTGAAGCTGCTGCGCCGCCTTGAGGTCCTTGTCCAGCCGCGCCTCGTTGCGCGCGACGTGCTGGTAGAGCCGGGCATTCTCGATGGCCGTGGCGATCTGCGGCGCCAGCAGCGAGAGAGTTCGCACGTGCTCCTCGGTGAAGTAACTCAACTGCTCGCTCTCGAGATCCAGCACGCCGATCAAGCGGTTCTGCACGAGCAGCGGCACCGCCACTTCCGAGCGGATGCCCTCGTCCCAGGCAATGTAGCGCGGGTCCTTGCTGGTATCGGGGGCGAGCACCGGCTGCTTCGATTCCGCCGCTGCCCCCACGATGCCCCGCCCCAGCGGCACGTTGTCCATGTGCACGCGCTTGTCGTAACGCACGCTCATGTAGTCCTTCAGCATGGCCTCCGACGGCTCCAGCAGCAGGATGCTGAACGAATCGTAGTTGATCAAGTGCCGCACCTGCTCGGAGATCTTGCGCAGCAGCGGATCGAGCTCCAGAATGGACGAAAACTCCTGGGCGATGGCCGTGAGCGTCCGCAGCGTCCGGTTCTGCTTCACCACCCGGCGGTAGAGCCGGGCGTTGTCGATGGCCAGAGCCATCCGAGCCGCAAGCAACTCCACAATCCCCTGCTCGTGCTCGGTGAAGGCGTTCAACCGCGTGGACTGAATGTCAATCACGCCCACCACCCGCCCCCGCGCCACCATCGGCACGGCGAGCTCCGACCGCACCGCGTCGAGCGCGTTCAGGTAGCGCGGATCCTGGCGCACATCGCTCACCAGGACCGGCTTGCGCGAGGCCGCCGCGGCACCCGTGATCCCCTGCCCCACCGGAACGCGCATGTTCTCGACGACCTCCTGCCGGTGGCCGATGGCGAAGCGCATCCGCATCAGGCTCTTGTCGCCCACCAGCAGGATAGCGAAGATCTCGTAATCGATGACCTTCTTCACCAATTTGGCGAGCGTCGGCAGCAGCTTCTCGAGATCCAGCGTCTCGGAAGACACTTCGGAGACTTCCAGCAGGAAGTCCAGCAGCTCGCTGCGCTGCTTGAAGAGTGCCGCTCGGGAGGTCATGCGGATCCGGCCTGGCCGGCCCCTGCAATCCTCGCTTCCTCGAGGATCTTGACGCTGGCGCTGGCGCCGATGCGCGTCGCCCCGGCGGCGGCCATCTTCTGCAAGTCGTCGAAACTGCGGATGCCGCCGGCGGCCTTGATCCCCATCTCGCCGCCCACCACTCGCCGCATCAGGGCCACGTCATGATCGGTGGCGCCCGAGGGGCCGAAGCCGGTGGAGGTCTTGACGAAGTCGGCGCCGGCCAGCTTGGCGAGCGCGCAGGCCACGACTTTCTCGTCGTCGTCGAGCAGCGCCGCCTCGATGATCACCTTTACGATGGCCGCGGCCCGGTGCGCGGCCTCGACCACGGCACGAATGTCCAGGTAAACCTGGTCCAGATCTCCCGAGCGCAGCACCCCAATCTGGATCACCATGTCGATTTCTTCGGCGCCCAGCTTCACGGCCTCCTCGGTTTCCGCCCGCTTTGCTTCGGTCAGGGTGGCGCCGAGCGGAAAGCCGACCACCGTGCAGACTTTCGCTTTCGCGCCGCGCAAGAGCTGGGCGCACAGCGGCACCCAGCCGGCGTTGACGCAGACGCTGGCAAACCCAAACTTTCGCGCTTCCTGGCACAGCTTCACGATCTGCTCGCGCGTCGCCTCCGGCCGCAGCAGCGTGTGATCGATCAGGGCGGCGAGCGATTCATCGATGCGGGTAAGCCGCTCGCTCGCCGAGACCCGGTCGGCCCCGGCGGCGACGATCGCCTGGGTCTTCCGGGCGCAGGTTTGCGGGCAGCGCTGCACACAGCCCGGACAGACCAGGTCGGGGATGTTCAGCCCCTCGGCGCCCGGTTTCAGTCCCGCGCGCAAGGCCGGCGCCTGCGCCGCAAACACGGGCGACGGGAGTGGATCGGCCGCCTGCGCCGTGCCCCCGCGCGCCAGCAGTTCCTCTCCGATCTGGGCTACGAGTTGTTCGAGTTCGACGGGTTCCACGTTCGGTAGCGCCGCTCGAGTGCGGCGATTTTCTCCACTCGGCCGGCGTGACGGCCTCCGGCGAAGGGCGTAGTGAGCCAGGTGTACAACACCTCGCGGGCCTGCGTCTCGGTCAGCAGCCGCCCGCCCAGCGTGAGCACGTTGGCGTTGTTGTGTTCGCGGCTATTCTTGGCAGAAGCCTTATCGTAACATAGCGCCGCGCGCACTCCCGGCGCCTTGTTGGCGGCCATGGCGCTGCCGATGCCCGCGCCGTCCACAATCACGCCTCGCGGGGCCGCGCCCGTCGCCACCAGCTCCGCCACCTGCTGGGCGATGTCCGGATAATCCGCAGGCTTCTCGTCATGCACTCCCACGTCGTGCACCACGAGCCCCAGCTCGGCGAAAACCGGCTTCAGCGCTTCCTTCATCCGGAAGCCGCCATGGTCGCTCCCCAGAGCCACCGTCCTCTCGGGCGCTGCCGGCTCGGACCATTGGTCCGGCTCGACTTCCACCACCCGAATCCGCCGCGCCGCCGCCAGATCCCACGCCGCCGGCGTGATCACCGCGCCCCGCGGCACGCGCAACTCGGCCCCTTCCGCCAGCGCCCGAATATCGCTCTCTGTAATGACCTTCTTCATCGCAGCGGCCCAGCGCTTTGGGCTGGGCAAGTAGAACAACGCACCCTTCCTTGATTTTTGCCTTTTGCCTTTTGCAATCTGCCGTTTGTCTTTTTCCCTCTGCCGTTTGCCTTGCCTCTCATCGGGCTGTACCTTCGGAAGGCCCCTCGACCAGCACGCAGATATCGGCCAGGTTGCGGTACTTTTCCGCGTAGTCGAGGCCATATCCCACCACGAACTCATCCGGGATCTGGAAGCCGGTGTAGGCCACATCCACAGGCTTCAGCCGCCGGCTCGGCTTATCGAGCAGCGTAGCGATGCGCAGCGACTTCGGCTTGCGCTGCCGCAAAACCTGGCAGAGGTAGGTGAGCGTGATACCGGTATCCACGATATCTTCCACGATCAGCACGTCCAGACCGGCGATCTCGCTGTCCAGGTCCTTGGTCACCTTCACCTCGCCCGAACTCGACTTGCTGCGCCCATAGCTGGCGATGCCCATGAAGTCGATCGAGACGTCCTCCCCGATGGCGCGCGCCAGATCGGAAAGAAAGAAGCAGGCGCCCTTCAGAATGGCAATCAGCCGAAGCTGCCGGCCCGCATAGTCGGCCCCGATCTGGCCCCCCATTTCCGCCACGCGCGTCCGAATCTGCTGGGCGCTGATCATGAGGCGCAACTCGGGATGGACGGACGATTGGCTCATAGATGATGGACGATTGTCTCAGCCCTGGGTTTCCATCGTCAATTTTTCGGAGCCGCGACCGTAAGGGGGCGGTTTCCGATGGTCCGGTTACCGCCCCTTACGGTCGCGGCTCCGAAACCTCGTCAGTGCTATCCTAGTAGATTCCGGTATGACCGTTTCCACCCAAAGCGCCGACTTCGACTCGCTGTCCCTGGATTGCGGCGAGACCCTGGCCCCGGTCACGGTGGCGTACGAGGCCTACGGCGAGCTGAACCGGGAGCGGTCCAACGCCATCCTGATCGAGCACGCTTTTTCAGGCGATGCCCACGCCGCCGGTATCAGCCAAGAGACCGGCAAGCCCGGCTGGTGGGACAACATGATCGGCCCCCACAAAGCCTTCGACACCAACCGCTACTTCGTGCTCTGCACGAACGTGCTGGGCGGTTGTCGCGGCACCACCGGCCCCAGCTCGATCAACCCCGCCACCGGCCGCCCCTACGGCTCGAGTTTTCCGGTCATCACCATCCCCGACATGGTTCGCGTGCAGAAACAGCTCATCGATCACCTGGGCATCCCGCGGCTGCTCTCGGTCTCGGGCGGCTCGATGGGCGGCATGCAAGCGCTGCAATGGGCCGTGGCCCATCCCGAGATGGTGGCCAGCGCCATACCCATTGCATCAACCTATCGCCACTCCGCCCAGCAGATCGCCTTCAACGAGGTCGGCCGCATGGCCATCATGTCGGACCCGGATTGGAAGGGCGGCGATTACTACGAATCGGCGCTCCCGGCGCGAGGCCTCTCGGTCGCCCGGATGGTCGGTCACATCACCTACATGAGCGACGACTCCATGCGCGAGAAGTTCGGCCGCCGCCAGCGCCCCAAGGACGACCTGGGCAACGGCTTCTCGGTCGATTTCGAGGTGGAGAACTACCTGCGCTATCGTGGGGGCGAATTCGTCAACCGCTTCGACGCCAACTCCTATCTCTATATCACCAAGGCCATGGACAACTTCGATCTCACCCAGGGCTACGGCTCGGTCTCGGCCGCCCTGGCGCGGACCAAGGCGCGCTTCCTGGTGATCAGCTTCACCTCCGACTGGCTCTACCCGAGCTACCAGTCGCAGGAAATCGTGCGGGCGCTGCGCGGCCACAACCTGGACGTGGCTTACTGCGAGCTGCCCTCCAACTACGGCCACGACGCGTTCCTGATCGAGGTCGGCGAGCAGACCGAGATGGTCCGGCATTTCCTGGCCAATACGTTCAAGAAGGCGGCATGACGGCGGGGGCGACACAGGAACAAACCTTCGTCCGGCAACTGCTCGGCCGCCGCGACTACGCCATCATCAGCGAGCTGGTCGATCCCGGCAGCAAGGTCCTCGATCTCGGCTGCGGCGACGGCGAGCTGCTGGCGTGGCTCGCCGAGCACAAGAAGGTGACGGCCCGCGGCGTCGAGATCTCCCCGGCCCGCGTCCAGCGTTGCATCGCCCAGGGCCTCTCGGTCTACCAGGGCGACATCGATACGGGTCTCGCCGATTACCCCGACCAATGCTTCGATTTCGTGATCCTGAGCCAGACCTTGCAGGAGACGCGCCGTCCGCTCACCGTACTGCGCGAGATGCTCCGGGTCGGCAAGCGCGTGATCGTGGCTTTCCCCAACTTCGGCCATTGGACCATGCGCCTGTCGATGCTGCTCACCGGCCGCGCGCCGAAGACGAAGCTCTTCCCCTACGAGTGGTACGACTCGCCCAACATCCACTTCCTGACCGTCGAGGACTTCGAAGAGCTGGCGGTCGCGGAGAGCCTCGCCGTCGAGCGCCGCATGTTTCTCAGCGGCGGCCACAGCATAGGCTGGCTGCCCAACCTGCGAGCCGCGGTGGCGGTGTACCTGGTCCGGAAAAACTGAAACCACAGATCAACACAGATAGCCGGACGGGTTTTATCTGTGTTTATCTGTGTTCATCTGTGGTTCCTTGATTTTCGGGTAGATTCTAACCCGCCCGCCGCGCGTGATCGTCTCCAGCCGCTGCGCCACTTGCTCCCGCAGGCGCTCTGTATCCACGCCCTTGTACTCGGGCAGGTAGGCCTCTATTTTCTTCAGGCCCTTTCGCAATTGCCGCTCGGCGCCCTCACGGTTGCGTCTCTGGTGATGATAGAAGCCGACGGCGAAATGAATCAGGGCTTGCAGGAACAACCGCTCCGGGCCGCGCGCCGGCGTCCAGATTTCCTCCAGCACTTCGTGGCACTCGAAGAACTCCCGCCGGTTGAACAGGTCGATGCCACGGCGCATGATAAGATGAAAGCCGACCGGCATTCTGTTCATCATATCCTCAAGCGATCATGTTGTTTGACAACGAGCGTAAGCAGAAGCAGAAGCTTTACGAAGCCGAAGGCCGGCTGCCGCCGGGCCAATCCCTGACCCTGAAATGGCCGGTTTTACACGAGGGCGACATCCCGCGTTTCGATCCGGCGCGCTGGGATTTCCAGGTTCGCAGCCTGGTCGAGAACCCGCTCCGGCTGAGCTGGGAGGAGTTCACCGGGCTGCCGCAGATCAAAGTGGTAGCCGACTTTCACTGCGTCACCGCCTGGAGCAAGTTCGATAACGAGTGGACCGGCGTCCCCTTCCGGGTGATTGCGGAGAGGGCCAAGCCGCTGCCGGAGGCGCGCTACGTGATGGTCCATGCCGATCCGGGCTACACCACCAACGTGCCGCTCGCCGACCTGATGCGAGACAACGTCCTGTTCGCCACCGCCCACGCTCCCGAGCCGCTCACCCCGGAGCACGGCGGCCCGCTCCGGCTGGTCGTCCCGCACCTCTACGCCTGGAAGAGCGCCAAGTGGGTCCGCGGCCTCGATTTCACAGACCGTGACCGCGCCGGCTACTGGGAGAGCGTCGGCTACCACATGTACGGCGACCCCTTCCGCGAGCAGCGCTACCACGGACAATGACCTACACATCCCGATGACGCTGTTCGACCGCTTCTTCAAGCCCCGCCCCGGCCCGCCGCCCCCACCGCTGCGCGGTGCCCCCGCGGTCCAGCGGATGAAGACCTACTCCTCCCAAACAGGCTACGTGTATCAGTACTATTACGAGGGATACCGCCAGAGCGACCGTGGCGGCTGCCCCGGCCACGAGTATATCTTCCAGGTCAGCTCCGACCGCAAAGGATCTTTCCCACTGACCGTCTTTCTTCCCACCGCCTCGGTCGAGACCTGGCAGCAATCCCACGGCCGCAATTTGACGTCCACCGAGCAGTACGCCGCCGTCAAGATGGCCCTGTTCCAAACCTTCGACGAGCGAGCCGACCTCAGTCCGGCCAACGCCGAGGTGGAGATCCGGCCCGAATCCGTGGAAGGCCTGCTAGCCACGCTAGAAATCGATTAGAACCGAGCCGACAAATGCCGGGCGCCCGTTTCCGGAACGGCGTTTATCGAGATCTATCGATTCCGCGTCCAGCCCCAATCCAGAGTTCCTAGAACCGCACTTAGGGACCGTTTCGCAGCACTATCGTAAAGTGGTGCGGCTCGGCTGGGCCGGAATCGGCGGATAGTTTCCGGATTCGCCGTAATCCGACCAGAACGCTTCGTACACGCACGCGATCATCGGTCAACCTTTGGCGACTTTCGGCGGGTAATGGCAAGGCTGAGCGGCTCAGTCGCTCGTTCTACCAGCGCACGATCTCTAGTCTAGCTGATCTCTAGGGCCTCATCCATTCGACTGCACGACGACGCACCAGTTTCGTCGGTGGATTTACTCGTATCGCAGCGCCGTGACGACGTCCACTCTCATGGCGCGTCGAGCCGGAATGAGCGCGGCGGTAAGCCCGATGGTCGCGAGCAGCAGGGCCGCGACCGCAAAGGTCAAAAGGTCGGCCGGTTCGACGCCAAAGAGTTGTGAACGCACGAGGCGGCTCACAGCAAGTGCGCAGAGGACGCCGGTGATAATGCCGGCGCCTAGCATGAAGCCAACATCCTTCATCACCAGCGCGAGCACCGTGTGCTTCTGCGCGCCCAGCGCCATGCGGATTCCCATCTCGCGCGTACGGCGCGCGACCGAGTAGGCGATTACGCCGTAGAGGCCGATCGCGGACAGGATCAAAGCGAGCGCGCCGAAACAGGCCGATAACAACGCGATCATGCGCTCGACGAAGAGCGCGGAGTCGATTTGGACCTCCATGGTCTTCATGCTGACCACCGGCACGGCAGGATCGACGTCGCGGACGGCCTTGCGGATGGACTGGAACAGCGATTCTGGGCGCAAAGCCGTGCGCACGTGGAACGACCTCTGAAACGGCTCCCACTGACGCGCCGGTCCGAATACGAAGTCGTGGCGGCTGGCGCGATAGTCCAATGGTGCGATATCGGGGACTACGCCTACGATCTCCAAAGACGGTGGCCCCGGTATGTCGCGCCATCCGATGTGTTTGCCGATCGCGTTTCCGCCAAAGTAGCGGTGCGCCATCGTCCTTGTGATCATCACTACGCGGCGAGAACCCGGTGCATCGAGTTCGGC
>JBGOUJ010000105.1:0-16010 GCA_041477005.1 Terriglobia bacterium | reverse complement strand
CTCGGCCGGCGTGGAAGAGACCGAGGACTGCACCGAAGCCGGCGTCACCGCCACGAACTCGATCCGCGCCTTCTCCTCGCGCCGTTTGAATTCCTGCTCCAGCTCCGCCGTCGTCACGGTCACGTCGTCCGTCAGCAAGTGGCGCAGCTTGGTGATGACGAGGTCCTTGCGAAACAGGGCTTCAAACTCCGGGATCGATTTTTGGAAGCGCTCCTGGACGAAGGCCGCGTAGGCGTCGTTGCCGGCGAAGTTTCCCCCCGGGAACAGAAACGGCAGGCCGGTCTTGAGCGTCTCCACCAGCTCGGATTCGCTGACCCCCAGCCCCAGGCGCTCCGCTTCGTAGAGCAGCGCTTGGCCGGTGACCAGCTCCTGCACGATCTGCGGCGCCACGAACTGGTAAGTCCCCGGGGGCGGGCGCTGGATTTTGACATAGTCTTGCAGTTCGGCCTGGGCCTCTCTCACGGTGATCGGCTCGCCGGCCACCTCCGCCAGATCCGCGTCGGTGCCCGTGCTCGTCCCGGAGCTTCCGAAGATGCCCGGGATCAGCGTCACCACCATCGTGATGATGATCGGGGCGACGATGACCCCCAGCAGGATCCGAAACGTCTGCTTACGGCTTCGAAACAGATGGAACATGAAAACGCCTATTGTACCAAGTTAGGATAAGCCTCTGGGTCATCCGGCTTTGCCTGGAGTGGCGGAGAGACAGGGATTCGAACCCTGGATGGAGTTTCCCCCATACACGCTTTCCAAGCGTGCGCCTTCAACCACTCGGCCATCTCTCCGATCCGGTTGACTCGCGCAGACCTACCCTACTTCGCCACTATATCACACGAGAACTTCGTGGTGATGGAGCTGCGCAAACAGGTGGGTTGGAGCCGGGTGCATCCGCAGTTGTTCCACTTTCGCCTGCAGACCGGCCAGGAGGTTGACATCGTGCTGGAGGATTCCGCCGGCAACCTGGTCGGGATCGAGGTGAAGGCGGGCGCAAGCGTCGCGAGCGGCGACTTCAAAGGACTGCGCGTCCTGGCCGATCTGACGGGCCGGCGCTTCCGCCGGGGCGTGGTGCTCTATACCGGCTCCGAGCCCCTCTCGTTTGCTTCCAATCTGCAGGCCCTGCCGCTCGACGCCCTGTGGCGCGCCACCCGCCGGGAGCGCCCGCGGCGTGGGGTATGATGGGGCCGATGGACGCTGCGCCGGCCTTCCAGGAGCCTGTTTGCGTCCGCATTCCCGCCGGCTACTTCCGGATGGGGTGCGAGCAGGACCGGGACGAGGAGCGCCCGGTTCACCGCGTCTGGGTGGACGATTTTGAGATGGCGATCCTGCAGGTCCGCCGCCGCGACTATGGGTTGTTCCTCGAAGCGGCCGGTCACGCCGCGCCTCCCCATTGGGACGACCCGGCGTTCGGCGACCCGGACCAGCCCGTGGTGGCGGTGAGCTGGTTCGAGGCGGTCGCGTATGGCGACTGGCTCAGCCGGCTCACCGGCCGCCGTTACCGGCTGCCGACCGAAGCCGAGTGGGAGCGCGCGGCGCGCGGCGGCCAGGAAGCCTTGCTCTATCCCTGGGGCGACGAGCCGCCACATCAGCGGGCCGCGTATCTCCGCCGCTGGGGCGGTGACGTGAAGGGTCCGCTTCCGGTCGGCCAGGACGCGCCCAACCGTTACGGGCTTCATGACATCGGTGAAAACGTCCACGAGTGGTGCGCCGACTGGTTTTACAAGGACTACTACGCCCGCTCGCCCGAGCGCAATCCGCCCGGTCCGGAGGCGGGCGAGCGCCGGGCATCGCGCGGCGGCTCCTGGCGGCACCAGATCAAGGTCAGCCGGTGCGCCGCCCGCTCCAGCATTCCTCCCCAGTTTCAATACGCCGACTACGGCTTTCGGGTCGTTCGGCAGACGCGGTAGCGCCGGACTATAATGGGTCTGGGAGAGCCGCGTGGAATACCTCTGGATCGTCGTGGTGGCGCTCGCCGTCGTGGTGGCGTGGAAGTACGGCGGCCCTTGAAGGCCGGCCAAGCCCGGCGGATCGTCGGGCAAATAAGCGGACTTCAGACCGTCGCGCGGCGGGCGGTCGCAAAATAAACCAGAACTCCTGCCAGCAGCGTAATTAAGCCATACAAGATGAACTTCGCCCCTGAAGCAGCGAAGACGTAGGCGTAGCCAGCGAACGATAGAATCGCCGGCAGCGGATAGAGCCACATTTGAAACGGCCGCTGGATGTCCGGGCGCTTCCAGCGGATGAGGAAAACGGCGACCACGCGGCCCAGGAACTCGACCAGGATGCGCGCGGTCATCAGGGCGGAGATGACGGCGCCGAGCGAGAAGAAGCTGGCCACGATGCACAGGCCGCCCACCAGCAACAGCGACCGGTGGGGAAACTCGCCGCGGGGATGGAGCGCGCCCAGGGCCTGGAAAAAGATGCCGTCTTTGGCCGCCGCGTAGGGGATGCGGGAGTAGCCGAGCAGCAGGGCGTAAACGGAGCTGAAGGCGGTGATCATGATCATCACCGAGAGCAGCGAGGCCGCCCAGCGGCCGTAGAGCCGCTCCATGAAGACCGAGCCGATCGCCGGCATATGGACCGCCTCGCGCCAGGGGACCACGCCGATGAAGGAGAGCGAGATCAGGATGTTGATCACCGCCACGGCCAGAATGGATATCATGACGGCATAGGGAATAGTGCGAGCCGGGTTTTTGATTTCGGCGCCCAGATAGCAGACCTGGTAGTAGCCGAGGAAGTTGTACATCACGATCAGGGTTCCGGCGCCCAGGCCGCGGACGAATCCCAGGCCGAAGCGGAAGGCGTCGGGCGGGAAATCGAAGGCCAGGCGCGGGTTGAAGTTCCAGAGGCCGGCGACGATGACCCAGCCGGTGGTGAGCAGCATGGTGATCCAAAGGAACATCATGAGCTTCGCGACGTCGGTGATCTTGCGGTAGAGGGTGAAAAGGGCGATGACGCCGACGCCGGCGGCGAGGAGCTTGGTCTGGATGGGCGTCATGCCGGGCCAGAAGTAAGCCAGGTACTGGACCAGGCCGATGTTTCCGGAAGCGATCTCGAGCGGGCCGGAAAAAAGAAACTGCCAGACGAACAGAAACGCCATGAGCCGGCCCCAGCGGTGGGGGCCGTAGCCCTCGCGGAGGTAGACGTAGTTGCCGCCGGAGGAGGGCAGCGCGGCGCCGAGCTCGGCTACCACCAAGCCGTCGGCGAGCGCGATCACCGCGCCCACCAGCCAGCCGATCAGGGCCTGGGGGCCCATCATGGTAGCAATAATGCCGTCAGCGCCGGCGATGGTGATGAACGGGCCGGTGCCGATCATGTTCGACATGTTGATGGAGGTGGCGTTGAGCACGCCGAGACGGCGGTGCAGCTCGGGATGGGCCGTGGACATGAGAGCTCAGTTGGATCCGGCGCGGCGGCGCTGGTGGAACCTTTCGAGAGCCTGGTTGGCCTGAAGGATGGTCTCGAGCTTCTCGACGAGCTCGGCGATCCGGGGGCCGGGGACGGTGAAGTAAAGCTCCCCGTCGCCGAGGCCGGTGTACACGCGGTTGCCGATGCAGGCGAGGCTCAGGGCGCCGTGGCCCGACTGCAGGGAGGCCGGGACCATCGCGCAGGCCGGCCGGCCCATCGCCGCGCCTTCGTGGGCGATGCCTATGGCGCGGGCGGCCTCGGCCACCAGCATGATCTGCTTGGCGTTGCCGCGTACCAAAATGACATCCGGCTCGAAGGGCGCCTGGCCCAGCGGCGCGTAGACGGCAACGCCGAAGGGGCCGGCGCGGCGCGGAAGCGCAGCGACCTCTTCCATGCGGATGTATTCGAGGCCGACCATTGTGGCGACGATGGCTTCGAGCTCTTGAACCTTGTCTTCCGGCAAGTCGACGCCGTGGGTGTGGGAGCCGATGGTGCAGCCGAAGTGGTCGGAGGCGTCGGTGTAGAAAACACGACCCTCGGCGGCCAGGCGCCAGTAAGCGCAGCCGGCGGGGCCGGGCATCTCGATGCGTTGGACGCCGGGCGGAGGCGCCTCCCGAAAGGCCACCGCCACCGGCGGCCATTGCAGCACGAGCAGATCGCGAAGCCTCTCGCCCTGGGATGCAAGATTCATAAAGTGAAGCCTCCCCGGCCAGGTCGCGGCTCCTCAATTTCGCAACGGCCGGCCGTTCTGCAGCATGTACTCGATGCGTTCCTGCGTCTTCGGCTCGCCGAGGAGGCTGAGGAACGCTTCGCATTCGAGATCGAGCAGGTAGCTCTCGGGTACGGTCATGGGCTGCGGCAGATCGCCGCCCGCCATGACGTAGGCCAGCCGCTCGGCGATGTGGGCGTCATAGGCGCTGATGTGGCCCGACTGCCGGGCCAAAAAGATGCCCATCTTCAGGGTCGCCAGACCGGCGCGGCCGGTTACCGGAACCCTCGGCTCGAGCGCCGGAGGCGTGTAGCCGGCCCGGGCCAAGGCCAGCGCCGTCTGGCGCGCGTCGGCGATGAGGCGGTCGCGGTTCATGGTGATGGGATCCTCGGGGCGCAGGCAGCGCCACTCGGCCGCTTCGGCGGCGCTCGAAGAAACCTGGGCCCGGGCGATGTTCTCGAAAGCCTGCTTGAGATAGGGCGTGAGGTCCGCGTCGGGAGGCAGGTCGGCGGTCCAGCGGAGGAGCATTTCCTTGGGGCCGCCGGCGGCGGGGATCAGGCCGACGCCGGGCTCGGTCCAGCCCATGTATGTTTCGGCTGCGGCCTGGATGCGCGGGGCGTGCAGGGCGAGCTCGCAGCCGGCGCCGAGCGTCCGGCCGAAAACCGCCGCCGCCACCGGTTTGCGGCAGGCGCGGATGGCCAGGAAAGCGCTCCGCGTCTCTTCGACCACGCGGCGGATCTCCGACCAGCGGCAGGCGCGGCCCAGCTCCAGGAAGTATTGTAAGTTGGCTCCGACGCAAAAATTCGGCCCTTCGTTGCCGATTACCAGGCCTTCGTAATGGGCTTCGGTCTCTTCGAGCGAAGATCGCAGAAGGGCGAGCACATCGTGGTCGAAAGCATTGACCTTGGAGTGGAACTCGAGGCACAGGATGCCTTCGCCCAGGTCGAGCAGGCTCGCGCCGGGATTCGAGAGCAGAACCTTGTTGCGGTCGCGTAGAACGTGGAGGCGGATCACGCCGGGCGGCTCCGGGACGGGCCGATAGGCGGCGCCGGCCAGGTCGAAATAGAAACGCCGGTCCCTTTGCCGGGCGTAGAACGTGTCCCGGCCGGAGGCGAGCAGCTTTTGGACGAGCGGCGGAAGGGCCTTGCCCAGGGATTCCATGCGGCGAGCCGACTCAGCCACGCCGATGGCGTCCCAGATCTCGAACATCCCCAGCTCCCAGGCGAAGCCGTGGATCATAGTTGTATCGATACTTACAAGGTCATCGGCGATCTCGGGAATGCGGGCGGCGGAGTAGAGCAACAGCTCGCTCCAGGTCTCCCAGAGGAAGCGGCCGGCACGGTCGTCGCGCCAAGCGTCGTTCGACCAAAGCAGGTGGCGGAGGCGGGCGCCGGTGTCGCGGATCTTCCGGGCCTCGGCCAGGCCGGGGAAGTTCGGCGGGCGGGGCGGGCGGTAGTCGAACGTGTCCAAATCGAGGACCAGGCGCTCGTCTTTCTCCTTTTTGAAGAAGCCCTGGCCGGTTTTGTCACCGATCCAGCGTTTCTCGACCATCCGCTTCAGAAACTCCGGCGGGACGAAGACATCCCGTTTCTCATCCTCCGGAACCAGACGATGGAGGTTCTCGCCGACGAAGACGCAGACGTCAACGCCGACGAAGTCGGCCAGACGGAAGGTGGCGGTGTGTGGGCGGCCGATGAGCGGGCCGGTGAGGGCATCGACCTCTTCGATTGTCAGCCCCTGCGCCTGCATGGTCTTGAGCAGGTGCATCATGGCGAACAGGAAGAGGCGGTTGGCGATGAAGTTGGGGCGGTCCTTGGCGAAGACTACGACCTTGCCGAGACGGCGGTCGCAGAAATCGCGCACGAACTCGACGACCTCCGGCTTGGTTTCGGGGGTGGGGATGAGCTCGACCAGGCGCATCTGGCGGGGCGGGTTGAAGAAGTGCGTGCCGAGCCAGTGGGCGCGGAAGTCTTCGGAAAGATCGCGAGCGAGCGAGGCGATGGGCAGGCCGGAGGTGTTGGAACTGACCAGCGTTCCGGGCTTGCGGTAGCGGTCGACCTGGGTGAGCAGGGCCTGCTTCGCATCGAAGTTTTCAATGACGGCCTCGATGATCCAGTCGGCGTCGGCGATCTTGGGGAGATCGTGGGCGAAGTTGCCGGTGCGGATGCGGCGGGCGGTGTCGGGGGTATAGAGGGCCGGGGGCTTGGATTTCTGCATCGCCTCGAAGAGCTGGTTGACGATGCGGCCGCGTACCTGGCGGCTGTCCAGGGTGATTCCCCGGGCCTGCTCGGCTGGGGTCAGGCGATCGGGAGCGATGTCGAGCAGGCGGACCTCGACCCCGGCGTTGGCCAGATGGGCGGCGATGCGGGCGCCCATGGTCCCGGCGCCAAGCACGGCGGCTTTGCGGATGGTTCGCGACATGGAGCAGGACTTGAGTTTCGCATACCTTCGCGGCGGCCGGGGGCCGGGCCCTGGCCCGTAATCCGTCCTTAGTGCATCGCGAGGAATCGCTTCCCTCGTTATGGAAGAACCAAGGCAAAAGGCAAAAATCAAGGAAGGAAACATCTTCTTAGTGCCCGGCCACGAGGGGCGGGCAGAGTGCCACGCCGCGAAGGGGCGCATCCCTGATTTTTGTTGCCTTGCCTTTTGCACTTTGCCTTTTACCTTGCCTCTCGCCATGTTGGGGAGCGCACTGCACCAGATGGGCCGGTCAACTGCGACCCCATACGCCAGGTTCTTGACCGTCGCCGCGCCCGCGCCATCTTGCGGATGGACTTGGCGGCTGCGGCGGTGAGGGGGGCCCAGACTGGGATTATTGGCTGATGGGGACTGAGACGGCTTGTATCAAGCCGGTGAGGCGCTCGAGGGTGCCGATGAAGTCTTCGAACAGCGATGGCTTGGGGAAGTAGAGGCTGCAGCCGGCTTCATAGCACTGCCAGATCAGGCGGGGATTGTCGCCGGCGGCGAAGACCAGCACCGGAGTGGCGCGGGTTTCGGGGTGAGACTTGAGCTGGCGGAGAAGTTCCAGCCCGTCGAGGCGGGGGATGTTCAGATCGAGCAGGACCAGGACGCCGCCGGGCGGGCGGGATCGGAACTCGCCACGACGCTGGAGAAAATCGAGGGCTTGGCAGCCGTCGGTAACGTGGACGATTTCCTGGCGGAGATTACCGATTTCCAGGTTGGCGCGAATCAGCTCGGCGTGGCCGGGGTCGTCTTCGACCAGGAGGATGGTTTCGGGGGCGGCGCGCATGGGGATCTGACCACAGAACCGCTCCCCCACGGTCGCGGCTCGGGTTTGAGTAGTCCATCGGCGGTTTGGACGAGGTATTGTAGAATCCAAAGTAAAGATAAATGCCGCTTTTTTGTGACGTGTCGCTGCCCGTCCCGCTGGACACGTCGTTCACCTACGCGCTGCCGTCCACTCTGCAACACCGCATCCAGCGGGGCTGCCGGGTGATCGTCCCGTTTGGGAGCCGGAAGCTGACGGGGATGGTGCTGGCGTGCCACGACGGGCCGCCTCCGGTCGAGGCCCGGATGGTGCTGCGGCTGGTGGACGAAGAGCCGGCTCTCTCGGCGGAGTTGCTCGATCTGGGGCTGTGGATCGCCGAGTATTACTGCGCGCCGCCCGGGGAGACGCTGCGGGGGATGCTACCGCTGGCGGCCGATGTGCGAGCGGCGAAGGTCATCTCGCTGACGCCGGCGGGGCAGGAGGCGGCGCGGCAGCTCTCCATTCTCGCCGAAGCCGACGATCCGGTGGCGCAGGTGCTTCGGGCGCTCGAACGGCGATCGCTTTCGGAAACGTCGTTGAAGAAGAAGTTGCCGCTGGCGGCGGGGGCGATCCGGAGCCTGGAGCGGAAAAGGTACCTCACGATCGAGCGGCTGCAGCAGGTGCGGGATCCGCTGCGGGGGCCGAGTTTATCCCCCAGCGGCCGGCTGATGGCCGAGCGGGAGCCCGGTGGCGCGCTGCCGGAGAAGCTCTCGCGCGGCGAGAAGCGGCTGCTCGATTTTTTGGAGACGAATCCAGGGAGCCAGGATCTGGCGGCACTCGAAGACCGCGTGAAGGGATCGGCGACGGCGGCGCGGCGCCTCGCGAAAACCGGCGCGGTGCGGCTATGGCGGGCGGCGATCGAGCAGCAGATCGAGCCGGCGAGGGTGTCGAGGCCGGTGCTCAACACCGAGCAGGAGGTGGCGCTCGCGGCCATCCGCGAATCGGTGCAGTCGGGCCGGCACCGCACGTTTCTGCTTCACGGGGTGACGGGCTCGGGGAAGACCGAGGTCTACCTGCGGGCGATCGAGGCCACGCTCGAGCTGGGCAAGAGCGCCTTGATGCTGGTACCCGAAATTGCGCTGACGCCGGCGATGGCAAGTCACTTTTACGGACGCTTCGGGCCGGCGGTGGCCATTCTGCACAGCGCGTTCACCGACCTCGAACGGGCCGAGCAGTGGCGGAGGATCCGGAGCGGGCGGTCGCGGGTGGTGGTGGGGACGCGGTCAGGCGTTTTTGCGCCGGTCGAGAACCTGGGGCTGGTGGTGGTCGATGAGGAGCACGATCAGAGCTACAAGCAGGAGGAGACGCCGCGGTATCACGGCCGGGACGTGGCGATCGTGCGGGCGCAGCGCGCGGGGGCGACGGTGGTGCTGGGATCGGCCACGCCCGGTCTCGAATCGCGACACAACGCCGAGCGCGGCAAGTACACGCTGCTGGAGCTCCGGGAGAGGATCGAGAAACGGCCGCTGCCGTCGGTGGAGCTGATCGACCTGCGGCTCGAGTTTGTCGAGACGCGCACGCAGAGCCTGTTTTCGCGGCGGATGCTCGAAGGGATCGAGGCGCGGCTCGCGGCGGGCGAGCAGGTCATGGTGCTGCTCAACCGGCGAGGGTTTTCGACTTTCGTCGCCTGCCGTAGCTGCGGCCAGCGGATCGAGTGCAAGAACTGCTCGGTGACGCTGACCTACCACCGCCGGGAGCGGCGGCTGCTGTGTCATTACTGCGACTATGCTGAGCCGGTGCCGGACGTGTGCCCCAAGTGCGGCCAAGAGTATCTCTATTTTCTCGGCAGCGGGTCGGAGAAGGTGGAGGAGGCGATGCATCAGGCGTTTCCGCGGGCGCGGATCGCGCGGCTCGACCGCGACACCGTCGGCGGGAAGCGCCAGTATGAAACGATCCTCAGCGGGTTCCGGGAGCGGAGCTTCGACATCCTGGTCGGGACGCAGATGATCGCCAAGGGGCACGATATTCCCAATGTGACGCTGGTGGGGGTGGTCTCGGCCGACGTGGGCCTGGGGCTGCCGGACTTTCGCGCGGCCGAGCGGACGTTCCAGTTGCTGACCCAGGTCGCCGGACGGGCGGGGCGCGGCGCGCTGCCGGGCCTCGTGCTGATACAAACGATCAACCCCGAGCACTACGCCATTCGCTTCGCCAGCGCCCAGGATTACCAGGGCTTCTACGAAACGGAAGTGCACTTCCGGCGGCAGATGCACTACCCGCCGTTCACCGCGATGGCCAACATCCTGGTGCGGAGCGAGAGCCTGCAGGAAGCGCTGCAGTTGAGCGGGATGTTGGGTGAGCACTTGAAAGATCCGCCGGAGAACGTGCGGGTGATGGGGCCGGCGGCGGCGCCGGTGGTGAAGCTCAAAGCCGAATACCGCTATCAGTTTCTGATCAAGTCGCTGAGCCGGCGGACACTGGCCGCGCTGCTGAAGGGAGCGCGCCATTTCGCCGAGAGCCATAAATGGCCGGCTACGGCGCTGGTGATCGACGTGGATCCGCTGAGCTTGATGTAGCTTCGGTTTGCTTACGCCAGCCCTATTTCTCGCGAGGGGAGTGCCGCAAAGCAATACCCAGCTCGCGGAGCTGGCGCTCGGGGACGGGCGTCGGGGCGTCGCACATCAAATCAGTGCCATTGGCGGTTTTGGGGAACGGGATCACGTCGCGGATCGTGGTCTCGCCGGCCAGGAGCATCACCAGGCGGTCGAGGCCCAGGGCGATGCCGCCGTGGGGCGGGGTGCCGTACTCCAGGGCCTCGAGGAAGAAGCCGAAGCGGCGGCGGGCGTCTTCCTCGGTGAAACCGAGGGCCTGGAAGACGCGCGCCTGGATGTCGCGGCGGTGGATACGGATGGATCCCGAGCCGAGCTCGACGCCGTTGAGCACCAAGTCATAGGATTTCGCCCGGCAATGCTCCTGGTCGGTGAGCAGCTTGTCCAGGTCTTCGTCGTGGACGGAGGTGAAGGGGTGATGGGCGGCCACCCAGCGCTGGTCCTCGGCGTTCCACTCGAACATGGGGAAGTCGGTGACCCAGAGGAAGCGAAAATCCTTGGGGTCGAGCAGGCCGTGGCGGTCGGCGTACTTCTGGCCGGCGTGGAGACGCAGATCACCGGCGGCCGAGTAGACCTGCTCGACGGGACGGTGGCCGGTGGGAAGCGCCGCGGCGGTCGAGAGCAGCAGCAGGTCGCCTTCCTGGGCGCCGAGGCGCTCGCGGACACGCTGCATGGGCTCGGGGTGGTCGCGTTCGAGGCGCTTAGCGTCGTCGTAGACCCTTAGGTTGCGCTCGGCGCCGAAAGCCTTCAGCTCGTCGCGCTCCTTGCGGGAGAGGGCGCCGCATTGGGGAATGCGGATGGCGACCAGGGGCATATCGGTCGAGAGCTGGCCCGCTGGAAACAAGTCGCCGACGGTCTCCATGGGCGGTAAGCGCAGGTCGGGCTTGTCGGAGCCGTAGTGCTCCATGGCGTAGGCGTAGGTGTAACGCGGGAAAGGCGGCTCGGCTTTGTAGCCGGCGACCTCGCAGACGCGCTGGATCAGCGGCTCGATCGTTTCAAAGATTCGCTCCTGCTGGGGGAACGACATTTCGAGGTCGATCTGGGTGAATTCCGCCTGGCGGTCGGCGCGCTGGTCTTCGTCGCGGAAGCAACGGACGATCTGGAAATACTTGTCGAAGCCGGAAATCATCAGGAGCTGCTTGAAGAGCTGCGGGGATTGCGGCAAGGCGTAGAACGAGCCCTGCTGCAAGCGGCTGGGGACCAGATAGTCGCGGGCGCCCTCGGGGGTGGAGCGGGTCATGAAGGGCGTCTCGATTTCGAGGAAGCCCCGCGAGTTGAGCGTCTCGCGGACCGCGAAGCTGATCTTGTGGCGCAGGATGATGTTGCGCTGCATCTGCGGGCGGCGCAGGTCGATGAAGCGGTATTTGAGGCGCGCGTCCTCGCGGATGTCGGTGTTCTCTTCGAGTGGGAACGGCGGGGTGCGGGCCTCGTTGAGGATGTAAAGCTTCTCGGCCACCAGCTCGATCTCGCCGGTCTCGACGTTGGGGTTGACGGTGTCGGGCGAGCGGAGAACGATCGGGCCCTCGACCGCGATGACATACTCGCTGCGCAGCAGCTCGGCGCGGGCGTGGACCTCGGCGCTGACGTCGGTCTTGAAGACGAGCTGGGTGATGCCGGTGCGGTCGCGGAGGTGGATGAAGATCAGGCTGCCCAGGTCGCGGCGGCGGTGGACCCATCCCATCAGGACGGCGCGGCGGCCGGCGTCGGCGGCACGCAGCTCGCCGCAGTAATGAGTTCGGCGGAGGCCGCCGAGAAAGTCGAGCGGTATGGAAGAGGAGGACATTAGCTGAGATTTTGGAGTTCCGACCGGGAGACCTTTTTCTGCTCGCCGGTGGACATGTTTTTCAGAGTGTATAGATCCTCGGCGATTTCGGCTTCGCCGACGATCAGAGCGTAGCGGGCGCCGAGCTTGTTGGCCGTCTCGAGCACGCGCTTGAGCTTGCCGGGCGAGGCCAGCTCGACTACCCGGCCCGCGCGGCGCAGGTCGCGGGCGAGCAGCGAGCAGCGCTCGAAGGCGGCTTGATCGAGCGGGGCGATAAACAGATCGACCGCGTAGGCGGCGAGACCTGGCTGTGATTGTTCGAGGGTCAGAACCAGGCGATCCTCCCCGATCGAGAAGCCGATGCCGGGAGCCGGGACCTTGGCGCCGAGCGACTCGGCCAGACCGTCGTAGCGGCCGCCCCCGAGGACCGAGTTCTGGGCGCCGAGCGAGCCGTGGACGACTTCGAAGGTGGTCCGCATATAGTAGTCGAGGCCGCGGACCAGGCGGGGGCGGACTTCGAAGGGGACGCCGCGCTGCTCGAGATAGGCGCGAACCTGGACGAAGTGCTCGCGGCACGCCTGGCAGAGGTGATCGAGGATCGAGGGCAGCTTCTCGATGATCGGCTGGTCGGCCTCGACCTTGCAATCGAGCACGCGCAGCGGGTTGGTGGTCGCGCGGCGCTGGCAATCGGCGCACAGGCTTCCGGCAACGTTTTCGAGCTCCCGGCGCAGCACCTCGACGTAGCGCGGGCGGCACTCGCGGCAGCCCACGGAATTGAGCAGAAGCGTTTGCCCTCGCAGATTGAGCCGGTCGAGCAGATCCATCACCATCTCGATCACCTCGGCGTCGACGGCAGGAGACTCCGAGCCGATGGCCTCAGCGCCGATCTGGAAGAATTGGCGATAGCGGCCTTTCTGCGGCCGCTCGCGGCGGAACATCGGGCCGATGTAATAGAGCTTCCGGATGCCGGGCTGCTGGTCCAGGCGATGCTCGATATAGGCGCGGATCACGGAGGCGGTCGCTTCCGGCCGCAGGCTGAGCGAGCCGCCGTCGCGGTCTTCAAACGTATACATCTCCTTGGTCACGATGTCGGTTTCCTGGCCGACGCCGCGGACGAACAATTGCGTTTCCTCGAGCAGGGGCGTGCGGATCTCCTGGTAGTTGTAGGTGCGAAACAGATCGCGCGCCGCCTGCTCGACGTGATTCCACACGCCGGTCGAGGGCGGGAGGATATCTCGCGTCCCCCGGATGGCCTTGATCAACTCTCCTCCAGATAGGTCCGGCGATACTCGACATAATTGCCGGCGTGTTTGCGGATCATCTCGAAATCGGCTGCGGTCGCCGGGCGGCGGACCTTGGCCGGCGCGCCCATCACCACGCTGCGCGGTGGGATCTGGGTGCGTTCGGTAACGAGCGACCCGGCGGCGACGATCGAGCCGTTCCCGATGCGCACGCCATTTAGAAGGAGAGCGCCGATCCCGATTAAACAATCGTCCTCCACCACGCAGCCGTGCAGGGTGACGGAGTGGCCGACCGTCACGCGGTTGCCGAGGATGCACGGGTACTCGCCGTTCATCACGTGCAGGCAGCAGTTGTCCTGGACGTTCGACTCCTCGCCGATGCGGATGTAGTGCACATCGCCTCGCACAGTCGTATTGCACCAGACACTGGATCGCTCGCCGATAACCACGTCTCCAATCACCTGCGCGCTGGGATCGATGTAGGCGGAGGCGGCGATTTGCGGCGCCGTGCCGCGATAGCTGCGAATCATGCCGAGGGCTAAACATGTCATGGTAACACAGGGCGCTATACTGGCACTTTGCCGGGTTCTTCCGAGCCGCGACCGTGAGGGAACGGTCGTCCCAAGACGCGGAACCGCTCCCTCACGGTCGCGGCTCGGAAGGACCATCCGGCGCCCCCACTACGATGACGCAGACCCGGATCCTGCTTATCGCCGGCCTGATCCTGGCCGGATGCGGCGCAACGCCACGCGCACCCCAGCGGTGCCGCAACCTGGTTCAGAATCCCGGGTGGGAGAACAGGGCCTCGGGCTGGAACGCGCCCGCGTTCGCGAAATGGGAGCCGGGCTCGGCCGAAGGCGTAGCATCCTTCGTGATCGAAGGGACGGCGGATGGGGCGATCGCCCAGGAGATCGCGCGGCCGGTGGATCTGGCCGGAGTCGAGGTGATCGCCGTGGGCTACGCTCGCGTGGAAACGGCCCACGCGCTCGATCCAACCGACGAAGATGCGACCGCGAAACTTTGGGACGGAACGGTCAACCTGGTCAATGGCTGGAGCAAGAATGGCCGCGATTTTCCCGGGCCCTACACGCGGCTGCGGTTCAGTGGGCGGGAGGTGGCCTCGGGGCTGTGGAAGCGCTTCGTCACGCCGGCGATTCCGGCAGGGCGCGCCCGGGTTCTCTATCCGCATTTTGCCTTCTGGGGAGCGCGACTCGCGCCGGGGGTGAAGCTGCACGTGGCGGCGGTGGCGCTCGTCGAAGCGCCGGCCAGTGGGGCCAACGGCGACAGCGAGCCGGAGAGCTGGGCGGAATGTCCGAATTTGCCGGCGCCGGCAGTCGTGCTCGAATCGGCGACCGAGCGCCAGTGGAAGGATGGCCTGGAGCCGAACGGCAGCTTTGAGGATTCGTTTATAGCAAGCGAGGGCCCGGCGAGCAGCGGCCGGCGCCCGCTGCGGCTGATGGCGCGGTATCGGCAGGGATCGCTGCCGGCCGACCGCTTTGTGGTGGCAGTAACCGAAGACGGCAGCGATCCGCGGCTGAGCCCGACAAGCACGGTGGTCACGGTGCTGGCGCGGCGTGGCGCGGAAGGGTTGGAGACGGCCGTGCAGGTGAAGACCGGGGCGCGGCCGGTTCGCGTGGCGGTGGCGGCGGCGGTTCTCACGGCGGCAGGGCTGCGGCCGCAGACACCGCTGTTGCCGGTTGCCTGGCAGAAGCCGTGAGCCTCCGCAAGCGATTCCCGCTCGCCGCCGCAATCGCTTATTTGTTTTTCACGTGTACCTATCTGGTCTACTTCCGTCATATCGAATATTTCGTCGATGACTGGTTCCTGATGCGGCACTTCCGGCAGGCGGGGGCGGAGGGTTGGCGCGGCGTGGCCCATCTTGCCGAAGCGGCCGCCGCCAATCGGATCTACCCGGTCTTCCGGATGCAGTGGCTCAGCATCCTCTGGGGGTTCCTGATTACGCCGATCGGGGGCTATAGCGCCCGCTTCAACTTCGCGCTGCTGCTGTTGCTGCACACCGCTTGCGCCTGGCTGTTGTGCCAGGCGCTGTGGCGGCTGGGGGTGGAGCGGGGGCTGGCATTTCTGGCCGGAGCCTTTTATCTGCTCGCGCCAACCGTCCACTTCGCGCTCTTTACCTATCTCACCAATCCGTTTTTCGTCTTGTCTACCTTCTGGATATTTCTAATGCTATGGTGGTTCGCGGCGCGGTGGACCCAAGGGCGGCTGAACGGCGGCGCGGTCGCCGTCGCAAGCGTCCTGGCGGTCGCCGCGATTTTTAGCGGGGAGCAGGTCTTTCTGCTGGCTTGGGGGATCTTGCCGCTCGCGGCGGTGTGCTTCCCGCGGTCGCCGCGGCGGCCGGCTTTTCGGGCGATCGCTGCGATTTGGGCGGCGATGGCGGTGGCCGCCGGCGCCTACCTGCTATGGATCAACCGGGCGCCCGTGCGAGAAGCGGGGCTTAGCCGGCGCTACGAGTGGACTTGGAAGCAATTACAGAGCAACTGGGATCTCCTTTCCGGCGAGATGCAGCAGTTGAGCGGATTCACTTCCGACGCTTTATTTCGTGTCCACTGGGGCGGCGCCGAGAGCGTCTGGGCCGTCGCGGTGGGGGCGGCCGTCGCGGTGCTGGTGTGGGCGTGGCGGAAGGACGAGATGCCGGACGTGGCCCGTGCCCGGGTGTGGCTGTTTGCAGCGACCGGGGCCGTGCTCGCTTACGGCCCGGTAATGTGGATCAGCGGCGGCTACGCCCGCTTCCGGTACCACTACGCTCCCAGCCCTTACCTGGCGCTCGCGGCGTCGGCGGGGTGTTGGCTATTTGCCGGGCGGCGCGGCCTGCGCTGGGTTCCTGCGCTGCTGGGCGGCGTTGTGGCCGGGTTCTTCTCGCTCAACGCCGTGGCTGACCTGCGGCAGTGCTGGATTCCGCAATCGGAGCAGCACCGGGCGCTCGAAGCTCGGCTGCGGCAGCTCAAGGATCTGGCTCCGGGGGACATCCTGGTCATTGCCGGGACGCCGTTCGAGATCGGGACGGCGCAGCATTTCGCGCTGCACTCGAGCGTCTCGGCCGATCCGTTCGTCGAGTGGG
>JBGOUJ010000104.1:0-16026 GCA_041477005.1 Terriglobia bacterium | reverse complement strand
TAATCCCCGGACCGGGCCTTAAGGGCCTTCGACCGGATTGTCGTCTCGCGCTGGTTCGACGGACCGCCATGGCTGGTATTATGTTATCAGTTTTCTCATCGGGGAACGGTAGGCACGGCGGTTGCGTGATACATGCACCGCGAGCGCGGCTCATGGTCCTGGCAGTGCGGTGTGATCCCGGCGGATTGGCGGTTGGACGGCGCCCATCCGTTGCTGGCGCTCCCGAACAAAGCAAGGCAAAAGGCAAATTGCAAAAGGCAAAAATCGCGGACGCGCTGCTTCGCGGCGCGGCATTCTGCCCGGCGCTCGGCGCCGGGCACTAGGAAAATGCCCCTTTCCCTGATTTTTGCCTTTTGCCTTTTGCCTTTTGCAATTTGCCTTTTGCATTGGTTCTTTCAGTCTTTCTGGCGCGCTGAACTGCGCACGGATTGCGGGCTGCTTGCACTCCCGCGGCACGAGGCGATGCTACAGTAGATGAAACCAGACGCCCGATGGCTGCCAAAGAACAGATGGCCTTGATTGAGGTCTTCGAGACTTCGAGGCCGGCCAACCCGCTCTTCTGTCACCAGGAGTTTCTGGAAAAGCTCTCGGAACACAGCCGCGATTCCATCGGCAGGCGGGTTGCCTTCCTGTTGCAGCGGCTGGCTGTAGACGCTCGCCGGCTTCACTACAAGCCGACTCGCGGTGGGAACCGCGGCTGGCGGCGCTCGCGGCTCGGGGGCAACCAGGGAAGTCACTTCTACGCGTGGTGGGCCCCGAAGAGCGCGCAGCCGCTCCAGGATTCCGGCGAGTTCGCAGGCGCTCCCGAGGGCGCCCTGTTTCTGCGGGCCATCCGTCACCATGACGATCATTCGTCGCTGTCGGCGCAATCCTTGGAAGACCATTACCTGCCGGTGACGGTTCGCGATCTGCGCCGGGAGGAATACGGTCCGGCAGCCTGGACGCAGACGCAGGCGCGGTTTGCTTCGGCCCGCCAGGCGGTGCGAATCCTCAAGGGACACCCCGGCTCGGGGAAAACGACGGCCCTCTGGAACGCCGCCGATTCGACCGGCGCCGAACGGGTGCTATATATCACCTACTCGCGCGACCTGGCGGCGCTGGCGCGGGACTACTTCGACCGCTACTGCTCCTCACACAAGAGCTTCCAGGTTGTCACCTTCCCCAATCTGGTTCGGGATTTGCTGGGGTCGAGCGCACCGGTCGAGCCGGAGGAGGAGTCGAGGCGGCGCTTCGCGCGGGATCTGGCGGCGTTTGTGCGGTACCTCGGGGCTTGGGCCAACAGCGAGATGGCCCTCTATGACGAACTTTACGCGCACCTGGTGGGGGACGCGCTTCCAATGGCTGTCGGCCGCTTCGTCGCCTGTCCGCAGCCGCGGGTTCCGGACAAAGCTTATCGGGAACGCCGCAGTCGATTCCTGGCCACGGCGACTGCCTCGGCGCTCGAAGCCGTCTCGCGCCTGGAACGCCTGGAATCAGGAACTCTCGCCGATCGCTACTTCCCGGAGCTGGCGCTGGCCTGGCGGGCCGTGGAGCGGCTGCGCGCGGCCGGCAGCGGTTCTTCGGGAATCGAGCCGGCGCTCTTGGCATTCGACTGCATTGCCGTCGACGAGTGCCAGGATCTGACGCCCATCGAAGCCCTGGTTGTGCTACAGCTCGCCTCGCTGATCAACCGCAAACGCCGCATTCCGGCGCCGCTGCTACTCGCGGGGGATGAAGCACAGACCGTTCGGCCCACGGATTTTGAATGGGGGTGGCTCAACGACCTGCTGCACGCCCAGGTTGGCACCCCTTCGGAGCACAAGCTGTCGGCGAACCTGCGCAGCCCGCGCCGGATGGCCGAGCTGGTGAACCGCGTGTGGGATTTGTACTCCTACATTGAGAAGCAAGAGCGGCCGAGCGGGACCGGGTATGCCGAAATCGACGACGACGCCACGGACCAGATCCTCTATTGCACCGCCGTGCCCGGCCCGGAGCTCGACGAGCTGTTGACCGCGCTCTCGGCTCGCGAGGGGCTTGCCCTTATCACGCTGGAACAGGCCGTTCCGGCGTTTGTTCCCGAGGCGGCGCGCCGGGCGGTGCTGACCGTCTCTGAGGCCAAGGGGCTCGACTTTCACTCCGTTTGCGTGCTCGATGCCGGACGCCACCTCGAGCGCATCACTCGCGATGCGGAACGGGTGAGGGCCGACTCCGATATTGAGGGTCTGCGGAAGCGACTGGCGATCGATCAGTTGCGCGTGGCGCTGAGCCGCGCGACCGAACGGTTGCTCTGGCTCGACCTCAGCCCGACGGACAGAGTCGTCCGGCAGAGCGTTGCTTTTCTCAACGGCGGAGATCTGGAAAGCGGCGTGGCGTCGTCGGTTCCGGCAGCCCTGCTCAAGACACTGGAGGAAGATCAGTTCGATCCGGAGGAGCGCGTCCAGCGCTGCCAGGTGGATGCCCGGCAGTATCTGCAAGTGAGACCGGAGATCGCCTGGTCGCGGGCGCAGCAGGCGGTCACCTTGCTGGGGCCTCCTGGCACCCTGGCGGCGGTCACGGACGAAGCCGCTCGCGAGACGGCCTACCTCACTTTGGCTGAGATTTGTTTCTATCTTGGCGTTAACAACGTGCGGCTGCCGCCCGAGCTGGGGAGACCCGACCTGTTCGCGGAGGCCCACCGCGCCGCGGCTCATGCCCGGCGCTTTGGTCTGGCCGCGATGATCAACGTGATTGCGAGCGTTCATCGCGCCTTCCCTCAAGAACGCATCCAGGCGTTGGGCGAATTGGCGCAGGTCGTCTGCAGACACAAAGACGCCATGGAACCCTGGCTCCTGATGGAGCTTGGGGCGAGGTCGAAAGCGTGGATCGAGGAGCTGGAGGCAGCGCTGGTGAATGGTCAAAATGCCGCGGTGCTGTCCCGGCTGCTGCCGCCATTCTATGAGGTCCTCGGCGTGCCGGACCGGGTCGCCCGCACGGCGCGACTGCACGAGCGAGCGGTTCTGCTTCTGATCAAGGATAAGCAGTTTAGGCCGGCATTGGCCGTCTTGCGCACCTTGCCGGAGGCTCAACCGCGGCTGGAGGCCATTTGCCACGAGGGTTTGGGTGACTTCCCCGCCGCCGCCGAGCGCTATCGGGCGGCCGGAAATCTCAAAGATGCGCTGAATTGCTATCGCTCGATCCCCGATCTCGAAGGCTCTCTGAAGCTGATTCGCGAGATTGGCGATCACCCCGCCGGCGAATCCCTGGAGTGGATTCAGAGATTACAGAAGTTGGTCGAGCAGCGGCCGGAGAAGTTTACCAAGGTAGTGATGCCCCAGGAAAAGAAGCTTCTCGAAGAAGTGCTGGAGCGGAGCCTGGGGGTTAGCCGGCGCAAGCTCGCGCGGACCAAGGCCCCGGCAAAACGAGCGCCGGCTGCTCGAAAGCGGGCTCCCAGGAAAACCAAGCCTCGAAACGAGTATTTCTGAGCCCCGAGAGCCTCTCTGCTAATGCTAAAGCCTGGTCGCCCCCACCCCAACACCCCAGTTGACAAAGGCTGGAGCGCCTGCCAAAACCGCGCCATCACATTGTAAGGGGGTTTGTTATGTCGTTCAGCGGTTGGATGCTGAAGCGCTCAGCGTTCCTGCTGGTTGCACTCTGCCTCATCACTGCCTTGGCCTGGGCGCAGACGCAAGGGCAAATTACGGGCGTGGTCACCGACCCGAGCGGCGCCTTGGTCGCGGGCGCCACCGTCACGGTAACGAATCCACAAACCAATTTCACCCGCCAGGTCACCACCAACAGTGCGGGCAATTACACCTTCCCCTCTCTGCTGCCCGGCCTTTACAACGTGAAGGCTGAGATGCAGGGCTTTCAGGCGGAGGTCCGCAGCGGCGTCGAGCTGCAAGTGGAGCAAGTGGCCCGCATCGAGTTCCAGCTTAAGGTCGGCGCGGTGACTGAGACGGTCGAAGTGGCCGGCGGCGCCCCGCTGCTCACCACCGAAAGCGCCACCGTGGGCACGGTGATCGACAACCGCGCGGCGACATTTTCGGCCTCCCGAGCAAGGCGGTCCTCTCGCTGGCCAGCCTGATGGTGGTGGTCCAGGCCACGAGCGGGGTCATCCTGTGGTGGAAACGGGCCCGGAAGTGAGGGTGGCGCCCCGGGTCGGCCGAGCATTCGGCAGGCCATTCATGGCATCATGTAGGTATGAAACTTTCGATTACTCTCAGTACCATTCTCTTCATCTTTGCCGGGGCCCTTTTGGCGGCCGACCAAAGCGGCTATATCAAGGCGCGCGGGACGCCGACCGGGGCGGGGCTTTTTATCGATGGAAAATATGTCGGGCCGGCCGGCCGGTTTACGGTTCCCGAAAAGTACACCCTGGCGCCGGGCGATCACGAGATCGCGCTGCGCGATCCGCGCTTCGCCGATTTCAGCACGAAGGTGACGGTGCAGACGGGCAAGACCACCAAGCTCCATTACAAGCTGCAGCACGTGGAGCCCGCCAAGCCGCCGTTCGGCCGGCTGCGCTTCGGTGGCGGCGAGGCGGAGTCGTTTATTTCGGTTGCCGGGGGCGATACGGGCGCGGTCTACATCAACGGCAAGTACTACGGCTTCGTGGATGAGCTCAACAACGCCGGCGGCGGGCTGCTGCTGAACCCGGGCACATATGAAGTCCGGGTGGACTCCCCCCGCTTCGGGAGCACCGTCAAACAGGTGACCATCGAGGCGAACAAGGTCGTCGTGATTCCACTGGAAGGGAAGTAGTACTAGGAACCCCGCGCAGAAGGGTCGGCCGGTCGGCGCAGGTAGCGGTCGAGCGGCGGGGGGGATGTGTGCGCAAAAGCCGGGCTGGTTGCCGAGGACGAATTGAACGTTGCTGAAAGTCACGTACCGCGAGCACGTCGTGCGCGGAGAGCACGCACTACGGCGAAATCGCAGCTCTCGCCGGCGAGAAATCGTCTTGAGATGGATTACTCGGTAGAGAGCGTGAGAACGGCTTCGCGGGAGATGGAGTCGGCCGCATAGGCCAGGGCAGCCCGAATGTCTTCTGTGGTCAGCCGCGGATGCGCGTCCAGGAGGTCTTCGACTGTTGCGCCTTCCGCCAGCTTGCGGAGCAAAAGTTCCACCGGGATGCGAGTGCCGCGAACCACGGGCTTGCCCAGCATCACAGAAGGATCGATCTCAATGCGCTCGTGCATGACCACTCCCTGACCAATTTCAGCGCTGCCGGTGCTTACTAGGCCCTGTCGGGGGTAGTGCGGGCGGGCGCCAAATCCTTTGGCGCCCTACCCTGTTGGGCTGCGCATTTTCACGCCGAACGATACGACGCCGCTAACTCTTCGGGAAGTTCGGGTTCGCCTTCACCTCTTCGATCTGAGCCGTGTGGCGCTGGCTGTGGGCCGATAGCAGCAGGATCCACTGGTAGGCGTCGATCGTTTTCATCACCGGGTGGGCGAGGGTGTGGCTGCGCAGGTCGGCCGGCGTGGTCTCGATGAACTCCATGGTCTTGGCTCGGCTCCCTTCAAATTGCGCGGGCAGTTCGGCCTGGGTCCAGCGGGCTTTCGGCACCAGCATCTCCGGGGCCTTGAACTTCTCGCTGCGGTCCGGGATCACCTTCAGGATCTGATCGTCCTTACCTGCGGCCTCGTCCACCTGCTTGGGATCGACCGGCGAGGCGAGAATCTTCTGTACCAGGCCCAGGATCAGGCCCTCGCTGACCGTGATGTGCTCGGCGACCTCGGCGACGGACCAGACGTCGGGAGCGGGCTTGAAACTCCACTGCTCGGGAGTCAGGCCCTTGATGGAGGCGAGGAAGGCGGCGCGGGTCTGGTTGAGATGGCGGACGGCCTTCTCCCGCTCCTCGCGGGTCAGGGTGCGGGAGATCACGGCGCCGCCGGAGGCCTTGGGATAGCTCGCGTTGGCCTTGACCTCGTCGATCTGGGCGATGTGGCGCTCGGTGTGGGCGGAGATGAGGAGTACCCACTGGTAAGCATCCATGGCTTTGAAGACGGCATGCGGGAGGACGTGAGCGCGCAGGTCATCCTGGGTGGTGCGGATGAAGTCGATCGTCTTTTCGCGGCGGGCGGTGAATTCAGGCGGCAGCGCGGCCTGGGTCCAGCGGGCCTTGGGTTCCAGGAAGGGAGCGGTTTTCGCCTTCTCGGTGCGGTCGGGGACCTTGGCGAGGATCGTGTCGTCGTTACCCTTGGTCTTCTCGGCCAGCTCAGCATTCACCGGCATCGAGAGGATCTTCGCTGTGACCAGCTCCAGAATCGATGCTTCGCTGACCGTGATGTGCTCGGCGACCTCGCCGACGGACCAGACATCGGGAGCGGGCTTGAAGCTCCACTGCTCCGGCGTCAGGCCCTGGATGGAGGCCAGAAACGCGGCGCGGGTCTGGTTGAGGTGGGCGATCGCCTTGTCACGCTCAGCCTGGGTGAGGGTGGCGGCAGCGGCCGAGGTGGCAAAGAGCAGAGCGATAGCCAGAAGCTTTTTCATAGTTTTTCTCCCCGGGATGGAGTCATTGTAGCATCAAACTATAAGATGCCGGCGCGGGCTCTTTATCGCCGGTCGAAGGACTGAATTAACAAGTCGACCGCCTCGCTTGGCGAGGAGACGATCTGGATGAGGCCGGCGCCGAATTCGTTCCACGTCCGGCCGCGGCGCTCGCGCTCGACCGCGCGGACACACTCGATCACCGGCTCCCAGAAGCGCATCGCCACGCAGGGGCGTGGGGAAATAGCGCGCTTGTTGAGGCTTTCCCACAGGGCGGCGAGCTCGAGCAGCGTCCCGGTGCCGCCTTTCAACACGACATACCCGTCGCCTTTCTCGACCATGGCGAACAGGCGCTCCTGCCAGGTGGGCGTGGGGATCTCTTCGGCCAGGTGGGCGTTGGCTGCGAGCTGATAGAAGGGCGTGGTCATGCCAATGGTGTGGCCGCCGGCCTCGCGCGCGCCTTTGGATACCGCTTCCATGGCGCCGTAATAGCCGCCGGAGCAGACGGCGAAGCCCGCGCGGGCGAGCAGCTCGCCCAGGGCGCGAGCCTCCTCGTAGTCGGGCGAGCCGGGCTGGGGCGAGGAGTTGCCGAACACGCAGATGGTTGGCATAAGTCGAATTTACAAGACGGTAGCTTCACTGTAGCAATCGGATCGCAATAACCGGATCCTGCAGATCTCGGGAAAGATTGTGTTCTCAAACAGGGGATGTCGTGAGGATCAACGTGGAGAGAAGTAACGGGCGATGTCGCTCTTCGGCGCCGCTTCACTTTCCGCGATGTAGGCAGGCTGTTCGCCGCTGTGCAAATGCGCGGGCTCGGTTGCAGAACGCCCCGAACCCACACCAGGCGACGGAATCTGAAGCTTGCCGCCTTGTCCGGAAGCAGCCGGACTTCGATCATCTCGCCGGGAACGCGTGTCTTGGGTCATACTACAGAGAGGAAAGACAAGCACGTGCGGAGCTTATGCCGGACTCGATCGGATTTCGAGAACCACTGCTGGTCAACACGATCGGCCACTGCGCGGGCGTGGTCTTGTTCGGACTCGTCCTCTATCTGCTGCTTCACGACCGGCGAAGAGCGAGCCTGGCGGCGCGCCGCTTACCGGTAGCGATCGCGCTGTTAGCCCAACTGTGGAATCTGGGCTCGCTGGCGGCGCTTGCGGCGGCGCACTACCAATGGGCCCATGTGGATCTGCTGGTGGCGACAAGCTTCTCCATTCTGAGTTTGCTGCCCGCTCTTTTGTTGCATCTGTCCCTGGGATCCACGCTCCCGGCCGTGTCGAGAGCGGGTTACGTCCTGAGCGTAGCAGCCGTTGTGATGCACGCCGGCGAACTCCGTTCGAGACCGCTCGCGCTCAGCCAGGCGGCCCTGTGGACGATCACGTTGGGCTTCGGTCTATTGACGGTGATTGCCATCGCGCTTCTCGCTCTGCGCGCACCACGGGGCAACCGGCAGACGAGCTCGCGGCTTTTCGGCGCCATGAGCTTGTTTCTTTTTGCTGTATCCTTCGCCCATTTCAGCACCGGCCATGGGCACCTGGCATGGTCGGGCGAGGTGGCAGTTCACCATGCGGGAATTCCGCTGGCCCTGTTCGTCCTGCTGCAAGACTATCGCTTTCTCATGCTCGACGCCTTCTTGCGGCTGCTGGTAAATACGCTGGCGGCAGCCGGCTTCACGACTGTTGCGATTGTTATCGAAAGGCAGTTTCAATTGGTGCGGCGCGCCGCGGGCGATCCGTTGCTCCAAGGTCTGCTGGCGGTCGCAATTTGCCTGCTTCTGGTGCTGTTCGCTCAAGTCCGATGGTTGTTGCAGCGCTGGTTGACACGGGCGGTGTTCCGGCGGCCCGATCTTGATGGGACGGTGCAAGGGATCCAGAAGCTCGGTGCGCTGGCGCCGGAGGAAGCGACTTTCGTCCAGCAGGCCGCCGAGCTGGCGCGAGAGTATACGTCGGCGGAGGCAGTCCTGGTTCGCGATAGCGGGACTCCGGAAGGCGTTCTCGCGAGGCCCACCGCCTTGCCGGATCGCCGCGATCCTGGCGCGTCCCTGGAAGCGCCCTGGGCGGAAGTCATCGTACCGCTGCGCTTCTCAAGGGGTGATCACATGGAAATCCTGCTCGGACGGCGTCGCGGGGGACGCCGGTACCTGAGCGAGGAGTTGGAGGGGTTGGACCGGTTGGCTGCCGCGATCGTCGAGCAGGTGGAGCGCCTTCGCAACAGCGAGATGCAGCGCCTGGTTTCCCAGGCCGAGTTGCGCGCGCTACAGGCGCAGATCAATCCGCACTTTTTGTTCAACTCGCTGAACACGCTGTATGGAACCATTCCGCGCGGGGCGGCCGAGGCGCGGCGGACCGTGGTGAATCTCGCCGATATCTTTCGCTATTTCCTCCAGTCCGAAAAGGTCTTCCTGCCGCTCTCGGAGGAGCTGCGCATCGTGGAAGCTTATCTCGAGATCGAGTCGCTGCGACTGGGGAAGCGCCTGCGCAAGGAGATATGCGTAGATCCCGCGGCGCTTCCCGTGCCGATCCCCATGTTGTCTTTGCAACCATTGGTCGAGAATGCCGTCAAGCACGGTATCGCGGCGAGTCCGGACCCCGGGTGCGTCAGTGTACGGGCGGAAATGACAGAGGGCGGCTTACGGATTCGGGTGGGAGATTCGGGAAGCGGCCGGGCGAACAACCCGCAGGCCAAGACGGGCTCCGGTCTGGGACTCGAGAACGTGCGCCGGCGCCTGAAGCTTTGCTACGGGCCCCAGTGCGACCTGGCGATTTCCTTCTCGCCGACCGGCAGCTCGGTTGAGTTTGTGATTCCGGCGGCTGTTTCCGAGTTGGTTCGTTCCTGAGGGTTCGTTCCGCTCACAAGCACAATCCGCCCGTCCATATGCAAAATACGCCCGGCCATCGGGTAGTGTTGCGCCGGCGAAGAGCTTCCGAGGTACACCTAAAGAAACGATTTCTAAGAGCATGCGCGCCCTGATCGTGGATGACGAGCCGATTGCACGGAAAGTGCTCCGCGAGGAGCTGGAGCTGGTCAAAGATGTGAAGATCGTCGGTGAAGCAGGCAATGGACAGGAGGCTCTCGACCAGATTGCCAGGGGAGAACCCGATGTCGTTTTTCTGGATCTGCAGATGCCGGTGATGAACGGCTTCGACGTTGTCCGGCGCCTCGAGGCCGACCATTTGCCGGTGATTGTGATTGTCACGGCCTACGACAAGTATGCGATTCAGGCATTCGAGGCAGGGGCCGTCGACTATCTGCTGAAACCGGTCGGCCAAACGCGGCTGATGCAGTCGCTGGAGCGGGTTCGCCATTTGCTGGGCAGCTCGCTCCGGGTGGCCGAGAGCGTGACGCGCTTGCAGGAGGTCGCGGGTCCCTCCGGCGGCGCCAGAACGCGCAAGGTAGTCGGCCGCCACGGGGAGGAATTCTTTCTTCTCAACACCCAGGACATTCTTGCCTTTCAAGCGGATTGCGAGTTGGTTTGGATCGTTACGGTCAAGCAGCGCTACCTGGCGACGCAGCCACTGAAGGTGATCCAGGAGAAGCTCGGCGCCAGCGGCTTTGAGCGTATCCATCGCAACGCGCTGGTAAACGTGGATCATGTGCGCAAGATGAGCGGCCTGAGCAGCCAGCGCTGGCTGCTCACCCTGAGCAACGGCCAGGAGTTCATCGTGAGCAAGCGCCAGGCGCGGCACGTGCGACACATCCTTAACTGGTGACCCGTTGTCCACTCATTTGGCGGTAGACTGTGGGCGAATGAGACTGGAGGCTTTCCCATGACCCGACGCGACGGCCTGCGACATTTCCTGGTGTTTCTGGGCGGTTCGCCGTTGCTGCGCGCGCAGCAACCGGAGTTCCCGTACGTTCCGGAGCGGATGGCGGCTCTGGCCGACATGCTGAACGTGTTGGAGTTTGAGCCCATATGCCGCGGCAAGATACCTAAGACCAGCTACGACTACATCGCCGGCGGCGTCGACGATGAGTTCACCCTGCGGCGAAACCGCGAGGCGTTCCAGTGGATCACTTTGCGCCCGCGCGTGGCTGTCGACGTGAGCCGCCTGGACCTCTCGCTCGAACTGCTCGGCCAGAAGATCGAGATGCCGATCCTGGTGTGTCCGACCGGAAACCACATTTTGGCACATCCCGAAGGCGAGCCGGCAACGTCGAAGGCAGCCGGTGCGGTTAAGACCATCATGGCGGTCAGCTCGGACTCCAGCTATCCGCTCGAGAAGATCGCCGCGGCGGCGACCGGCCCGCTCTGGCGCCAACTTTCGGCGGGTCCGGACCTGGCTAGCACCCTCGAAGAGGTAGAGAAGGCGGTAGCTTTGGGGTGCAAGGCGATCATTCTAACGATCGACAACAAGTACAACTCCAACCGAGAGCGACTGCTCCGAAACCGTACAGAGCAGTCAGCGCTTGCGCCGGATCCGTTGCGAGAGAACCGCCGGCGGTCCCCTGACGCTTCACCGCGTCCGCCGAGTCCTTACCGGCTGCAGCGTCGAGATACGGCGTTCGTCACCTGGCCGTACATAGCGGAGCTCGCGTCCCGCAGCAAGGTTCCGCTGGTGCTGAAAGGCATTCTTCGTCCGGAAGACGCCCAGCTTGCCGTGAAGCATGGCGCAGCCGGGATCATCGTTTCCAACCACGGGGGCCGATACCTTGGTGCGGCGCCCTCGACGATCGAGGTGCTTCCGGGGATCGTCGATGCCGCCGGCGGCAGGATTCCGGTGCTCGTGGACGGCGGAATTCGCCGGGGCACCGACATCCTGAAGGCTCTATCCATCGGCGCCAAGGCCGTCATGGTCGGGCGACCGCCGCTCTGGGGCCTGGCGGCTTTCGGACAGCTCGGGGTGCAGCGGGTCCTTGAGATTCTGCAGAGCGAACTGGCCCTTGCCATGGGCCTATGCGGGTGTCCCGACCTGGCATCGATCGACCGCAGCCTGGTGAGCATCGAGCGCAGAGTCGGTTCCGGTTAGACCAGCCGCTCACGGGCGACAGGCGCCTGGCCGACCTGTCTTGTCGGGCCTTGAGCAAGCGCCGGGCGCGGCACGTGCGACACATCCTGAACTGGTGACCTCTGTCCGCTCATTTGGGGAAATCGCCCACTCATCGAAAGACCCCGTCCGCTGGCCAGTTTCTTGTGGTCCTACCGACCGCCGCGACTCATACTGACGAAGGTGGAGCTAGTCTCTCCCGGCCCACGGGCTAGGAACACCCGCTTTTCGCTCCGATGTCGTTGTGCCGGCTCCGAGTCGGGAGATCGCTGCACGAGACGGGTTTCGCCGTTTCGATCCTGTGTCCTGGTCGGATTCAGATTCTTAATTAATAAGGAGACTTTACTGTGCGGTTCAAAAGTCTGGAGACTTTGCTTCAAGTGCTTCTGCTCGCCGGCGGTGCTGCTTACGCGCAATCCATCAACAGCGGCACTGTGACTGGCGCCGTAAAGGATCCGTCCGGCGCTGTAGTCGTCGGCGCCAAAGTTGTGCTGCGAAACGCCGTCACAGGGTACGAGCAGTCTCAACCCACGGACAACACGGGCACGTTTCGGTTCAACAACGTTCCCCCGAACCCCTATCAGTTGACAGTCGATGCTTCCGGCTTTGCTCCGGCGGCGCAAGCGGTCGATGTCCGCAGCTCTCTGCCCATCACCGTGAGCATTTCTTTGAAACTGGCGGCGCAGGCCACCAGCGTGGAGGTGCTGGCCGCCGGCGTCATGATCGAAAATGATCCTTCCGCGCATCAGGACGTGGACCGGAGCAGCCTTTTCAAACTGCCGACTTTCGATCCCGGCGGCCAGCTCAGCCAGGCCGTCACGTACAGCAGCGGCGGCGTGGCCGCCGATGCGAACGGGTTCTTCCATCCTCTCGGGGACCATGCGCAAACCAGCTTCGTAATCGATGGCCAGCCGATCAGCGACCAGCAAAGCAAGGTCTTCTCGACCCAGATCCCGGTCAATGCGATTCAAAGCATGGAGCTGATCACGGGAATGCCGGACGCGCAGTACGGCGACAAGTCGAGCCTCATCGTAAACGCGACGACGCGTTCTGCCCTGGGGGTGACAAAAACCTTCGGCAACATTGAGGGGGAGTGGGGCTCGTTCGGAACCTGGGTGGGGCGCGCCACACTAGGATTCGGAGGACCCAAATTCGGGAACTTCATCGCGTTCAACGGGATTCAGTCGGGGCATTTCCTGGATACGCCCGAGTTCGTTCCCATTCACGACAAGGGAAACAATGGGAGCGTCTTCGACCGGCTCGACTGGCAGCCGACCAGCAAAGACGTTATTCACTTGAATCTTTTCGCGGCGCGGAACTGGTTCCAGATCCCCAACAGCTACGATCAATTGGTGCAAGATCAGAGGCAGCGCGCCATGACCTGGAACATCGCCCCCGGTTACCAGCGCACGATCAACGCGCACACACTGCTCACCGTGAATCCGTTCGTGCGCCGCGACCAGGTCAATTACTATGCGAGCCGGGATCCGTTTAACGACACGCCCATTACCGCGTCGCAGCTCCGGTTCCTGACGAACTACGGCGTGAAAGCCGACGTCTCGTACGTGAGGGGCCGGCACGATGTGAAGCTCGGCGCCCAGATCCAGCAGACCCGACTGGTCGAAAACTTTCGATTGGGCGTGACCGACTCCAACTACAATCCGGTGTGCCTGGATGGGGACGGGGGCGCGCTGCTGCTGCCGGGCGTGACCGATCCCGATAGCTGTGCGGATATCGATCCCACCTACATGGGAAATCGGAACCTGCAGCCGGGGATCGTGCCGTACGATTTGACCCGTGGCGGCTCCATCTTTGGGTTCCACGGGCGGGGCAACATCAGTCAGTACGCTTTCTTCGTAACGGACACAATCAAGCTGGGCAACCTGACCCTCGACCTGGGCCTCCGGGATGACCAGTACAACGGGCTGTCCTCGGCGAACGGCGTTCAGCCGCGGGTGGGCGTTTCTTATCTCATTGCCGCGAGCAACACGGTATTGCGAGCGGCGTACGCCCGCACCTTCGAGACGCCTTTCAACGAGAACCTGATTCTGGCGAGCGCCAGCGGCGCGGGAGGTCTCGCTCAGAATGTCTTCGGGTCGGATGCCGTCCCCATCCAACCCGGCCGGAGAAATCAATTCAACGCCGGTTTGCAGCAACGGCTCGGGCGTTGGGCGATTGTCGACGCCGACTACTTCTGGAAATATACCAACAATGCCTATGACTTCGGCGTGCTCTTCCTCACGCCAATCGCATTCCCCACGGCCTGGCACAACTCGAAGCTGGATGGCGTGACGGCGCGGGTGAGTACGATCAGCCTGCATGGGTTCCAGGCGTACATGACGCTGGGGCATAACCGGGCGCGGTATTTTCCGCCCGGAGTAGGCGGTCTGATTCCGTTCGGAGGGTTGTCCGGAGGCGTCTTTCGAATCGATCACGACCAGGCCTATCAGCAGACCGTCGCCCTTCGATACCAGCGGCCCCACAACGGCGAGTGGATCGATTTCACGTGGCGATACGACAGCGGCCTGGTAGTCAGCGGTGTGCCGGACGTCGATGCGGTGCTGCCGCTCACGGCGGCGCAACAGGTCACCATCGGTTTCTCCTGTGACGGGACATTCGCCACGTACGCCAAGCCGATCACGACTTGTGACGGCGTGGGCAAATCCAAGCTGCTGACATTGCCGCAAACGGGAACGGAGGACGATGATCGCAACCTCGACCGGGTAAAACCGCGCAACCTGTTCAACGTGGCGGTCGGAACCGACAACCTGTTCCGCAAAGCGGAAGGGCCGCGCGTCACCCTGCGGTTCGCCGTTCAGAACCTGACGAACAAGGTGACGCTCTACAACTTCCTCTCGACCTTCGGCGGCACGCATTTTGTTGCGCCGCGGACGTATCAAGTTTCGATGGGGGTGGCCTTCTGAACGGCACGCGCGGGCATGAGCTCTTCCTCGCGTTGTCCGCCTGGCGGCAGGCCCGCTGGCCGAAAGGCTCCAGGATCAGTGCTTGGCCGAGGTTGCGTGTCCCTTTGTGTCCACCAGGTAGAGCACCGCGTCTCCGCTCAACGGCGGAGTGAACGATTGGGAGGATGATCCAGCAGGAATCGGATTTCCGGCGATTGTAGCCCCGGTGGATGGGTTGAACCACTCTGATACCAATGTCCTGGAACTTGACATCGCGGAGAGATTTACCGTGAACGGGCCGCCCGACGGAGCGTAAACCAAGTACTCCGCACCGACCGATGGGGTCTGGGCAAGGCAATACTTTGTGGAACAGAGAGAGTCGTGGGGAGTGACGTTGGCAAGATTCAACTTGTGCGAATACTTCAAAATGTACCCAAGATTATCCCTGAAGTTGTCCCATCGTGGGTCCGGCGCCCTGCAGACTCCGTTGGTTGGAGAGACGCACAAATTCCGGTTCTCGCGCGGGTAGTACACCAGGTAAGGATCCATGAAAAGCACCTGGTTGCCGCTCATGAAGTTCTCCCAGGCATAGTTGCGGTTCTGTTGCGCTGTCTGGTTCCACATCTCCCAGTAGGAATGGTCGCTGTCATTGATGTTGACTTTGCAGGGGGGCTTCCCGCTTCCGCAGGACTTGACCGGCGAAATCCTAACTTGCGGTTTAACCCAGTCCGCATTAGAGTTGTACATCGTGGTATCCGGGGTCCCTGAAATCGTACCGTACCCAATGGGGTGCTGATGCGGCTTCTTGGATTCATAGGCTCGAATGTGCGAAATGTGGTGGTCGTTCCACCACACGGAATTCGCAGAGGATTCCTCAGAAACGACCCAGAGCACGTTGGGCAAATCGTTTAAGGCGTCGATCACCTTTTCCACATAAGCGTCCTGGAAGCCAGTAGTGGCATTGGGCGCGGTCATGGTGATAGAGCCGATCCCCCTTTTTCCGGCGGTGTATCCGTCGTCAATGCCATTGATATTGTTGGCTCTGGTAAAAGGGTGCCCGTCGCTCGAGCAGCGGAAACTTTTGAGCCACTCACCCGTGAATAGATAGATACCAGCGTAGATGCCGGCATTGCCCAGAGCCTGCGTCCGAGCCCGTAAGAGATCAAAATAGCCTTGGTCGAACTTCGTAAGGTCAAATTTCAGTCCGCCGTCTGTTGCGTTTCCGGGACCTGTCCTCCGCCATGGATGCGGGCCGGCCCAGAAATCGGGCGGAACACCTGCCGTGGTTGGAAGGCCGCAGAATTTTGGCAGCTCCGTGCGCCACAGCAAGGTAAAATTGTGTCCGTGCGCGGTAAGGAAATTGACGAAGGCGTTGAAATCCAAGGTCTGCACTGACCCATTGGCGCCCCAATCCTGAAGAGTGTTCCACGTCTGCGATCCGTTCAAGATGAGAACGGAACCGTTAGCGTCCTTGAAATAGTTGGGATTGTCAGAGGCCACCAGCGGCCCGGCGATCTTGGCAGTCGGGAGCTGTGCCGCTGCCGGCAAGGCCATTGCCAAACTGACAAGCGCAACGCTGACGATTCGCATGCGATAACCGCATAAGAGCGCCGGCACACAGGTCCGGCCAGAATTTCCATTTTGACTCAAGATTTTCATTTTGGACAGCTCCTCACAAGCTTTGTAGG
>JBGOUJ010000103.1:0-16075 GCA_041477005.1 Terriglobia bacterium | reverse complement strand
TGAGATCCTGTGCTAAGCCGCGCTATCCACCGCCACCAGGATCTGCTTGCCCAGCGCTCCCAGCGCCGCTTGCAGTGTCTCCGGCTTAGACTCGATCTTGGGGTTGAGCAATCGCCGAACCGTCGCCTCCGACGAACCCAGCCGTTCCGCGAGCTCTCGCACGCTGAAGCCCCGCTCCCGTATGGCCATGTACAGGGCGACCTTGGGGGCAAGATAAAGAGGTACTGCGATCCGGTGCTGTGCTTTGCCGAGCTTTGAAGGGGCCGGAATCACTTCGTTGAGAGCCATCCGGCACGCCAAGGCTTCGCCAAGGCAGTCCGCTGCCTCCGCCAGCGCTGTGCACAAGTCTCCGCCTCCGGTCAGCGCTTCGGGCAGGTCCGGAAACCGGACCACATAACCCTTGCCACCGGCTTCCGGGCGCAGTTTCACTGGATAACTCAGGGACACCATAGGCTCTCCCTCTAGTATATTCTTGCGCTGCTCCAGCGGAGACCCTTTCGCCCCACGCGAACTTCCGGAACAGCGCGCCGGGGGCATCCCCTTCCTTCGGTCAAACTACACCCAAGCGGTACAATGAGTGTGATGGGGCGCGGGAGGTCGTTCCTCCCGAGAGCAACGAAGAAGAACCTCAGGGCGGGGTCCCGCCCGCTTTTCTCCCAGACCGGATGGACCAGGCTGGTAGCGAAATTAATTCAGCAGGGCGGAGAAGAAACCCCCTCCGTTTGGGCACCAACACTCAGAAAGGAGAAGCCATGAAAGCGATTGCAGTATTACCGGGCAAGCCCGACACCGTTCATCTGGCCCAGATGCCGAAGCCTTCCCTCAATGATGTTCCCAACGGGCGAGGCGTGCTGGTCAAGGTGCTGCGGGTGGGCGTCGACGGCACCGACAAGGAGATCAACGCGGCCGAGTATGGCGCCGCGCCGGACGGCTACAACTTCCTGGTGATCGGTCACGAGAGCTTCGGCCGCGTCGAGGCCGTCGGTCCTAACGTCACGGAGCTGAAGCCGGGAGATTACGTGGTGGCCATGGTGCGCCGGCCCGGATCGAGTATTTACGACCTGATCGGCAGCCAGGACATGACCACCGACGACGTCTACTTCGAGCGCGGTATCAACCTGCGCCACGGCTTTCTGGCCGAGTATTACGCCGACGATGCCGACTACATCATAAAAATCCCGCAGGGCCTGAAGCAGGTTGGAGTGCTGCTCGAGCCGCTGACCGTCGCCGAGAAGGGGATCACCCAGGCGTATGAGATCCAGCGCCGGCTGCGGGTGTGGCGGCCGCGGCGAGCGGCGGTGCTGGGCGCCGGAACCATCGGGCTGCTGGCCACGCTCGTCCTGCGGCTGCGCGGCCTCGACGTGACCACGTTCGCACTCAACCGCAAGCCCTACCGCAATGCCGACCTGATCGAGTCGATCGGCGCCCGCTACGTCTCCACCAAGGATCTGCCGATCCTGGACGGCGCCAAGAAATACGGCCCCTTCGATGTGGTCTTTGAGGCCACCGGCTTCTCGCCGGTGGTGTTTGACGGCATGCTGGCGCTCGGCAAGAACGGCGTGCTGGTGCTTTCGAGCGTCACCGGCGGCGACCGCAAGGTGGAAGTGCCGGCCGACCGGATCAATCTCGAGTTCGTGCTCGGCAACAAAGTGATGGTCGGGACGGTCAACGCCGGCCGCGAGAACTTCGAGGGGGGCGTCCGCGATATGGCCCAGGCCGAAGCCGAGTATCCCGGCTGGCTGGGCAACCTGCTGACCGACCCGGTCCGGGGCCTGGAGAATTACAGCGAGCTGTTCCAGAAGCTGACCAGCTCCAACGGTTCGATCAAAGTCTTCTGCGAGGTCGCTGACCTGTGAGGGCCGCCATGATTCAATTCAGCCGGGAAGTTTGCGCCAATCTGGAAGCCGCCCTAAGCCGCGAGTGGCTCGAGACCAACGGCCTCGGCGGCTTCGCCTCCTCCACCATCACCGGCTGCAACACGCGGCGCTACCACGGGCTGCTCACGGCCGCCACCAAGCCGCCCGTGGGCCGCCTGGTTCTGCTATCGAAGCTCGAAGAAACACTGATCGTTGACGGTCGCCGGTTCGATCTTTCGGTCAATCGCTATCCGGGCGTGGTCCACCCGCAGGGCTACCAGTATCTCACCGGGTTCCGGCTCGATCCATTCCCGGTTTTCACCTACACGGTCGAAGGGATCGAGATCGAGAAGTCTGTCTTCATGGTGCACGGCGAGAACACCACGGTGATCCAGTACGCCGTGACCGGCCCGGCCGGTCAGCAGTGGATGCCCGGCGGCGACGGCCACGCGCTGACGCTCGAGGTCCGCCCGCTGATCGCCTTCCGCGACTATCACAGCACCACGCACGAGAACGGGGCCCTCGACCCGCACGTGGAAATGGAGCCGGGCTTGGCTACGGTAGCGCCCTATCAGGGAGTGCCGCCGCTCCACGTCGCTCACGACGCCGCGGAGTGCGAGCCGGTGGGCTACTGGTACCGGGGGTTCGAGTACGAGGTAGAGCGCGAGCGGGGGCTCGACTGCTACGAAGATCTGTTCAGCCCGTTTGTAGTTCGCTTCGATCTGAGCCGGCGGCCGTCCGCGTCCCTGATCGTCTCAGTGGAGAGGCGAGACATCGGTCGGGCCGCCGCGCTGTGCCGCTCGGAGGTCCAGCGACGCCAGGACGTGGTCAGCGCTTCTCCAGGAGAGGAACCGCTTGTCCGGGCGCTCGCCGGCGCCGCCGACCAGTTCATCGTCGCGCGGGGTGACCAGAAGACCATCATCGCCGGCTATCACTGGTTCAGCGACTGGGGCCGCGACACGATGATCGCGCTCCCGGGCCTGACCCTGACTACCGGCCGCTCCGATATCGCGAAGAGCATTCTGCTGGCATTCTCGCGCCACGTGGACCGCGGCATGCTGCCAAACCGCTTCCCGGATGCCGGCGAGGCGCCCGAGTACAACACGGTGGACGCGACCTTGTGGTTTTTTGAAGCCATCCGCTCGCTTCTGGAATACACCGGCGATTACGACTTTGTACAGGCCAACCTGTACACGATTCTCGCGGACATCATCGACTGGCACGAGCGGGGGACTCGCTACGGGATTCGCGTCGATTCCGACGGCCTGCTCGCCTCGGGTGAGCCGGGCGTGCAACTGACCTGGATGGACGCCAAGGTCGGCGATTGGGTGGTCACTCCGCGACAGGGCAAGGCGGTCGAGATCCAAGCGCTCTGGTACAACGCCCTGCGGATTATGGCGGACCTCGCTCAGAGGTTCGACGACGAAGCCGGCCGCCAGCGGTATGCCGGCATGGCCGCCTCCGCCTCGAGCAGCTTCAACGCGCAGTTCTGGAACGAAGCCGCGGGCTGCCTTTATGACGTGGTCGACGGCGACGCGCGCGACGGCGCCGTCCGGCCGAACCAGGTTTTCGCCGCCAGCCTCACCCACACGATGCTCGACAGGGACAAGGCCCGGCGCGTGCTGCAGGTGGTCGAACGCGATCTGCTCACGCCGTACGGGCTGCGCAGCCTCGCCCCGAGCGATCCGCAGTATCGCGGCCGCTACGAAGGCGACCCGTGGCATCGGGACAGCGCCTATCACCAGGGCACAATCTGGCCGTGGTTGATGGGCCCGTTCCTCACCGCGTATGTGAAGGTGAACGGCGGCACGGCGGCGGCACGGCGGCAGGCCGCTCAGTGGCTGGCCGGTTTCGACCAGCACCTGCAGGAAGCGGGCCTGGGACAGGTCTCCGAGATCTTCGACGGCGATCCGCCGCACCGTCCTCGCGGCTGCATAGCCCAGGCGTGGAGCGTGGCTGAGCTGCTGCGCGCTTCGGTCGAAGACGTGTTCGTTGCCCGCCCGGCGGCCCGGCCGGTTGCGCGGAAACAGGCCGCGCCAAAGCGACCTGTGACGGCGGCTGCACAATGAGCTCCGGCAAGCGAAAACAGGTCCTGATCCTGGGAGGCGGCTTCGGCGGGCTCTACGCCGCCATCGAACTGGAAAAAACCCTGGCGCGTGATCCCGATGTGGAGGTCACGCTGGTGAATCGCGAGAACTTCTTCGTGTTCACGCCGATGCTTCACGAAGTCGCCGCGAGCGACCTGGACATGACCAACATCGTCAACCCGGTCCGCAAGCTGCTGCGGCGGGTCCGCTTCTTCGCCGGTGAGGTGGAGTCGATCGACTTGACCGCTCGGCGCGTTGCCGTCTCGCACGGGTTCGATCACCATCACCATCAGCTCGAATACGACCATCTGGTGATCGCCCTCGGCTCCATCACCAACTTCTATAACCTGCCCGGTCTTGAGGAGCGCGCCCTGACGATGAGATCGCTCGGCGATGCTATCGCTTTGCGCAATCGCCTGATCGCGAGCCTGGAGGAAGCCGATAGCGAGTGTGTCGGAGAGGTGCGGCCGCTGCTGACCTTTGTGGTCGCCGGCGGCGGCTTTGCCGGCGTCGAAACCGTGGCTGCCATCAACGATTTCGTCCGCGAGGCGCTGCCGTTTTATCCTCGCCTGAGCGAGGATTTGCTGCGCGTGGTGCTGGTGCATCAAGGCCCCGCGATTCTGCCCGAGCTTGGCGAGAAGCTTGGCGTTTACGCCGGGAAGAAACTCGCCGAGAGGAAGGTGGAGATCCGGCTCAACACCAAAGTGGAAGGGGTCTCGGACCAGGGCGTGGAATTGAGCGACGGCGAAAGGATTCCCACCAACACCCTGATCTGGACTGCCGGCACCTCGCCGAATCCGCTCCTGGCGGCGCTTCCTTGCAAGAAAGACCGGGGCCGGCTGATGGTGAACGAATACCTGGAGGCCCCGGACTGGCCGGGGGTTTGGGCGCTCGGCGACTGCGCTGTGATTCCGGATTCCACGACCGGAAAAGCCTGCCCGCCGACGGCGCAACACGCCTTGCGGGAAGGCAAGGTCCTGGCTCAAAACATCTCGGCCGCCGTCCGCGGAGGCCAGAAGCGGCCTTTCCGCTTTGCGGCGCTGGGCCAGTTGGCCGCCATCGGCAAGCGCACCGGTGTGGCCAACATCATGGGGGTCAATTTTTCAGGATTCTTTGCCTGGTGGCTCTGGCGAACCATCTACCTGAGCAAACTGCCGCGCTTCGAAAAGAAGCTGCGGGTCGCCTTGGACTGGACCCTGGATGTGCTCTTCTCCAAGGACATCGTGCAGTTCATGACCTTTCGGGCGCCGACCGTCTCCCATCAGGACGACGACCGCCCCGGCGAGCGTCGTTCTCCGGAATATTCCGCCCTCGGCCGCCAGCTATAATGGTGTATGGCGCTATGGGAGGAAAAGTTCATGCACCATATGCCAATCAATCGCCGGGCCGTTCTGTTTACCTGGCTCCGAGGCGCGTTGGTAACAGGGTGTGTTTCCCAATACCTGCCCCGGCTTCTCGGGGCCGGCACAATGGTCAAGATAGCGGAGTTTGACGCCGACGGACGTCCCTTGGGAGTCAAGAACGTGGAAAAGATCAAGAAGGCCGAAGCCGAATGGCGCAGGCAACTGACGCCAGAGCAGTTCGAAGTGACGCGACGCCAGGGCACCGAGCGCGCCTTTACAGGGAAGTATCACGCGAGCCATGCGGACGGGATCTACCACTGCATCTGTTGCAAGACCGCCCTGTTCGATTCAAAGACGAAGTTCGAATCGGGCACCGGCTGGCCGAGTTTCTGGCAACCTATCGCCAAAGAGAACGTGTCCGGCATAGTCGACGGCTCCCATGGAATGGTTCGTGATGAGGTGGTATGTGCCAGGTGCGATGCGCATCTCGGTCACGTTTTCAACGATGGGCCGCGCCCCACAGGCCTCCGGTATTGTATGAACTCGGCATCTCTCGATTTTGTCCCCAGGGGCCAGAAACCGGCTACCGATGGATAAGGAGAACCCATGTTCAGAACTATAGGCGCCAGGATCCTCTTGGCGGGTCTCTTTATCCTTCACGCGGGCCTGGTATCGAGGGCCGCCGCTGTTGGTCCCTTGCCGGATCCGGCGATCGATGTTCAACGCTCTTCGGCCAAGGAAAGACAGACGGCGGTGTTCGCCGGCGGTTGTTTCTGGTGCACCGAGGCTGTCTTTGAGCTGATCAGGGGAATTGACAAGGTTATCTCCGGATACGCCGGCGGCGATCGGAAGTCGGCTCACTACGATATCGTCAGTGCGGGGAAAACGGATCACGCCGAGTCCGTCCAGATTACCTTTGATCCCGCGCAGATCTCCTACGGTCAACTGCTCAAGATCTTCTTCAGCGTCGCCCACGACCCGACGCAGTTGAATCGTCAGGGTCCGGACCACGGCCGGCAGTACAGGTCGGCGATATTCTTTGTCACGCAAGAACAGAAGCAGGTGGCGGAAGCTTATATCCAGCAGCTCGAGCAGGCCCATGTATTCAGTAAGCCGATCGTGACGCAAGTGAGCGAGCTGAAGGGCTTTTACCCAGCCGAAGAGTACCACCAGGATTTCGTCAAGCGGAATCCCAACCACCCCTACGTAATCGCCAACGCGATTCCAAAGATTCAAAAGACGAGGAAGGAGTTTAGCGGGCTGCTGAAAAAGGGCTCCGAGTAGGCATCTGCAGGAGATCCCCGCTAAGTTCGGCGCGGTCCCCGATATCCCTTGAAACCCGAAGCAAACCCACGCTTCGAATAGACGCTGCGGGTCGCTGGCGCCTTACCGTCTCCCATCAGGACGAGAAAAGCCGCCCAGCGAGCGTCGTTTTCGGGAATATTCCGCCCTCAGTCCGCAACTATATTGGTGTGTGGGCAGTCGATGGAAAGCGATGAGACCCGAGGGAGACAATGATCATTAAGAGGCCCCTGGAAATCCGGTACTCCGAAGTCACTCCGAAGCAAGGCTACCTGAACCGCCGTCGCTTCCTGGCCGGGGGCGCCCTGGGCTTGGCGGCCGGTTGGAAGCTGTTTCGGATGGCGGCTCCGGCGCAGGTAGCATACGCCGGCCCAAAGCTGAACGCGACCATGAAAAGCCCCTTCAGCACGACTGAGAAGCCAACGTCGTACCAGGACGTGACTCACTACAACAATTTCTACGAGTTTGGCACGAGCAAAGAACAGCCCGCCGAGCTGGCCAAGAACTTCCGCACCTCGCCCTGGACCGTGAAGATCGAGGGAGCGGTCGCGAAGCCGCAGACCCTGGACCTGGACGCGGTGATGAAAATCGCCCCGCTCGAGGAACGCATCTACCGGCACCGCTGCGTCGAAGGGTGGTCGATCGTGGTGCCCTGGATCGGGTTTTCTCTCAGCGCTCTCATCAAGCAGGTGGAGCCGACGTCGAAGGCTAAGTACGTCGCCTTCGAAAGCCTCTACGACCTCAAGCAGATGCCCGCCGGCAGATTTGCGGGCATCTCACTTCCGTACGTAGAAGGGCTGCGGATGGACGAAGCTCTGCATCCGCTGGCGTTGTTATGCGTGGGGCTCTACGGCGAGGTCCTTCCCAACCAGAACGGCGCGCCCCTGCGCCTGGTCGTCCCGTGGAAATATGGATTCAAGAGCATCAAGTCCATTGTGAAGATCCGCTTCACCGAGAGCGCGCCTCCGACCACTTGGAACCTCTCGTCGTCCCACGAGTACGGCTTCTATTCGAACGTCAATCCCGAGGTCGACCATCCCCGCTGGAGTCAGGCGAAGGAACGCCGGTTGGGGGAATTCGGCAAGCGGCCCACCCTAAAGTTCAACGGCTATGGCGACCAGGTGGCCGGCCTGTACGCCGGAATGGACCTGCGTAAGAACTTTTGAGGGGACCGGCGCCGATGAGCACGAACTCCGTCCTCTCCAGCAAGTGGAGCAAAGTTACCGTTTTCCTGCTGTCGCTGAGCCCCTTGCTGCTGCTCGGCTGGCGGGGCCTGCATCAGGCCCTCGGGGCGAACCCCATTGAGTTCATTACCCACAGCACCGGCGACTGGACGATTCGCTTCTTGCTGCTCACCCTGAGCATAACCCCTCTCCGAAAGCTGGCGAATCAACCAGCCCTGATCCGGTTCCGGCGCATGCTGGGGCTGTTCGCGTTCTTCTACGGAACCCTGCATCTGTTCACGTTTCTCTGGCTCGACAAGTTTTTCGACCTACCGGACATCCTGAAGGACGTCGCCAAGCGGCGTTTCATCACCGTGGGCTTCGCCGGTTTCCTGCTGATGGTTCCCCTGGCGGTCACCTCGACGACGGGGTGGATCCGGCGGCTGGGCGGCCAGCGCTGGCAGCAACTGCACCGGCTGATTTACTTCTCCGCCGCCGCCGGCGTGGTGCATTACTACTGGCTGGTGAAATCCGATATCCGGCTGCCGTTGCTCTACGGCGCGATTCTCGCCGTGCTGCTTCTCTATCGATTCGCGGCCCGGGCTCGGAAGGGCCGTCCTCAGAAAGTCTCTCCGCTCGCCGATCGCTCGATTCCACAATCTTCCGTTGCCGGGAAGATCCCGCGCCCCGTCCGCGACTAATGTATTCGTAGTCGGCCAATCGAAATACAGCCGACATCAACAATACACAAGGAGATCGCTATGTCCAACTTTTGTCACTTTCGATCCGTTCGCATCGCGGCCGTCTCGGCGGTGCTGGCGATGGGCCTGCTCGCCGCCAGCAGCCACGACAGCCATACCACCGGCATGTTCGCGGGCGCCAAGGCCAACACCGGCATGGTCACCCACACCAAGCAAGGCAACCAGAACGTGCTGACCCTGTCGGATGACTTCAAGGTCCCCGACACACCGGCCCCTCATTGGCAGGTAGTCGATTCGAAAGGCAACACGTACCTGCTGCAGCGGCTCGTCGTCAAGGGCGACAAGCTCAACAAGTCGATCACGCTTCCGTCCTACATCCGTGACGTGGCCAAGGTTCAGATCTGGTGCGCGTGGGCGGAAACCCTGCTCGGCGAGGCGGCGTTCGAGGCGCCGGTGAAGTGAACCGAGGAACATCAGCCAATGCCGGTTGGTCCCGGCAGGGGATCAACCGGTGGGAGGAAAAAATCATGAACACACAACTCAAGAATTCTCTCGCGGCGGCGCTGTTAGTCCTGAGCGCAGCCGGCGCCGCCTCCTCGCAGGTGGTGGATAAGAAAACTCTCACGCTGGACGGGGCGAAGAAGGTGATTGCGGCGGCGGCAGCCGAAGCAAAGCGCCTCAATGCTCCGGGCGGCGTCATCGCCGTCGTCGATAACGGCGGCAACCTCATGGCTCTGGAGCGGCTGGACAACACGTTTGCCGCCGGCGCCAACATCTCCATCGGCAAGGCGCGCACGGCGGTCCTGTTCCAGCGCCCCACGAAGTTTTTCGAAGAGGTCATCGGCAAGGGCCGCACGTCGATGGTGACCGTCGCCGAGGTCACGCCCTTCACACCGCTGCAAGGCGGGATACCGATCATGGTCGACGGGCAGATTGTCGGCGGGGTCGGCGTGAGCGGCGCGGCATCGGCCCCGCAGGATGAGCAGCTCGCCATTGCCGGTTCCAAAGCCTTCGAAGGAATGATGGCCACTTCGGCCGTGACCTTCTACGGGAGCGACAAGGTGGCGCAGGCCTTCGCCAAGGGGGCGGTTCTCTACAACAACGGCACGAACTACATGGTTCACGCCAGCCGCCGCGAAGGGCCGGGCATGGTGGAGGTGCACACCAAGGACACCGACATCGTCCACGTCCTCGACGGCACGGCTACCGTCATCACCGGTGGCGAGATGCTCGACGGCAAGGCCACCGAGCCCGACGAGTTCCGGGGGAAGTCCATCCGGGGCGGCGAAACCCGCCAGATCGCCAAGGGCGACGTGATCATTATCCCCAACGGCGTGCCGCACTGGTTCCAGCAAGTCAACGGCCCGCTGACGTATTACGTGGTGAAGGTCCGCTAGGGAGGATTCCATGTACACTCGACGAACCATTCTCGCAACGCTCCTGCTGGCGGGCTTCGCCGCCGCCGGGCCGGTGGCCACGGTCCCCCAGGACCCACCCACCGGCCGCCCCGACGCCGTCATCGACCTGATGACGGCGGAGGGCGCCCGGCTGGCGAAAGGCCAGTGGCGCTACAGTGACACCAAGATCATCGAGGTCGACTTCCGTGGTCCGGGGCCGGACCTCAAGCCCACCGGCAAGCCCATTAAGACTTACGACTACACACCCAAGGCCGGGGCCGCCGATTTCGACGACTCCGCCTGGGAGGCGCTCGACCCGGCCACGCTCGATCACCGCCGGTCCACCGGCCGGATCTGCTTCAACTGGTACCGCATCAAGGTGACGGTCCCCGAGAAAATCGGCGGCTTCGATCCGACCGGCTCCACCGTGGCGTTTGAAATCGTCATCGACGATTACGCCGAGGTGTGGGTGGATGGAAAGATACCGCTGGTCCTCGGGCAGAGCGGCGGGCAGGTGGTGAAGGGCTTCAATGCTCCGAACCGCGTGGTGATCGGCCGCAATGTCCGCCCGGGCCAGCAGATCCAGCTCGCGGTCTTCGGAATGAACGGCCCGATTTCCTACAGCCCCGAAAACTTCATCTGGATCCGCTCGGCGACTCTCGATTTCTACAAAGAGGGCCGCGCCGCCGCGCCTCGCGAGAGTCTCGGCAAAGTGCTCCGGCTCGATCCGGCGGCGGACGCCATTGTTCCGGCCGACGCCCGGATTGAGAAGCTCGCCGACGGTTTCTTGTTTACCGAAGGCCCGGTCTGGGTCCGCGACGGGGGCTACCTGCTGTTCAGTGATCCCAACGCCAACACCATTTACCGCTGGACGCCGGACGGCCAGGTTTCCGTGTTCCGGACCAAGAGTGGCTATGCCGGGCCGGACATCGGCGAGTACGGCCAGCCCGGCTCGAACGGACTGACGCTCGACCGCGAGGGCCGGCTCACCATCAACGAGCACGGCCGCCGGCGCGTCGTCCGCCTCGAAAAGAATGGCGTGATCACGGTTCTGGCCGATCGCTACGAGGGCAAGCGGCTCAACAGCCCGAACGACCTGGTCTACCGCTCCGACGGAACTCTGTATTTCACCGACCCACCCTTCGGCCTGCCGAAGTTCTTCGATGACCCGCGGAAAGAGCTGTCGTACTCGGGCGTCTTCTGTCTCCGGGACGGGAAGCTCAAGTTGGTGAGCACGGATTTCACGGGCCCCAACGGCCTCGCGTTCTCGCCCGACGAGAAATACCTCTACGTCACCAACTGGGACGCGAAGAACAAGGTCGTCATGCGCTACGAGGTGCATCCGGACGGCTCACTCTCGGGCGGCCGGGTCTTCTTCGACATGAACAGTGCGCCCGGCGAGGAAGCATTGGACGGGATGAAAGTGGACCAGCAAGGCAACCTGTATGTCGCCGGGCCCGGCGGCGCCTGGATCATTTCGCCGGAGGGCAAGCACCTGGGAATGATTGTTCCCCCGCAACTCCCGCACAATATGGCCTGGGGAGACGAGGACGGCCGAACGCTCTACATGACGGCCGAGACCGGCCTTTACCGGATTCGGCTGAATATTCCGGGGATTCGGCCATGAAGAAGCTGAGCCCACCAGCAGCTCGCTGCTGGCCCAGAATGAGGTCGGTCTGACTCAGTGAAGTGGGTAAGCTGGCGGACCTCGTCGTGCTCGACGCCGATCCGCTCGCCGACATCCGCAGTATTCGTAAAGTTCATCGCGTGGTCAAAGGTGGAAACATTTATGATCCGGCACAAATTCTTTCGCCTTCGAAATAAGTTTCTGTGGGTATGGCTGCTGGCGGCGCCTCTTCTCGATGCCCAGCACCACCACGCGATGGACGGAGATGCTGAGGCGCCGGCGGATCATGGCGCCTCCGGCACAAGCGCCAACCCCGCCTCTTCGCCGGCGGAGATGATTCACCTGCGGGCCGGCTCGTGGCATTTCGCACTCCACGGCGTGGCCTTCCTGGTCGAGGAGCAGCAGAGCGGCCCGCGTGGTGGAGATAAGTTCTTCTCGGCGAACTGGTTCATGGGCGTGGCCCAGCACCGCGCCCGCCGGGGAACCGTACAGTTCCGGAGCATGCTGAGCCTGGATCCCGCTACGGTGACCGATCGCCGCTATCCCTTGCTGTTTCAGACCGGCGAGACCGCTTTCGGCAAGCCCATTGTCGACGGCCAGCACCCCCACGATTTTTTCATGGAACTGTCTTTCCAGTATGCCCGCCCGCTCGGGGAGAAGACTGCCTGGCATCTCTATCTCGCGCCGGTGGGCGATCCAGCCCTCGGCCCGGTCGCCTATCCCCACCGCATCTCGGCGGCGGAGCTTCCACAGGCGACGCTTTCCCATCACTTGCAGGACTCGCAGCACATCGTCAACGAAGTCGTCACCACCGGGATCACTCACGGCATGTTCCGGCTCGAGGCGAGCGGCTTCCACGGCGCCGAGCCCAATGAGCGCCGCTGGAACATCGACCACGGCGCAATCGACTCCTGGGCCGGCCGGCTGACCCTCACGCCGGCGCGGAACTGGAGCGGGCAGGTATCGGTCGGCCGGTTGACCCGGCCCGAACAGCTCGAGCGGGACGACATTGTGCGCTCCACTGCTTCCATCACCTACAACACGCCCCTGGCGGCCGGAAACTGGGCCTCCAGCTTCATCTGGGGCCGCAACCACAAGACGGTCGCGCAGCGGAACCTCAATTCCTTTCTGGTTGAATCTGTTCTGCAGTTTCGCCACAAGAACTACGTGACAGGACGCTTCGAGCTGGTGGATAAGGATGAGCTGTTCGACGACCGCCCGGCCCTCAAGGAGCGGCTGGAACGCACTATCGGCTCGAACTTCCGCATCGCCGCCTACACCTTGGGATACACCCGGGACGTGAAATTATTCCCAGGGGTGGAAACCGGGTTCGGGGGCAACGTGACCCTGCACACGGTTCCTTCCGCCATCGAGCCGTTCTATGGCCGGCGCCCACTCGCCGCGATGGTTTATATGCGGCTCCGGCTAAAGGGGAGCGGCTCTATGCAGGGCGGGCATGCATCTCACCGATCTTGAACCCTGACTGCTGGAGCAACTTCACCAGCACTGTCTTGCCCTTGAAGATACGGGTGGCGACCGTATTCAAGGGGATGGCCAGGCGATCGGCAATTTGCTGGTAGTCCAACTCGTACACAATGCGCAGCCTCAGCGCGGCGCGGAAGGCCTCCGGGACCTCCTCCATCAGCCGGTCAAGGGCCAGACGGACCTCGACTTCTTCATACTCCAGCGGCCGAGACGACGGCTCCAGCGCTGGATTCTCGGTCCACTCCGCCTCTCCCACCAGCCGGATATGACCGCCACGCTTTTGCGTATTGGCGGCCCGGTGGACGTCCAGCACGGTCAGTTGGGCTACCCGGAACAGGTAAGTGGACAGCCGCGCCTCGCCCCGAAACTCGCCCTTGCCCTCCACGGCGGCCAGAAAGATCTCGTGAAGCAGGTCCTCCCGTTCGGCTTCCGAAGGGACAGCCCGGCGTAGGAGGCTGCGGATGGCTACCGACCCGTGAATGTGCTGCTCGTAGAGCTCACCCTGGGCCTGGCGGTCTCCACGGCGGGCGCGGGCGAGCAGGTCCTGTTCGGGTGTAACGCCATCACCGACGGTTCCAGCAAAGGGTAGGCCGCCGAGTCCGGGCATGTCGGGGGGACCGGCGGCGATTTGTTCCATGGCAGCACAGTACGAGGAAGCGGCCAGAAACGTCCTTAAGGCCGTCCAAGAATCCTCCAAAAGATTCCCAAAATCTCTATTCCTAACAAAATAAAAGGGTTGCTCGGGAGACCGAAGGACGCTCGGGCTACTCAGAGGCCAGGCGATTTCGCCGCAGAAGGTCTCGAAAGCGGGAATCTCGGCGCAGAGGGTCCAGCACCGGGTCGACTTTCATCCAAATGGGCCGTGACAGCCGCTGCCGGCAAGCATTCTCCAGCGACTCAAAGGCGGCATCTTTCTCCCCAAGGCTGGCCTGAAGAACCGCCAAGGCGTAGTAAGGAGGGGCCTCATTCCGGCTGCCCTGCTTCAGCTCAGCCAGGATAGCCTGAGCTTCCGCCTGGTTTCCGGAGACGGCGTAGGCGTACCCCAGGTCGGCCAGTTCCCGGCTCCGGCGGCCACCGACCAGATCCAGGGTCTTGCGGCACTCTCCGATTGCTTCCGCATACATCGACTTCACCAGGTATTCCTTGGCCAGCTCCCGGTGGGCCGTAAACGACCACGGGTCCATCTCGACGGCTTTCCTGGAGTATTGGATCGCTTCGTCGTAGCGGCGGGCGCAGTAAAGGGTCCAGCCGAGATCCGACCTCATCGCCGGGGATGCCGGGTCCAAGCTGCACGCCATCTCCATCTCCCGGATGGCCTCCTCGTGGCGTCCTTGCGCGGTCAGGAGCGTGGACTTGGCCCAGTGCGCCGGGGCCAGGTTCCCGTCGATGGTGATGGCCCGGTCGAAAGCCCGGCCGGCGCCCGCCCAGTCCCAATCGCCTCGCATGAGCACCTGGCCCAGCGCTACGTGAGCCTCCGCCAGCCCCGGATCCAGGTTGCTGGCTTTCATGGCCGCCATCCGCGCCTTCTCGCGCAGCTCCTCTCCCAGTCCCACGCCCGCTTGCGTTATGTAACAGGACGCCATCCCCGCGTAGGGCAGGGCGTACTCGGGATCCTTCGCGGCTGCCTGCTGGTAGTACTGGATGGCGGTTGCGGTCCCTTGCTGGGTCCGTTTGGAGGCGAAATACAGGCCTTGCAGGTAAAGCTGGTAGGCTTCGGTATTTTCCGTGTGGCGTTTGGTCAGGCTCTGCCGCTCCGGCTCGCTGAGCTTAAGGGAAATTGCGCCGGCAATCTTTTCGGAGATGGAGTCCTGCACCTGAAAAATATTGGTGAAGGAGTCATCGAACGTCTGCGCCCAGAGCGGCGCTCCGTCCCGAACCCGCAGCAGTTGCACCGTCACCCGAATGTTTCGGTCCTGCCGCTGGATCCGCCCCTCGACCAGCGCGTCAACGCCGAGCTCTCTGCCTGCCGCGAGGAGATCCTTGGAGGAGGAATACTTCAGGACGGCGCTCGTGGCGCGCACGGTCACGCGCCGGATGTTGCTCAGCCTGGTGATCAACGCGTCCGCCATTCCCAGACCCAGATAGTTCTGAGACTCGTCACCGGCCAGCGGCAGGAACGGCAACACCGCAATCGAGCGGATGTCGGTGACGAGCAGCCCGTCGGCCTTGTGGACATTCTGCAGCACCAGGTAGGCGCCGGCGCCGCACAAGACCAGCAACGCAGCAGCAACTCCGAGCAGCCACCCGCGGCGTGGGCGCGGCGCCTCGGTGGGGGCTGGCTCCGGCGCCGATTTAGTCCGCTCTTCTACCCCGCTGCTCGACGCGCCGTCCGCGGCCTCTTTCACCGGCGCGACGAAGCGGTAGCCTCGCTTGGGCACTGTCTCGACATACTGCGGGTTGTTAGGAAGCTCGCCGAGCGCCTTCCGCAGTGCCGAGACGTTGACGCTCAAGTTGGCCTCTTCCACAAAACTGTCGGGCCAGATGGTCTTCAGCAGGTAATCCTTTTCCACGAGCCGGCCCCGGTTTTCCACCAGCACCACCAGCAGGTCAAAGACCTTCGCCGTCAGCGGCACCACCTGCCCCTGCCTCCTCAGGAGACGCTCCGCGACGTCCAGCCGGAAGGGCCCGAACTCGTATAAGTGGTCTGCTTGCTGAGGCATTCTATGCGACTTCCGGCGTCCGGCGCCCCAACTCCTGCTTGGCGCCCAAATTTTGGCCGGCTCTGGTTACGAAAAAGGGGGTAAGGATCATGATAACGAACCAAGACAGACAGTGGGGCCGGGACACGATGAAGAGTCTGTTAAATGGGACCTTAGAAACCTACCCGCTCAGGGAGCGCCGCGGCTCGGCCTGAGGCGTTTGCAAAAAACTGGCGGGCGCAAGTTCCGATATCATGTTGGAATGCTGCTCTTAGTACTCCTGTTTGCCGCCGCGCTTGGCGCTCCGGCGCAGGAGGTTCTGGTCTATCCCGAGCTGCAGCGGCCCTCGATTCATGGCGATATCATCGCGGCCGACCGGGGTGGGCGGCGGCGGGAGGTGATTTCGCCGGGCGTGGCGCGCAACGGCTACGCCAGTTTCTTCGTCGTCGCCAAGCTGCCCGCGCCCGGGCCCTAT
>JBGOUJ010000102.1:0-16153 GCA_041477005.1 Terriglobia bacterium | reverse complement strand
GCCTACGATCTCCAAAGACGGTGGCCCCGGTATGTCGCGCCATCCGATGTGTTTGCCGATCGCGTTTCCGCCAAAGTAGCGGTGCGCCATCGTCCTTGTGATCATCACTACGCGGCGAGAACCCGGTGCATCGAGTTCGGCAAACTCGCGGCCGGCGACCAACGGCACACCGAGGGCGGAGAAGAATCCAGGACCAATGGCCATGACGTTGACGCTGATTTCTTCTCCAAGTTGAACGTCGTAGCCTTCGATCTTCACGGGCCCGTGATCACTGCTGTCATTGAACGGTGTCCCTGGCGCCCCGCCTGCGATCGCTACTCCTCGCACACCGGGAATCGCTTTGAGGCGTTGCTCGATTTGGTCGAGCAGTGAATGTATTCGCGCTCTGGGGTAACCGTTCAGAGTCGGGTCGATATTAAAGACGATGAGATTCTGCTTCGAGAAGCCCAGATCCATAGTCCTGACGTTGTATAGCGTCCGGGCGAACAGGCCGGCAATGATGGTGAGCAGCAGCGAGAGCGCGACCTGCGCGGCTACAAGGGCCCGCCTGAACCGAACCTTCGCCATGCCCGCTGAGGCGCCCGTCTCGTTCCGCAGACTTGGCATGAGCGCGGGCTGGGTGCTCTGGAGGGCGGGAGTCAGTCCAAACAAGACTGTGGCGACCATGCTGACCGCGATGGTAAAAATGATCGCGCGCGGGTCGGGTGCGGCGTGGAACGTACGCGCAGCGTCCACGGATGGCAGAATGGCAATGAGGCTGTTCGCCATCCACGAGGCCACCGCGAGGCCGACAGCGCCGCCGGAAACCGAAAGCAGGAGACTTTCTGTCATCAGTTGCCGAATCAAGCGTTCGCGCCCGGCGCCCAACGCGAGGCGGATGGCGAACTCCGTTCGGCATGCCGTAGCACGAGCGCTGAGCAGGCCAGCCAGGTTTGCGCAGGCGATGAGCAGCACCAGCCCGACCAGCGCCATCAGGATCTCTAACGGCCGATCGAAGCTCTGCCTGAGGCTGGAATAGCCATGCAGGCCCGGCACGACTTGGAGTCGGCGAGCCAGGAATTCCCTGCGCACATTGTCGGAAATGCCTTGAATTTGGCGTGATTCCTCCGCTAAGAGATTGCGATAGAGGACGTTTATCGCCGCTTCGGCCTGATCGCGCGAGAGTCCCGGTTTCGGGCGCGCGTACACGTGTAGCCAAGCCTCGCGCGGACTCAGGATTCGAGGCCACCATGGCGTCATCTGGGACTTCATCATGATGGGCGCCATGACATCCGGGTAGACGTCCACACTCAAACCACGAAACCCACTCTCGGAGACACCTACTACGGTCATCGCGGTCTGGTTCAGCGTTACACCGCGCCCGATTATCGAGGGGTCGCCCCCGAAGCGCCGCTGCCAGAATTCGTAGCCGAGGACTACAACCGGGTGAGCACCAGGCTTCTGGTCGTCATCGGGGGTGAGCAGCCGGCCCATTGCGGGGCGAACGCCAAGCACCTGAAAATAGTTGCCGGAGACAAGATCGCAGTAGACGCGCTCGGCCTCACCGTTCCCGATCAAGTTAACGTACGTCCCGAAGTGGGCAACCATCCCGGTGAAGACACTGCTCTGCTCGCTCAGCGCTCTAAACATTGGATAGGAGAGCGTGTGCGGGCTGTCCCGCTGCATGCCAATGACGGTTCCTGGGGCCTCGAAGCGCACCAGTTCCTCGGGATTCTGAACGGAGAGTCTGCGCAGCATCACTTGGTCGGTGAGGGTAAATATGGCCGTGTTGGCGCCGATGCCAAGAGCGAGCGACAAGATGGCCACGGTGGTGAAACCAGGAGATTTCCGAAAGGCGCGCAACGCGTAGCGGATGTCTTGGAAGAGCGTTTCGAGTAACGGCAAGCCGCGACGTTCGCGGTACGCCTCCGTCGTCTGTGTGATGCCGCCGAACTCCCGCAGCGCGGCACAGCGGGCCTCTTCGGGCGGCATGCCCCGCCGGAGATTCGCTTCTGTCTCCATTTCGATATGGGAGCGCAACTCTTGATCAAGGTCGCGGTCCAGACGACGCGCAGTAAACACTGCGCACACGCGAGAAGCGAACACGCGGTACCAGGCCACGAGAATCCTCCTACTCGGTTGCGTTGAGCAGACGCGCCATAAAGCCGGCGAATCGCTGCCATTCGAACATCTCCGCCTCGAGTTGCTTCTTGCCGGAGCGGGTAAGCGAGTAGTACTTGGCGCGGCGGTTGTTTTCGGTGATCTTCCATTCAGAGCGAATCCAGCCCTTCTGCTCCACTCGAAGCAGTGCAGGATACAAGGTGCCCTGGTTCACTTGGAGGAGGTCTTCCGAGACCTGGCGAATACGCTGGGCGATGCCCCATCCGTGCATCGCTCCGAGCGTGTCCAGACTCTTTAGGATCATCAGATCGAGCGTCCCTTGCAGGACGTCAGATTTGGACTGGCCCATAGCCTTCCTTTGGGTTGTCTACAGAAGCATTATGCGCCCGCTTCTGTTGGATGTCAACAGTAATTGGGTAATTCGGACCCGTAGCTCTCCACCTGGCTCAGGGCGCTTACAGATGTGCCATCGTAGAATGCAATAAGCCCGGATCTGGGAACTTGCCTGGATTACCCGCGAGTAACGCCCGTAGTGTAGATCGAAGGTCGGCCAACTCCCAGATCCTCGCCCACTCGGAAACTGTCGCGGTCCACAAACGGCGTTGCGGGAAATCTCTCCCATGAAGCCCCCAGATAGAAAGGTGGAAACCGTTGATCTCTTCGATGCTCCATTGAAGGATGCCAGTATCCACGAGACCCGATCGACGCCCACTGGCCGATTCTCGACCATCTCATCCCGGAGTCAGAAAAGGGGAAAGCATGGTCGCGGCAGGCTCGGGAAAAACCGCCGCTCTGTCTTGAAGGGTGTCCCCCGAGTGCTGCTTGCTGGAGCGCCGCCGGCCGGTCCTACCTCGCGATGTAGCTCTTGCTGAATCCCGTGCGGCTGTTGGTAACGGTGTACTTCCCGTCCGCTGTCGCCGAAATCTTGAGCCAGTTTCCGGCGCAATCCTTTTCTTCGCCCAGGTTGGCGATCAGGCGCTCGTCGGTGTTGTGCTGCGCGTCGCTCTGGACGGCGTAATGAAGCTGCCAGAAATCCTCCAGGCCGGGCGATTTGCGAACCACCTCGTACGCGCCGGGCGCGCCGCCCTTGCGCGGTCCGTTATTCATGACGACCACCTCCGGCTTGAGCGACCAGACCAGCTCCGGGGCGCCCGCCCGGTCCATACCGTGCATCGAGACCTGGAAGACGTCGACCCGGCCCACCCGGCTCTCCGGACACGCCAGCTCGTGCTCCTTGTTCCAGCTCAGATCGCCGAGATCGAGGAAGCGGAACTTGCCCATCGTCACCAGAAATCCCACGCTGTGCGCATCGTCGCCGGTGTCAGGCTCCTTGAGCTTGGCGTCCGGACAGAAAGGATTCGGGCTCGCGCGCCCGAGCGGCTTGTCGAGCAGTTGGCCGTCGGAAGCCACCACCAGCACCGTTGCGCCCTTCAGGGGGATCTTCTCTCCCGGCTTCACCGACCAGCGCTTGCCCTGCGTCACCTTCAGGTACGTCTCCCATTGCGGCGCGAACCGGGGATTCCGCGGTCCGGCCGGCTCCCCGTGATCGATGAACTTGCAGATGGGGATCAGACCGGCCAGCGCCGGCAAGCCCCCCATGTGGTCCCCGTGAAAGTGCGAGGTGATGAAATAGTCGATCTTCTCCACGCTGGCCAGCTTCACGGCAGCGGCGATCCGCTTGGCGTCGCGGTCGTCGCCGCGCCGCCAGCCGGCATCCATTAGCAGGGCTTCCTTTTGAGGCGTCACGATCAGAGTGGCCGCCCCACCTTCCACGTCCACGAAATAGATGTCCAGCGTTCCGGCGGCCGGCAACAAAGCGGGCAGCCCCAGAAGTAACAGAAGAGCCGTTCTCATGGATTGGCGGGCCTCAATTCCGCCGAGCTTGCAGGTGTCGATAGAAACCCAGGTCTTCGCCGGTGACCAGTTTGGTCGCGTAAAGAATCTGGCCGGCGTGCAAGGCGAAGTGCTCGGTGACGTGGTGGATCGCTTCGAGCACCGTTACGTCATAGACCTGGATGTGGCGGGGGCCCGACAGATCCTCCGCCTGGAGTCCCGCGAGCACCGCATCGGCATCGCGCACCGCCGCCCGCAGCCGCTCCCGCAGCTCTTCCACCGGCAGCGGCTCGCGCTGGGCGAACTCGGCGTCGCGGTTCCGGTCATCCGGCGCCCCGCCGACCCCGGCGACGATCCATTGCCGCACGTTGCCGCTCAGGTGCAGCATCAGGTTGCCGATCGAGTTGCTGTTGTCGGCGCCGCGCCACCAGATCTGCTCCGGCGTCAACTGCGCCACGCACTTCTCGATCCGGTCGAGCCACGTGGAAAGCGACTTGCGTGAAGCCGTCAGGAATTGCTGGCTGATATCGCTCATAAATCATTGACGATTGCCGATTGCAAGACCGCCCCGCTCCCAAACAATCGTCAATCACGCAATCGTCAATCACGCAATCGTCAATCACGCAATCGTCAATCACGCAATCGTCAATCACGCAATCGTCAATCGTCAAACGTCAATTCTACCTGGCGGTGTAGCTTTTGCTGAACCCGTTCCGGCTGTTGGTGATCGTGTACTTCCCGTCCGGCCCCACGCTCGCCTTCAGCCAGTGGCCCTGGCACTGCTCCTCCGGCTCCTGGTTGGCGATCATCGCTTCGGCCGTGTTGTGCGCCTTGTCGGTCGCGAGCGCCACGTGCACCTGCCAGATGTCCTCGATCCCGGGGGATTTCTGCAGCACCTCGAAAAATCCGGGAGTGCCGCCCTTGAGCGGGCCGTTGTTCATCACCGCCACTTGCGGCTGAATGGCCCAAACGTGCTGCGGCGCCCCGGACTGTTCCGCGCCATGATGGGTCCCTTGGTAGAGATCGATCTTGCCCACCAGGTTCTGTGGGCAGGCCAGCTCGCTTTCTTTGTTCCAGGTCAGGTCTCCCAGGTCCAGGAACTGGAACTTGCCGTAACTCAGCAGGAAGCCGATGCTGCGGCCGTTCTCGCCGCGATCCGGTTTCTGGAGCTTGGCCTCCTTGCACAAATCCGCGTTCGCCCCGCCGCCGTTGATGGGCTTCGAAAGAGCCTGGCCGTTGGCGGCCACCACCACCAGGCTCAGTCCCTTCAGCGGCAGCCGGTCGCCCGGCTTCAAAGTCATCCGCTTGCCGTTTGTGGCCAGGCCCTGGTAAGCAGCCCAGTTCTGCGCGTCGGCTCCGGCGGTCGTCTCCACCCGATCGCCGTGGTCGACGTACTTGCCGATGGGAATCATCTTGGCCAGCGCCTCCCGGCCGCCCACGTGGTCCATATGAAAGTGCGTGATCCAGAAGTAGTCAATCTTCTTCAGCCCGGCCTGCTTGGTGGCGACTTCATAGATCCGCTTGGCGTCCCGGTTATCGTCGCGCCGCCACCCGGAGTCGACCAGCAGCGACTCGCCGGCCGGTGTCACCACCAGCGTCGCCGCGCCGCCCTCGACGTCGACCCAGTAAATGTCCAGATTCTTGCCGTAAGCCCCGCTTCCACAAACCAGGCACGCCGCCAGCAGCGGCAGCAACACCTTCAGCCTACGCAGCATATGCAGAGCCTCCCATCGGAACGGACATCATAGCGCAGTCCGGTTATAATAATAAGAGCACATGGGCTTTCTCGACAATCTCGAAAACGATCTGAAAATTGCGGAGTCGCAGGCCGAGCGGGATCCGGCCGAGCGGCAGCGCCGCGAAGCGGCTCGCGAGGCCGAGCGCGCCGCCGCGCGGGCCGCCGCCCCGTACGCCCAGCAATTGCGCACCTCGCCATTCACCGCCGAGCTGCTGAACCAGGCCGTCCTGCTCGGCCGCAGCCGGCGCCTGAACGTGCGCGTCACCTGGCTCGGCTCCACGCTGCGCCTCCAAACCCAGGAGCGTTCCCTCGATCTTCGCCCCACGCCGAGCGGTGTTTACGCGCACTTTCTCCGCGCCGCCGCCGAACTGGAATCTTTTCCCGTGGATTTCTCGTCGAGCCCCGAAGCCCTCGCCCGGCGCTGGTTGGAATCCATTACGGCTGCCTAAAGCCAGCCGGTAGATCCGAACACTCAGCGGTCCGGCGCTGAAGGTCTCGACCGGCGCGCCGGCTGCTGCGGCCAGCCCGCAGATTCGGGTTTGCTCGGCGGTGGCCGGCCGGAAATCACTCCACAGCACGACCCATTGCGGCGCCACGCCGTCCACCGGCGCCGCCAGCAGCCGGTCCCGCCCCAGCCGCGACTGGACCAGCGTCCGCTGATAGCCCGGCGGCGACCTGTCAATCGACTGGAGCACGCGCTCGGCTCCCCGCCGTCCCGCTTCTCCCCCCGCTCGATACGCCCGCTCCAGGTACGCTTCGAGGCCCTCCGGCGGAACCGGCTTGGCAAGCACCAGCGCCTTCTCGCCCGGGCCGAGCGTCCGGTCCAGGTACTGCGCCGTGCGGTAGCTCAGCGCCACCTCCGGCTGCGAGACCGACCACACCACCAGTCGATTCGCGGCCCAGAGGCCCAACGCCACTCCGGCCAGCGCCAGCGGCGTCCTCCAGCGGGAGAGGTGGCTCAGCCCCAGCGCCGCCAGCAACAGCATGCCGGCGACCGGCAGGTGTGCTTCGCGCGCGCTCACAAACCGCTGTTGGTCCCGCGGATCCCCGTGCGCCGAAAACGGAATCGCGAGCAGGAACAGCGCCAGAAAAGTCCCCAACGCCGCGAAGCGCCAGTCCCGGAGGAGCCGCTGTTTCCAAAGCTGCCACAGCCCGAAGCCGGCCAGGAGCAACACCGGAAGCGGCGTGTTTTTCACCGTGATCCAGCCGATGTAGACGTACCGCATCAGCCGCGCCCATGTAATCGAGCTCTCGACCACGAATGTTCCGCCGGGCGAGAGGCCCGCGTTCGAGAGTATCCAAGCCGCCGGCGCCCACCCAAACAGCAAGCTTGCCTTCACCACCTCGAGCGGCCGCCAGTTGCGCCGATGCGCATACGCCACCGCCAGCACGGGGCAGGCCGCCCAGGATTCGTACCGCGTCAGGCACGCCAGCCCCAGGGCTAAGCTCGCCGCGACCCATCGCTCCCGGAAGAAGAAATGGAAGCCGAAGGACAAGGCGGCCAGCATCAGGATTTCCTGGTAGGGCACGATCGAATAGGCCAGGATCAGCGGGTTGGTTACGAAGAACAGGCCGGCCCACAACGCATCGGCCCGGCCCACCAAATCCGCCGCCAGCCGGTAGAAGCCCACCCCGGCGATCGCCCCGAGCAGAGCCATCCAGCAACGCACCAGCAGCGGATCGGCGGAGATTTTCGACCAGCCGTAAATCGAGGCCTGCAAGGCCGGCAACTGGTGCGCCATTATGATCAAATGGCGGTTCACGAGCCGGCTGACGCTGTCGCTGCCGAAGATCATCGGGTAGGCCAGGATCAGCCAGGCCCGCACCGCGAGCCCCAGCGCCAGCAGAATCGCAGAATCGAAAGGCGCGGTGCTTGCAGGTACACGTTCTTCCATGGTAATCGAGACGATGTTAGCAACTGTCGCCGGACTCGGGGCCTACCCCCGGCCAGGACGACAAGGTGTTCTGTCCCAGCTCGAACTGGGGAGGTGCGCTCGATGCCAAAATCGCTCTACAGCACGCATCCTGGCTTTGCCATGGAGGTCAATGTGGTCGCCGGCCTGAAACAGAAGACCGGCAAGACGCTGGAGGAATGGATCCGGCTGGTCAAGCAATCAGCGCCGGCCACGGGGAAAGAGCGCGTCGCCTGGCTCAAAGCGAACTACGGCCTGGGAATGAACTACGCTGGCTTCATCGCCGAGCGCGCCGGGGGCAAAGGAGGCGCAGCAAATTACCACCCGGAAGCTCTGGTGGAGGCGATGCTCGCCGGCCCGAAAGCCGCTTTGCGCCCGATCTACGATCGTCTCCTGCGCCTCGGCCTCAGTCTCGGCAAGGACGTAAAGGCCTCCCCGTGTAAGACAATCGTTCCGCTCTACCGCCGGCACGTCTTCGCCCAGATCAAACCAACCACGCAGACGCGCCTTGACCTCGGCCTGGCCCTGAAAGCGACGAAGGTATCCGGCCGTCTGATCGACACCGGCGGCCTGGCCAAGGGCGACCGCATCACTCACCGCATCCCGATCACCCAGCTCACCGAGATCGACGACGAGGCCAAGTGCTGGCTGAAGGCCGCCTACGAACTCGACGCTTGAGAGGATGACAGGGGCGACGCGGCCGTGCCGGCCGGAACCGGCAAGACGCAGCTCGTCGTCCAGCACAGCAACGCCCGCTGCCTGGATGCGTAAGCGCAACTGCCCCACGCCAAGGCCGCGGAGCGCATGAAGGCTCACTGGGCCAAGAGCCTCGACCGACTGCAGCATGTGGCTTTGAGCGTGGCTTTGAGCGCAGCTACTTGATGGCCTTCTTGAGGAACGAGTCGATCAGGCCGGTGGCAACGCCGGTCGCCAGCTTGCTGACGCTCGGTCGAACGATCGGCGAATTGACGGTGCCCTGGACGACCACCGGCACGATCGCTTCGGCCTGCGCGTCGCGGTGGGAGATCCGGTTGACCAAACCGGCCACGCCTCCGCTTACCCGCACGTCGAGATCGAAGTGCAGGGCCTCATTGAAGCCGATCGTGCCCTTGCCGGTGAAGTGCGTCGCCGGGCCGTCCACAACAAGTCCGCTGACGTCGAGCCGGCTTTGGCCGACATTGAGGTCGGAAGTCAGGGTCGCGAACGCCGTAGATCCCTTCGCGCCCTCGGTCTCCGGCTGCGATTGCTCGAGCGCCCGCTGGATCGAGGCGAGAAGGTCGAGCGCCGCAATGCGTCCTTGCGTGAGCGAGAGCTTGCCGCTGCCGTTGAGGGAGCTGAGCATTTCGTCGGCATTCTTCCCGGCGAATTGCAGCGAGTAGGAAGGGATCTCCACCAGGCCGTAGATTTTCTCGTTGGCCGGCGTCAGGCTGCTCACCAGCTCATTGATCTCCACGTTCCGGATCTTGCCCCGGCTGTGGCCGCTCGTGGTCGCGCCGTGAACCTGAATCTCCGCGTCACCACTCCACTCCCCCTGGCTGAGCCGCAACTTTCCACCCGTGATCTTGATGTCGTAACGGGGAGTGGACATCAGTCCCGCCCCCGAGAACGCCACCGGCGCTTCTCCCGCAAGGGCGAGCACGTGCTTGGCATCCTTTCCGATCAAGATGTCGGAGAGAGTCAACCTGGCCGGACCGCTCAAGGTGCGGTAGAGATCTCCTTTGACCGTCGCCTGCAGCTTCACTCGCGCTTTCGCTCCCGGGGCCCCGAGAAACTTTCCAAACTGCTTTTCCCTCTCGGCAGCCGGGATTTCGCCGGGCGCTATCGTCGCCGAAAGCACTCCATCGAGCGGCAGGGAATCCGGGGCGAACGGCCCGGCCCGGCCTTCCACCTGCAACCGGGAGTTGCCGCCACCGAAAAGCCTCGCGGTCATGGCCACCCGGCAAGTGCGATCGGTGGAAAAGTCGAGCAGGCTCAGATCGATATCGGAGGCTTTCGCTTCCGGAGACACCAGCCTTCCGGCGGTGACATAAAGCGCGTCGATGGCCAGCCCGGCGTCACGCCCCTGTTCGGAAACAGCCTCAGCCTCTCCGTGGGCCTTCGAGCCGCTCGGGGTGGAGAGCCCCCGGACGAACGCCTGCACGTTCGTGACATCCTGCGCATTCGTCTCCACCAGGATTCGCGGCTGCTCGACCCGGATTACGTGAACCTCGATCTTCTTCTGGAGCAAGGGCATCAGCAAGACCTGGGCCGACATCTTCCTGGCTTCCAGCAGGTACTTGCCGCGGAACCCGGGAGGATTTCCGATCGAGACGTTCTCGAGCGAAATGGCCGGCTGCAGCCGAAACCACTGGCCCAGATCAAAATCCGCCGATTCCACCGAAACCGGCACGCCCATGGCCTTTCCGAGCGAAGAAAGCAGCGCCGCTTTGCCCGAGCCGCCGACCAGCGATTTGGCCACCAGGCCCACCGCCAGCATCAGGCCGCAGCAGACACCGACGAGGATCAAGAGTCTCAACAACCAGCGCGTCATGGGGGTTATTGTTTACCTCCCGAGGCCCGGCGTCAAATCTTGAAACCGACCTCTTGCCTGACGCTGCTCAGGCCAGCACCTTCTGGATGACGTTTCCCCCGAAGTCGGTGAGCTTTTCATGGCGGCCGTTGTGGAGGTACCAGAGACGGTTCTGGTCGAGGCCGAGCAGACGCAGCAGCGTGGCGTGGAAGTCGCGCATGTGGTAGCGGTCGCCGATGGCCCGGACGCCGAGCTCGTCGGTTTCGCCGATGGCCTGGCCGCCTTTGACGCCGCCGCCGGCAAACCACATGGTGAAGCCATGCGGGTTGTGGTCGCGGCCGTTCCCGCCCTGGGACATCGGGAGCCGGCCGAACTCGCTGCCCCAGACCACCAGCGTCGAATCGAGCAGGCCGCGCTGCTTCAGGTCCTTCAATAGTGCGGCCACCGGCTGGTCGGTGAGCGAGCACATCTTCTCGTGGTTGCCGACCAGGTTGGTGTGGGCGTCCCATTGGATGCTGACCGGGCCGCCGCCGGAATAGACCTGAACGACGCGGACGCCGCGCTCGATCCTGCGGCGGGCGAGCAGCAGGCGGGTTCCGAAATCGGCGGTATGTTTTCCGTCGAGGCCGTACATCTTTTTAGTGGCGTCGCTCTCCTTGGTAAGATCCACCGCCTCGGGAGCGTGCGTCTGCATCCGAAAGGCCAGCTCGTAGGAGCTGATGCGGGCGGCCATTTCGGTGTCGCCGTCGGCCGTGTCGAGGTCGTTCATCCGCTGGAGGAGGTCGAGTGTAGCGCGCTGGCGCTCGGGGTTCATGCCGGGGGGCGGCTTGAGGTTGAGGATGGGGTTGGGGCCGCTCCGCAACAGCGTCCCCTGGTAGACGGCCGGCAGGAAGCCGGCGCCCCAGCAGGGCGTCCCGCCCTCGGGCGTGCCTTCCGGCTGCGGCATCACCACGTAGGCGGGCAGATTCTCCGATTCGCTTCCCAGGCCGTAGGTCACCCAGGATCCCATGCTCGGGTAGCCCATCAGGATGCGCCCGGTATGGACTTGATACATAGCCGGCGCATGCACCACGCTCTCGGTGTAAAAGCTGCGGACGAAGCAGATATCGTCGACGCATTCCGCCAGACGCGGGAAGAGCGACGAGACCCAAAGGCCGCTCCGGCCATATTGCTTGAACTCCCATGGCGACGCGAGCAGCGGCGTGTCGCCGGTGGTGAACTGGCTGGTCACTTTGCCGTAGCTTTCCGGCAGCTTCTGGCCCTGGTATTTCTTGAGCGCCGGCTTGGGGTCGAAGGTGTCGATCGGGCTCGGCCCGCCGACCATGTAAAGGAAAATGACCGACTTCACCTTGGACGGGAAATGCGAGGGCTTGGCGGACAGAGGGTTCACCCGCTCCTTGGCGCCGAGTTCGCGCTCGAGCAGGTGCTCCAGTGCTATCGCGCCGAAACCGTTCGCGGCGACCCGCAAGACGTCCCGGCGGCTGAGAGCCGGGCGGATGTGCTCAGGGGATGTAAACAAATTCATTGCGGTTCAGCAGCGCCAGACAGAAGTCCGGCAGAAGCCCCCCTCTCGCTAAAAACTTCCTCCCCAGCTCCATTTCGGCCGGCCGGGGCGCGCGGGCGAGCGCCAGCTTATAGGCCCGGCGCAATTGGCAGGGCTGGTCGGGACCACACTCCCGCGCGAGCCGCGCCGCCAGGGCGCCCGACTGCTCCTGCATGAAGTCGCTGTTCATCAGCGACAGCGCCTGCAGGGCGTGGGTGCTGGTCGGCCGCACCGGGCAGGAGGTCATGGTATCCGGCTGGTCGAAGTTGGCCAGAAACGGCAGCCGCACCGTTCGCTTGTTCAGCAAGTAAAGGCTGCGGCGGTCTTGCTCGGAGCGGTCGGGCGCCAACGGCCACAGGTTGTCCGGCTCGCCCTCGGTGAAAATCACGTCGTAAACTTCCTTCTCGATCGGAATACGCACCGGCTTGCCGCCCATCCGCGGGTTGAGCAGGCCGGAGGCGGCCAGCACGTTGTCGCGGATGGCCTCGCCCTCCAGCCGCCGGCGGTTCATTCGCCAGTAGAGCTTGTCGTCCGGATCGATCTTCGATTTGGCCGGGTCGTCGGCGGCCGACTGGCGGTAGGCGCTGGAGAGTACAATCAGCCGGTCGATCGCCTTGACGCTCCAATTCCGCGCCACGAACTCGGTGGCCAGCCAGTCGAGCAGCTTCTGATTCGTCGGCCGCTCGCCGAGCAGGCCGAAGTCGTTGGGCGTGCGAACCAGGCCCGTCCCCATGCGGAACTGCCAGATGCGGTTGACCATGACCCGCGCCGTGAGCGGATGGTCGGGAGAAGCGAGCCACCGGGCCAGGGCCGCGCGCCGGCCGGAGGCCGTTGTGGGAACGGCCGTGGTCGCCGGGATCACCCGCAGCACACCGGGCCCGACCTCGCCCAACGGGTGTTTGTAATCGCCGACCTGAAGAATGTGGGTTGCCGGCGGATCGCCCTGCATGTCGGCAACGGCGTACGCCGCCGGCGGCGGGTCCGGCTGGCTGAGCTCGATCTCGTGCAACTGCCGCCGCAACGCCGCGCGGCGCTCGCGGTCGTCCGGCGTGAGCGCACCAACCACTGCGTCCCAGTTGAGCTTGAGCTGCTCTTGGGCGTCCTTGGCCAGAGCTTTCTGCTCTTCATTGCGCTGGCCGGCGGGAACCTGGAAAGCCTCGAGATATTTCGGCTCGAGCTTCGCCATCTCCTGTTCGCGCAGCCGGGCCCGGTAAGGCTTTTCGATCTCGGCAATCTGATCCTCGATCGGCTTGGTTCGGGCTTTGTAGGCCTTCTGGGCGGCCTCGTGAGCCAGCTTTTCTTGCGGCGTGGCGATCGCCACGTCCTTGCCTTCGGTTCCGGCGAAGATGGCCTGCAAGCGGTAGTAGTCCGCCTGCGGGATGGGGTCGAACTTATGATTGTGGCAGCGGGCGCAGCCGACTGTAAGGCCAAGGAAGGCCGAGCCGATGGAGGAAGTCATCTCGGTCAGCACTTCCTGCCGGCCCATCTCCTTGTCCTGATTGCCGCCCACGAGGTGGGCCGGTCCGCAGCGGTGGAAGCCGGTGGCGATGAGGGCCTCGTTGTCGCCGGGCCAGATCTCGTCGCCGGCGATCTGCTCCAGGACGAACCGGTCGTACGGCTTATCGCTGTTGAACGACCGCACCACGTAGTCGCGATAGCGCCAGGCTTGCTGGCGCAGGGCGTCCGCCTCGTAGCCGTTGGTGTCGGCATAACGGACCACGTCGAGCCACCGCAGCGCCCAGCGCTCGCCGTAATGGGACGAGGCGAGCAGGCGGTCTACCACTTTTTCATAGGCATCCGGGGAACGGTCCCGCAGAAAAAGGTCGATCTCCCCCGGCTCCGGCGGCAAGCCGGTCAGGTCCAGATAAAGGCGGCGCAGCAGTCGCTCGCGGTCGAGCGGCGGCGAAGGCGAAAGCTTCTGGTCACGAAGTGCTTCGAGCAGGAAGGCGTCGATGGGCGTGCGGATCCACGAGTTTTCGATTTGCGGAACCTCGGGCCGAACCGGCTTCTGAAAAACCCAATACTTGCGCCCGGCGGCGACCACAGCCTCGTCCTTATCAGTGGCTCCGCCGACCGCAGCGGCCAAAGCCAGTACCAAAACAGCCAGCTTCGCGCGACGCATAGCTCCCAAAAGGCTCCGGCTCTTATTATTGCACGCGCCCCAAACATGCCGGATTGGCAAGAGGGGAGTGGCGTGAGGCGGTTTGGACCAAGGTCGGGGAACGTGGGACCACCCCGGGGGCGCGGGAGATGGAGTGGCTTTTCGAGAGAGGATGGAGTTGGACCTTCGCCGGCTCTCGCGGGCGGGCGCCTGCGTGCACGAAATTGTGCTCATGGGCCGGCCCGAAAAACGCAAGTGCTTGATTCCATTCGTGGAATTGGTTTTGTTTGTGCAAGAAACATATCCGTTCCGTGGGCTCCTGGCTGGGAGCGCGCCGGCTGCTACACCCCTGCCTCTATGATTGCAGGGATGCCAAGAGGGATGGGCGAGGGGCGTGCAAAAAGGGCCGATTCTTGGGCAAGCCGGGGCAATGGTTCCAGGTGCAGCAGCGGCCACCACTTCGTCGAGCAGCTTTGGGATCACCTTGGGAGTCGCCGTGACGCATGCTCTCTTGTACCAGGCCGCGACTCGTTCCACTGGGGCGGAGCTGAGTCTCGGCCCCTCGGCTCCTCGCGCTAACCGGCGATCTGGCCTGCCAAACCAGGGGGACACCAGACTCCCAGCGCAGAGGGTCGCCCGAGGCCATCGCGGAGGAGTTGGCTACTATGTACATGCTCGAAAGCTTCGCCGGACCAGGGGGGCGGACTCACATTAACTTAATGCGTTACCGTGAGGCCTAGTTCGACCCTGAGACCATTCTTTTGTTATACGTTCCATCCTCCGACCCAAAGCTACACCTCAAGTTAGCGAGTATGACGTTGCAGGCGCTGGTGAACACCGAGGCGAGTGACCCGCGCCCCTACGAAACAAGGGTCGAGATGACTTCGGAGCTGGCGCAGGCAGCTCTGAATATTGATTCCGAAGCCACGACCGAACGATTGGAACTGGCCATCAACAATGCCTTCACCGCTGAAGCGGCGAAGAGGATTATGAGTCTTGAGCGGGAACTTGGCTCGTCTTCGGATGTTCGAGCGCTGCTTGAGAACAGGCAAAAGACCCGAGATACAATACTGGCCATCCTCAAGAGGAAGCCAGACCTGTTGAAGCCGTTTCTTGAACGAAAGCCTCTTTCTCCGGAGCTCATGAAGTCCCGGCAACAGATGCGCGCTCTTCTTGATGCGGCGCGCAAGGAGAGGTGAAAGCCGCAGGCCGCATGTGACCAATCGCCGAAAACCATTTTCTTGCCGGTTCCGATTAGAGTGTGATAACGTCCTTTATAACACCCTATCCTTGACCGGACATGGCGGCCGGGCTAGGTTATGGTTTGAGCCGCAAAGAGAGGAACATCATGACCGGTATTCAATTTCTGACCGACGAGAAGGGCCGCAAGGTGGCCGTGCAGATTGACCTTCGCGAACACGGGGCGCTATGGGAGGATTTCTACGACGGCCTTGTCTCGGAACAGCGGCGCAAGGAGAAAGGCGTTCCCCTCGAAACCATCAAAGCCGATCTGATCAAGCGCGGGCGCCTGCGTGGCTAGATACGCCATCGACATCAAACCGTCCGCCCGGGGGGAGCTGGAGAACCTGAGCGACAACCTCATCGCGCGGCTGGTGCCGAAGATCGATGGCCTGGCCGCCAATCCAAGACCGTCCGGCTGCAGGAAACTGCGCGGTTACAAGGATCTGTGGCGCATCCGCGTCGGGGACTACCGCGTCGTGTACATCATCGATGACGCCCGCAAGATGGTGAGCGTCACCCGCATCGCCCACCGCCGGGATGTCTATGAATAGTGAAACCGCGCTTGTTCCTTCCCCTGCCCCCGCGTCTGCACGTGGGGGGACCATGCGGCGCCGCTCTTAGAGAGATTTCGCGCCGCGCCGCAGGACTTCGTTCATGCGGGCCTGGTAACCCTTTCCGGTGGCCGCGTAAGCCTCCAGAACGTCCCGGTCGACACGCAGTGAGACGGGTACTTTCTTCGGCTCTTTCTGCGGGCCGCGCTGGCCCCGCCGGCGCGCTGCTTGGTAGACATTGGCCGGCAGGACATCCTTCGCGGGCTTCGCGCGGGCGAAGTCCTCTGCGGTTGCTTCGAACGTATCGGGATCGCGTGCGATTCCCCGATTGATCTTTTTGTCTTCCGCCGTGGTGGGCGGGATGAGCTTCTTAGCCATATCTCCCTACCTCTCTGCTGTTGGCTTTACGAAGGCTGATGATGCGGATGTTCTCGCCGCGCACTGAAAAGGTGACGGCCTGTTGATCAATTTCAATGTCGACTTGATCAAGGACGGCATTACACGGATTGTCAACCGACTGGAAGATTGATCTCTCGCCAAGGCGCCAAGAAGGCCAAGAAGAAACGCCCGCCTGGCTGGTAAGTACGCTAACGTATTCTGCGCTTGCAAGCCTGCCCCTCCTG
>JBGOUJ010000101.1:0-16213 GCA_041477005.1 Terriglobia bacterium | reverse complement strand
GGTGAACATGAAAAAGTCGAGCCAGTCCTCGATCGGCTCGTTGAAGGCGCCGAGGATGCGGGGCTTGTCGGCGTTGCCGCTGCGGCGCTCCAGCAGCTCGTCGGTTTCCTCGCGGCCATCGCGGCCGAAGTGAGAGTGCAAGAGGTAGACCATGGCCCAGAGATGGCGGCCTTCCTCGACGTTCACCTGGAACAGGTTGCGCAAGTCGTATAGGCTTGGGGCGCGGTGGCCCAGGCGCCGCTGCTGCTCGACGCTGGCCGGCTCGGTGTCCCCCTGCGTCACGATAATGCGGCGCAGCACGTTGCGGTATTCGCCGGGAACCTCCTGCCAGGCCGGCTTGCCGTAGTGGTCGCCGAAGCCGATGCGCCGGTCGTGCTCGGGTGGGGCGAGAAAGATGCCCCAGCGGTAGTCGGGCATCTTCACGTAGTCGAAGTGCGCCCACCCGCCGGGCTCGACCGAGACGGCCGTGCGCAGGTAGACCTGGTCCGCCTGGAAGCCTTCCGGTCCCATCTCCTGCCACCACTGCATGTAATTGGGCAGCCAGTGCTCGAGCGCCCGCTGCAAGCGCTTGTCGCTCGAAAGGTTGACGTTGTTGGGAATCCGATCGTAGAGAGACATACTACGTCCTCCGCCAGTTGAACTGCGGGCGCTCGGGCTTGCCGTAGAGCGTCAGGGCGCCGTGCTCGCCAGTGGCGTTGGGACGGGAAAAGATCCAGTTCTGCCAGGCCGAGAGCCGGCCGAAGACCTTGCTGTCGGCGTTCTCGGCGCCCGCAAAGCGCAGGTTGGCTTCGAGGCCGGTGAGGGCGTCGGGCGAGAGGCTGGCCCGCTCTTCGATGGCCACGCGGAGCTCGTCGTCCCAGTCGATCTCATCGATAGCCGCCGTCACCAGGCCCGCTTCATCGCCCTCGGTGGCGTCGAACGGTTCCTCGTGGCGCAGGATTTCTTCCACCTGTTGAGGCTCCGCCAGGAAGCGGACGGCCAGGCGGGATAGACCGTGACTCATGGGCAGGAGGCCGGCGTTGAGCGGGCTCGATGCGAGACGGACCTCGGTATCCTGGTCCGCCAGCATATAGATCCGGTCGGCGGCCAGGGCGACTTCGAGCAGGCTGCCGGCAAAGCAGGAGCCTTTGTCGACCACCGCGAACAGGCTGCGGGCGGTCAGGTCGAGCCGGCGCAGCGTGCGAGCCATCAGGAGAATGATTTCCTGGACCAGCCGGTGATCGCGGTGGGTCGCGAGAGTCCGATCGACGGCGCGGACGGCATCGATCTCGCCGCGCGTCTTTAGCAGCACCAGGCCGATTTCGTCGTAATGGAAGCGCAGGCGCAGCAGGGCGTCGTCGACCTCGCGGAAGGCGCGCAGGGGCCAGAAATCGGCGCCGGCCGCCGTGATCGCCTCGAGAGTAGAGGGCTGCGGCCCTTGGGGACCTGCGATCGTCAGCTCGGCGGTGCGCTGGGCGGGGTCGAGATGCACGGAGACGTGGCGGTAACGGATGCAATCTTCAGACACCTTTGGCGAGAGAGCGCTGAGCGCGATGCCGGGGCCGCGCGCGGCGGTTTCCTTGCCAGCCAGCGCCAGCGCCCGGTCCCTCACCGCTGCGGCGAAGCGGCTGCGCGGGAAGATGCCGTCGACCAGGCGCCACTCGACGGCTCGCTTGCCCTTGATGCCTTCGGCGAGCGTGGCGAAGACGTCGGCCCGGTCGCGGCGGATCTTGCGCTTGTCGACCAGCCTCGTCAGGCCGCCGGTACCGGGCAGCACGCCGAGCAGCGGCGCCTCGGGCAGGCTGACGGCGGAGTTGCCGTCATCGACCAGGTAGATCTCCTCGCACGCCAGGGCCAGCTCGTAGCCGCCGCCGGCGGTGGCGCCGTTGCAGGCGGCGATGTAGTGCTGGCCGCTGTGGGCCGAGGCGTCCTCGATGGCCAGGCGGGTTTCGTTGGTGAACTTGCAGAAATTCACCTTGAAAGCGTGGGAAGACGAAGCCAGCATGCCGATGTTGGCGCCGGCGCAGAAGACGCGATCGTGGGCGCTGGTGAGAATGACGGCGCGAACCTCGGGATGCTCGAAGCGCAGGCGCTCGACGGCATCGGCGAGCTCGAGATCGACGCCCAGGTCGTAGGAGTTGAGCTTCAGCTTGTAACCGGGAACGAGCGGCGCGTCTTCCGTCACCGCCAGGGTCAGATAGGCCAGCGGAGGCTCGATGGCCAGCCGCCAGTGCTGATAGCGGCTGGGGTGCGTCTCGAACTGCTCGGGCGCCATATCTATTTTGATGATACACGACCGTACCATCGGGCGACGATCTGGAGGGCCGGCTTGCCGATGGGACTGTAGGAGCCGTCGTACGCGTTGCCGTCGCCCTGGCTGGGCCACTTCCACCAGTAGAGGCCGGCGAGCCAGGGCTGATCGTAGAAGGCTTCGAAGACGGTCGAGTAGCACTGGCGCTGCAGGGCGGCGTCGAGCTGCCCCTCGCGGTCGTCCCAGGGGCGGACGGCGGCGCTGGCCTTGGCGGGGTAGCCGACCTCGGTGAAGAGAACCTGCTTGTTGTACCGGCGCGAGAGAGCCGCGAACTTCTCGACCAGCTCGCGGACCTGGGGCGCGTCGGGGCGCGGGGTCTCGCTGGCCGCAGTCAGGGGGTAATACATATTGACCCCGATGTAGTCGAGAGCGTCCCAAAACGGACAGCCTTCGACATCCGGTCCCCAACTGGCGGCGTAGGTGAGGGGGCCGGCGTAGACGCGGCGCAGGTCTCCGATGAGGCTGCGCCAGGCGGCTTCGCGGCGGGCGACCCCGCCCAGCTCGTTGCCGATCACCAGCAGGTCGGCGCCGGAGAGCTGGGCCATGCGGGCGAAGTGGAGCAGCCAGCGGCGATACTGGGCGAACCAGCGATCGAAGTCGGCATCGCTCGAAAACACGATATTGCCGGTGAAGCCGGAGGCCCAGAGCTGGGGCTTGAGCGTCGCGTGCAGGCCGAGCAGTTTGGCCATTTCGATGGTGCGCAGGACGCGGTCGTCGCGCTCGTCGGCGCGGAAGGAAATGCCGGTGTCGCGCGGGGCGCGGGTGAAGGCGTAGGGAATGATGGCGATCGAGTTGGCGCCCAGCCGCCGGATCTGCTCCAGTTGCTGGCGGGCGCGGTCGGAACCGTAGCCGGCTGAGCCGCCCACGGAGTGCGAGAACGAGATACCGCGGTGGAAGAACGCCCCGGGGTCCGTCCGCTTGGGCGGATCGGGCCAGCCGGCATTGACACGCTGATACTTCTGCCACTCCTGCTCCTGCTCGGCCGAAGGGGCGAACGGCTCGCGGTAGAGCGCGGGCAGGATGCCGGCGCCGCGGCGCGCCACCAGCGATTCCACCCAGGCGCCGCCGAGGGCGTCGGCAACCAAGGGAGAGAGATAGTCGCCTTTCCGTTGAAGCAGGTCCCGCAAGGTGTAGGAGCCTTCTTCGCGGGTGATGCGGGAGGCATATTGGCTGAGGGGGACGCCGTGGAAATTTCCGACGGCGCAGCGGGCGATGGCCCGGGCCACGTCCGGCGAGCCGGGCTCGCCCCAGGCGGTGTGCATCAGCAGCAGCGCCTCGCCGCGCGGGTCGGTGACCTGACCGCTCGGGGCGAGCAGATGGTGGACCTCACGGCGGGAGACTTCGAGGCTGAACGGAGCGTCGTCGCCCGTGCGGGCGGTCTTGGCGGCCGTTGAGACGTAGAAGTAGGCATGGAGGCGGGGCGCGCGGGGAGGAAGGCCGAGGTGGACTTCCATAAGGCCGAGGCGGGCTTCCATAAGGCCCAGGCGCCGGTTGGCAGCGATTTCCAGATCATGCTGGCGCTCGGGAGGGATCGGTCCGGCCTCGAAATCGAGCAGCCAGCGCGGCGACTCGCTTTGGACAAAGTCGCCACGATGAAGCTGCCGGGCGAGATCGGCGTGGTCGAACAGGACCCCCACCGTCAGGCCGCAAGTAACGAGCAAGAGCGCCGCGCCTCGGATGCTGGGATGAAACGCCGGGGCGGGGCGGGCCGAACGCAGGGCCGCCGGCAAGCCTGCCAGCAGCCCGAAGAGCATCGGCGACCAGATCAGCGCGGCGTGCAGCGCGCTCGAGCGGAGGAAAACGCGGCGCAGGACGATCCAGCCGACAAGCAGGACGGGCAGCAGCAGCCAGCGGGCCAGAGCGGCCAGCCGGTCGGCGCGGGAATCGGCGGCGCTGTCCAACAATTGCCGGACGGCGAGGTGGGCGGCGGCGCCGCAAGCAACCGCGAGGGTGACGCCCAACGCAATTCGGAAGCCCAGCGAATGAAAGCCATTCGGCCACAGCACTTGCAAAGCTGCGTAGAGTGGTCCAAAATTCCAGATCGCATAACTCGCCGTCAGCAGGACCAGCAGCAGGCCGGACCAGAAAACGATATAATCCAGCCAAAGTCGCAGCCAGCCTTTGGCCCGGCGCCCGGCCACCAGACCGAGACAGAGGAAGACAGCGCCGGAGATCAAGAAGCCGGCCTGGTGGAGGGCATAGAGAAAAGCTGAGCCGTCGCTGGGGAAGCGGGTGATAATAACGGGGATCGGCCAGCGAGCGTCAAAGTGCGTGAAGTCCATGCGCGTGAAGACGATCAGGAGCACGTCGGGCAATCCCAGGACTAAAGACAGGGCGGCCAGGAACGCCAGGTAACAGCCGGCGGTGGCGGCTCCCAGGGCGCCGAGGAGTCTCAAGACCATGATTCGCATCATAGCCCTATTGCTGGGGGTGGCGGCGATCTCGGCCGCACAGGGCCCCAGGATTTTCATTGTCACCGACATGGAGGGCGTCGGCGGCGTCAACAATGCCGACGAGCAACTGCTGCCGGGGCAGCGACGATACGAAGAAACCCGGCGATTGCTGACCGGCGAGGTGAATGCGGCGGTCGAAGGGGCGCTGGCGGCCGGCGCGTCGGAGGTCGTCATCTGGGACGGCCACGATGGGAGCCGGTCGCTGGCGATCGACGAGATTCACCCGCGGGCGCGGCTGATCCAGGGGAAACCCACGCCGCCGGACTATTACCTCGGACCGAAGCTCTACGATGGGATATTGTTCGTGGGCCAGCACGCCATGGCGGGGGCGAAGAACGGGGTGCTGGCGCACTCCCAGAGCTTCAGCGTACAAAACATTTTCCTGAACGGCAGGCCGGTCGGCGAGATCGGGCAGACGGCGGCCATCGCGGGCTACTTCGGCATTCCCTTGATCTTTTTGTCCGGCGACCAGGCCGCCTGCGACGAACTGCTGGCGCTGCAGCCCAAGGCGGAAACGGTGGCGGTGAAACGGCTGGCCGGGGGCGGATCGACGATCAGCCTGTCGCACACCGAGGCAAAGACGCAGATCCGGGATCACGCGCGGCGGGCGGTGGAGCGCGTTCGCGAGTTTGCGCCGTGGAAGATCGAGGGGCCGGTGGAAATGAAAGTCGAGTATTTCCCGGAGGGTCCGGGCGCAGCGGGCGTCCCCGGGGGCGTCCCCGCGAAGCAGAGCGAGGGCAGGCAAGTCTCGCCTCGAACGGTGGTCTACCGCGGGCGGACGGTGCTGGACGCCTACGAGCAGTGGATACGGCGGTAACTCACGTTTTGCGGGCGACGATCCAGGTGTGGATGGGGTAGCGGGGGTCGTTGTAGGTGGCCAGCCAGCGGCGCAGGCCGGGCCGCTCCGGGATCTGGATCGCTCGAACCGGGTCGTAAAGAAGCATCAGCCAGAAGGCCAGTCGGTTCCCCCAGCTCTCGCACTGGAGAACTTCGGCGCCGGCGGGGCAGTAAGCCCGCAGCCCGTCGCAGGTAAATCGGCAATAGTCGCCGGGGTAAAGAAAAATGGGATTCAGCACCGCTGCCGTGTGGATGCCGATGCCACCCTTCCGTAGGACGCGAAACGCCTCTTGCAGGGCCTGCCGCGCGTCGGGCAGGTGCATCAGCACCTGGTCGCTGATCACGTAGTCGAACTCCTCGTCCGGGAACGGCAGGTTTTGCATGTCGACTTCCGGGTAGCGGGTTTCAACCATCTCGGAGGCCCCGCGGTCTATCCTGTCGTAGAAATTTTCGATTCCGCTGATACCCAGGATCTTGCCGGTCAGGGGCGCCGGAAGGACGGTCCGGATTCGCCGGTACATCGTGTAGCGCGTCAGGCGCACGCGGGCCTCCGGGCTGAATCCTGGGTTAGAATGACGAATCCAACCGCCATCATGTTGCGTTCCTCCCCGCTCGGACGCGCCACGTGCAAAGTCCTGCACTTCCGCCAGGGCAGCTACCTTTCGGGGCCCGAGAAGTTCATTCTCGACCTGTGCCGCGCGCTGCCGGCGCACGGCTATGACTGCGAGATCGCCATCATGTACAAACGAGCGCCGCATGAGCCGCTGGAACATCCTATGGTAGCCGCCGGGAAAGCGCAAGGGACTCCGGTGACGCAACTGGACGGCGCCTGGCGCGGGCTGGCCGGCTCGATCCGGCGGCTGCGGCGAAAGCTGCTCGACGAGGGCTTTTGCCTGCTGCACTGCCACGAATACAAGACCGATATCGCGGGGGCGATCGCGGCGTGGGGGATTCCGAGGGAACGATTGCGCCGGGTGGCTACGGCTCGCCATACCGAAACCGGCTGGCAGATGGGCCTGTTCCAGCGGCTGGACGCCGTCGCTCTTCGCGCCTTCGACAGGATCACCGTGCCGTCGCAAGGAGCGCTCCAGGAGCTGGCCCCCCACCCATACCTGCTGGGGCGGGTTCGGGTCGTGCGGCACGCTGTTGACGCCGCCCTTCTTCGCTCGACGGCGGGCGACGGCCGGGGAATCCGCCGCTCGCTCGGGGTCGCCGACGGCGAAGCGGTGATCTCCATCATCGCCCGGCTCGAGCCGGTGAAGCGGCATCACGATTTTCTGGAAGGCGCCCGCCGGATATTAATTAGACATCCTGGGGCGCGCTTCTGGATTGTTGGGGAAGGCAGCCTGCGGCAGCAGCTCGAAGTCCTCACCAAACGCCTGGGGCTGAGCAACGCCGTCTCCTTCCTGGGCTATCGCTGCGATGTAAGCCTGGTGATCGAGGCGAGCGACGTAGTGGTGATTTCGTCTTCGTACGAATCGTTTTCTCGTGTGCTGATGGAAGCCTTGACCCTGGGCAAGCCGGTGGTTGCTACGAGCGTGGGGGGAATCCCGGAGGTGATTCGACACGGCGAAACCGGCTGGTTGGTCCCGCCTGGAGACCCCGAGCGGCTGGCGGAGGGCGTGCTGCAAGTGCTGGAGAATCGGGAGTGGGGAAGACAAATGGGATCACGCGGGAGCCGGTACGTGAGCGAGAGTTGTACGGTTGAGGCGGCTGCCGCCGCCATGGCCGCCCTGTACACCGAGGTAACGGCTTGCAGATCGTGATGCTCGATCCGGGGAACTACGGTCCACACTATGTGGCCAATCTGTGCCGGTCGCTGGTCGAGCGGGGCCTGGAGGCGGAGGTCATTACGTCCCAGCCGCTATTTGAGCCTGTGGCGCCGGCGGGGCGGTACCGAGTCCACTATCTTTTCTACCGATTCCTTGAGACGTGGGCGGGCCGGGCGCGCGTGTTTCGCCGGTGGGCCTGGCTTCGTCAAACGATCAAAGCATTGAGCTATCCGCGGGGCCTGTGGCGGGTGTGGCGTCTACTGAAGGATCGCCCGCCCGGGCTGCTGCACGTGCAGTGGGCCCTCGTTCCGACGCTCGATGCCGTGCTGGCCGGAGCGCTGCGCCGGAGGGGATGGCGCACTGTGTACACCGTCCACGATCTGCCCACAGCGCCGCCCGGCGGATGGAAGCAGCGGCAATGGCGGCGGCTGTACCGGCGCACCGATGCCGTGATTCTGCACACGGAGGGCCTGGCGCGAAAGCTGCAATCCGATTTTGCGGGGTCGCTGCCGCGCGTGCACGTGGTTCCGATGGGCGACCTGGGGGTGTTTCGCGGCGCCGAGGTGGGCCGGGATGCGGCGCGGCGGGAACTGGGCCTCGATCGGCAGGGCCCGCTGCTGCTGTTTTTCGGCTTGATCAAACCCTACAAGGGGCTCGCCTACCTGCTGGAGGCGATGCCGGCGGTGCGCCGGGAGTTTCCCGACGCCGGCCTGCTCGTCGCCGGAGCGCCGATGGAGCGCTTCGGGCGCTACCGGCAACAAATCGATCGGCTGGGAATCGCCGGCGGCGTTGTGCTGCGGCCGGGCTACGTTCCCCAGGCTGAGGTCGCCCGTTATTTCTGCGCCGCCGATCTGGTGGTGCTGCCCTACGTGCGGATCTCGTTGAGCGGGGTCCTGCTAGCCGCCCTGGGATACGGCCGGCCGGCGGTGGTTACGGCAGTCGGGGGACTGCCGGAAGTGGTGGACGACGGCCGCACCGGGTTTGTCGTGCCGCCGGAATCGCCGGCAGCGCTGGCCGACGCCATCTGCCGCGCCCTGCGCGATCCAGTGGCGCTCCAGGCCATGGGGGTGCGGGCGCGCTGCGAACAGCAACGGTGGTACTGCTGGGAAGAAGCGGCCGGGAGAACGCTCGAAGTGTACCGGTCGGTGAGCTGAGCTGCTGCTTTCCTATCGGCCTATCGCACCCACCATGCCCAGAGGACAAACAGAGCCTGCATCGGGGTTCGAATCCATAAAGGCGTGACAGGTCGTCCGCGAATCTTCATTCCGCGTCGCGCCGCGCCCACGTTTGCCGGAAACATCGCAATGAGCAGCAGAATGATACCCCACGCAGCCAGGCGCCGGGTAGCGTCAAACAGCAGACCGGCAGCTCCGGCAAGTTCCAGGATTCCCGTGACCAAGACAATCAGATCGGGGCAGGGCAGGGCCGGCGGTACCGTCGCGATCAGGTCCTTTTTCATCGGCGCAAAGTGGGAACAGGCTGTGAAGGCAAACATCGTCGCGAGGGCGCAGCGAGCACAACTTACCCACGTCGCGAACAGTGAGACACCCAGGACGCCCATGGCTCGGTACAACAGCAGTGAGCCGAACAGGACGATCAAAACAACCATACCAAGATCCCTTCGAACCTTCCGAACCCTATTATTGCTCTGGGACCGAAGCGTTCGTCAGCGCTGATCGCCTACTCAAAATGTTTACTAGCGTGAGCGTGATGACGATCTGAGCGGCAATCACGGTGACGATCACCGTGGGGTGTCCCGCCAGCAGTTCTTCCGGGCCGGGAACCGCACTCGAAAGCATCGACAGGTTGGCTAGATTGAAGAGGACAATCACAGCGAGCAGCGCTTTGCTACCGTTGTAAACCCACCAACAAAAGGCGCCGTAGACGATTTCGATGACGAATGCCAAGAGCGGAGCGGTCCCGTAGAGGCCCAAACCGAGCTTCGGTTGGTCCATTCCGGGCGCCAAGGCAATATCCGGCGCATGGGTAATCAGGTCCAGGATCTAGCTGCTGCATTCATGGAATTGGATGCAGGTGGCTGGGCATGGGTTGCGATGGATCGGATGGATCGCTCCAAATGTTGCTCGCCAGATGGGAAAAACTGTAATATCAAGTTGAGGTGTGCGACGCACATCTCCGCGACTCTGCGGTGAATTCGGCCCCACAATCAACCGCGGAGACGCCGAGACGCGGAGAAGCTCCCAGCTTGTGATGCAACGCCTCACCCGGCCGTTTGATCCTTTGTAATCTTCGGCGTCGGCGCGAGGCTTCACCTCAGATCAGACCGGCGAGCGCGAATCTTACCGCCGAGCCCGCAGGAGATGGTGGTGGCCGCTATCACGAGTAATATCGAGCGCCGGCTCTACGGAGACCACCGGATCGCCGACTGGAAGCGAGCGGCATTGCTCTTCCCGTCCATCGCGATCGGAATTCTGCGAACCATCAAGCAAATGATGGTGGGCCGGAAACTCGGTTCCCTGTCGGAACCGGACTTGGGCGCCATCGACCGGGCACTTCGCCGCAGTCTGGGACTCTGACAGCCTTCCGCCGATCTCCCATAGGAAATCCAGGCTCGCCCCGGCGCCTCCGGGATCTGAAGCCGCGTCCCGGAGGGTCTTACCAATCCACCGACGCGAAAATGCCGACGCTGGTCCTGAGGCCGACACAATTCCAACGCCGGAAGCAGTTTCAGGAACTGCTGGATCCGATCCTGTCGCCTTGATCTTGTGCAGACGTCGAATACGCGAGCTTGTTGCCCGTCCCGCTTACGACGGTTCACCAGCCGTGCCACGAGATCGGCGAAGCTGGTAGTTTGCCGGTCTTGCGGGGCAGGATTGGCGCCAAGGTAGCGGGAGTGTGTCGCTGCTGCCATCAGGATACCCCGGCATTTTGCTCGAGGTGTCGCTTTAGCAGCCGCTCATACTGGTCGGTGACCGTTTCCCAGTTGTAGTCGGCGCGGACGCGTTCCAGGGCGGCTTGGCCGCGCCGGTGGCGCTCTTCGGCGGGCATGGCGGCGATGCGCTCGATGGTCGCCGCCAGGGACGCCTCGCTGGCCTCGAACCGGATACCCGCCTCGCCGGCGACTTCGGCGTTCTCCGGCGTGTCGAGATAGAGGGCGCAGCGGCCGCGGCCCATCGCTTCGATCAGCGCGGGATGAGTGCCCCCGACTTCGGTGGCGTGGATGTAGGCGAAGCTGTGCGCCTGCAGCTCGTGATAGCCGCGGCCGTAAACGCCGCCGGTGAACAGAATCCGCGGATCGCGGGTCTGGCGGACTTGCCGGATGTAGTCGTGGGCGTAAGGGGCGTCGCCTACCATCACCAGTCTTGAATCGACCGAGGTTCGCTCGAAGGCCTTCACCACCAGCAGGGCGTTGTTCTCGGGCTCCATGCGGCTGACGTAGAGCCAGTAGCCTTCGGGAGCGAGTCCGAAGCGGTCCAGGGCCTCGCGTGTTTCAACCGGACCGGTCGGGGCGCCGTAGGGGATGAAGTGGGTCGCTTGGCCGTACCGGTCGAGGTAATACCGGGCGATCGACCGGGCATCGGTGATGACGGCGGTGGGGAACAGGGTGGTCAACCGCTCGGAAAAAGCGTACCAGGCCCGGGCCAAAGCATTCCACTTCTTGCGATTCTTCTCCAGACCGTCGACATTGAGCAGCGCCGGCATGCCGGCCAGCCGCGGCAGCACCGTGAACACGGCATTGGCGCCGTTGCAGTAGAGGGCGACCTCGTGCGGATGAACAAGCAGGTGCAGCGTGGAGAGGAAGGTGTGGGCGATGGTGTCGAAGTACTTGTGGGCGATGGTGGGGAGCCGCACCAGCCGGACGCCGCGATAGGCGGGCTCAGTATAAGAAATATTGTTGCTGCGGCAGTAGACGGTGACCTGGTGGCCGCGCTGGGCCAGGCGAACCGAGAGTTCCTCGGCGAACGTCTCGAAACCCCCGTAATTGGCCGGAATCCCGCGCGTGCCCAGCAGGGCGACTCTCATGCAGGTGTCAGGTTCCAGGTTTCAGGTGTCAGCAACCCCCTGGGACCTGGCACCTGAAACCTGACACCTGGTTTTTCAGCCGCGCGCCGCCCTTACTTTGGCTTCGACGACCTCGGGCTCGGCGTTGACCGGCAGGCTGACCGGGCTGAAGCGGAACCACTGCTCCATGTAGGCGTCGTCGACCTTGCGGCGCTGCTGGATCCAGCGGCGCTTCTCCATCACCCGGCGGAGATTGCGAACCGTGAGAAAGAAGGCCTTGATCGAGGTCTGCTCGCGCAACAGGCAGTAACCCACGATGCCCAGGTCGCGCACGGTGATGGGCAGTAGGTGGCGCAGGTAGAGGCTGGGGGTGATGTTCTTCAGCCGCATCAGGAAGCGGTTCTTCACCGAGTGCATGTTGATTTCCGGCGGCACCGTTCGCCGCATGCCGGGGCGCAGCTTGCGCACGTGGTAGCCGCGCGCATAGGGAACATAAATGCACTTCCAGCCGAGCAGTTGGGCGCGCCAGGCCAGGTCGGCGTCCTCGCGGTAGGAGAAGAAATCCGGATCGAAGAACTCGCCGTCGACCGAGACGTCCTCGATCATCTCGCGGCGGTAGCAGGCGGCGGCGGCGGTGGCGCCGAATACGTATTCGTATTCCAGGTAGTGGCCGTTGTCGCATTCCTGGCTGCCGCGGTCGAAATGCCGGAGCATGGGGGTGAAATAGATGCCGGTGGAATCGACGATGGGGTCTTCAGGGATCTCGAAGCCCGGCGACATGGTGAACAGCTTGCCGCACACCGTGCCGACCTGGGGCTCGATCTGGCCGCCCTCCAGCAGAGCCTCAATGAAGCCCGGCAGCAGGAACACATCGGGATTCAAGGTCAGGACCCATTCGCCCCGGGACATGGCGATGGCCTGGTTTTGCGCCGCCGCAAAGCCCACGTTCTCGTTGTTGTAAACCACCAGGCACCGGTCTTCGAAAGGCTCCAGGATGTCGGCGGTGCCGTCGGTCGAGGCGTTATCGATAACGATGATCTCCAGGCGAGGATACTTCTGGCCGAGCACCGACTCCAGGCACCGGCGAATGAACCGACCGCTGTTGTAGGTAACGATGGTTACCGAAACCAAGTCGCGTGAGTACATGAGGTTGAACCTGTCATGCTGCGGTTGTCCGGCGCCACAACGCCAAACCCATCACCTTGATATAAGACTGCCAAGCCCCGCCGCGTCCCGCCGCCCCGAGCATTCGCAACAGCGCGCCCAGCAACACCCCCGCCCGCAGGCCACCCCGCGCCAGGGGGGAGAAGTGCTTGTCGGCGTAAGATAAAAGGCTACCATACCAGTAAAGCTGTTTTTGTTCCAGTGAAATTCGCGCCAGGGAATGACCGCCCCGATGGCGGGCGGCGCAGCCCGGCACGTAGCGAATCGAATACCCGGCCTGTTTGATTCTGCAACACAAATCTACGTCTTCAAACCACAGCGGAAAGAACCGTTCGTCCCAATAACCGACGCCTTCGAGCACGTCGCGGCGGACCATCAAAAAAGCGCCCGCCGGCTGGTCCACTTCTTGCACCCGGTCGTGGTCCAGATCCAGGCAGCGGTAGCGGCGGTTGACCGGATTGCCGGGCCAGATCCGGTTCACCAGCAGCGCCTCAAATGCCAGGACGGTCGGGGTCGGGAACTGCCGGACGTTGAATCCGACCTGGGTGCGGCCCGCTTCATCGATCAGCCGACCCGCCGCTGCTCCTACGCGGGGGTTCTGCAGTTGCTCGATCAAAGGCCGGAGGTCGCCGAGCAGCACGGCATCCGGATTGAAAAACAGCAGCAACGGGCTGACCGTGGCTTTGGCGCCCTCGTTCGCGGCTACGGCAAATCCCCGATTTTCCGGATGGGCGATCAACTGCACGCCCTTCCGGCCGCGGCCCACGGCCAGGCACGTCTGGTCGGTGGAGCCGTTATCCACAACTACAATTTCTGCGACATTCTCCAACGAACGGAGACAATTGTCAACCTCCAAGGCGGAGTTGTAGGTTACCACCACCGCCGCCACGTCGAGGCTCACGTCTCGAACTCCTGCGGAAGGGGAGCCAGGCGGGAATACCAACGCCAGTACGCATCCCACCCCGTAGCGCGCTGCACGCGAACCAGATCGGCCTCGGATTGGAGCAAGATGTCTGCAAGCTTGTTGCCACTGGCCCGCCAGGAGGAGCCGGAGCGGCGGGCTTGGGAGCTGTTGGCCAAGCCTGCGAGCGCGCCGCGAGCATAGGCCAGAGGATGGCCGTGACGCAGAGCCAGGGCTGCCCAAAGCCCCTGCGCGGTCAGGATCGGACGCCAGAACCGCCACAACAGCCGGGCTGGGTAAAACTTGGCTAACAGCAAGATTTGATTGCGAGTTAGCAGCCGGACCATGGCCGGGCTCCAGGCGCCCAGCGTGGCGCCGGAGCGATGATACGCCACCGCTTCCGGCAGATAGATGCCCTCGAGGTCGAGCAGCGCCGCGCGCAGCCCCAGGTCCACGTCTTCGAGGTAGGCAAAGAACGCTTCCTCGAGTTTTCCGGCGCGATCGAAGAACTCCCGCCGCGCGAGTACAGCCGTCGCGGAAGGGAAAAAGGTGGAGCGAGGTGTGTAAAATAATACACTATCGATCCGCCCATGACCCAATCGCCAGGTGGTCCCCCCGCGGCAAATAGCATCGCCCGCGCCGTCGATCCGGTCCCGATGAAAATGGTCTAGGAGTTTTCCGATAGCGAACCAAACGCCGCTCGGTTCGAGCGCGCCGGCCAGCTTTTCGGTCCAGTCAGGCTCCAGTTGGACGTCGTTGTTGACCAAGGCCACTAGATCGCCGCGAGCGGCTTCCACGCCGCGGTTGACCGCGAAACTGAACCCCGTGTTGCGACCCAGTTGTAAAACCCTCGCGCCTGCCTCTTGCGCTACCTGCGCCGAGCCGTCGGCCGAGCCGTTGTCGACCACCAGCACCTCGAGCGGCGCCAGGGTCTGGGCGGCGATGCTCCCCAGCGCGGCGGCCAGCAGATCCCGGCCGTTCCAGTTGGGGATCACGAAGGAGACCGTGGCGCTCACCGGAACCTCTTCTGGATCAGAAACAGAAGGTTGTGGAGGCCGTCGCGCCAGGGATTCAGCTTGATTTCACCGAGCCGCGAGGTGTAGAGGATCGAGATCTCGCCGAAGGTGATTCGCGGGTGCTTGAGGGCTTCGATCTTGATCTCCTCGGAAAAAGACATGCTGTCGGACTCGAGCGTCATCAGCGGCAGGATGTTGCGGCGGAAGACCCACATGCCGGATTGCGAATCGCGGACCCACTGAAAATAGAGCAGCGACATGGCGAGCGACAGCGCCAGGTTTCCGATCTTATGCTTGAGGCTCATGGAGCGGGAGTCGCGGACCGGGAAGCGGGAGGCGTTCAGAAAGTCGACGCGGAGGTGCAGAAAAGCCTCGAGCAAATAGGAGATGCCGTCGACCGGATAGGAGTGGTCGCCGTCGAGGGTCACGATCAGGTCGCCGGTGGCGTGGGCGAAACCCCTCTTGTAGGCCCGGCCGTAGCCGCGCACGCCTTCGCGGATCACGATGGCCCCCAGGCTGGTGGCGATGGCCGCCGTGCGGTCGGTCGAACCGTTATCCACCACGATCACCTCGTCCACGTAATCCGGCATGCGGCGCAGGATCTGCTCGATGCCCTGCTCCTCGTTCAGGCAGGGGGTGATGACGGTGATGCGTTGGTTCTTGTACACGGGATGCTATACTTTGGGGCAATGAAACCCTTGATTGTACTGGTTCTCGGGGCGTGTTTGGGCTTCTCGGCCGCTGTGCCGGCGGATTTGTCGTCGGTCCACAAAGTATATCTGATGCCGATGGGCGGGGGCCTGGACCAGTACCTGGCGGAGCGCCTGACTACCGACGCGGTCTTCACAGTGGTGGTGGATCCCAAGCAGGCCGACGCGGTGCTGAGCGAGCGGGTGGACCCCGCTTTCGTCGAAACGCTGAACGAGTTGTATCCACCGCCCAAGCCCGCCGCCGAAAAGGAAAAGAAGGAAGCCGGAGCCATCCAAAAGCCGGAGCAGCCGCTGAAGCGCTCGTTCGGCCAAGCCCGCGGCAACGTGTTCCTGGTCTCAGTGGCCTCCCGGCAAGTGCTGTGGTCCACGTATCTGAAGACCGAAGACCGCTCCTCGAGCGGCCTGCATCGTGCCGCCCGGGACATCGTCAAGCAGCTCAAGAAAGAGCTGGCGGGCAAGGAATAGCCGCGAAATCTGCGGCCCGATTTTTCCTCGCAACGCCGGGACCGGTTGGCCGAATTTCTCCACGAGCTGGGCCGCGCGATGTCTCTTGCAACCGGCGACCGAGGCTTACCCTTCCTCCCTGCGCGGCAGCAGATTTCTCATGACGCTTTCGGCGCGGCGCAGTTTGGAGGCGGCCGTTCTGCGCCGTTCCCGACCGCCGGCCGGGCTGTCGGCCACCAGAAACTCTTCAAACAGAAGGAACCCGGGCGCCAGTTCACCTCCGAAGTATTCCTGGACGATCCGGAGTATCTTCCAACTGAGACGTTAAGAGTTTACTGGCCGGTACCTTTGCCGTTTTTCGCTCAGTATGCTTCTGTAGTGAGCTTCCAACCGCTCGGTCAGCACCCGCATGTCCCAGTTTTGCTCGACCTCGCGGCGGGCGCGCTCGGCCATGGCGCGCGCCCGGAGGGGGTCGGCCAGCAGGGCGATTGTTTTTTTGGCGAATTCCTCTGGCGCATCGGCCAACTCAACTAGCTCGCCGCTCGATGTGGCCAGGCCTTCGGCGCCGACGGTCGTCGAGACGGCGGGGATGCCGGCGGCAAAGGCTTCGAGCAGCTTGACCCGCACCCCCGAGCCGGCCAGCACCGGGCAGACGAACACCGC
>JBGOUJ010000100.1:0-16338 GCA_041477005.1 Terriglobia bacterium | reverse complement strand
GCCGCTGCTGGGTGACGCCCAGTAATTGGGCTGTGCTTTGCAACGACAAGAGATTGGCGCGCATCGCCGCAGTTAGTTGAATATCAGCCATTTATTGTGCTCCTTTTCTGGTACTAGGTTGTTTTTCACGACACGGCCGTTTGTCCCCGCCACGTGAACCCTTCTGGCCCCAGTGCCAGGCTGCCGTGCTCATAGGGGTTATCGCCAGCGAGAGGAGAGATATTCGCGGATTTTCTCGCCTTAGATCGTTTTTTCTTATCTGAGTTCCATCCTAGGGAGAATTCCTCATTGGCACGAAGCTTGCAGGCGATTAGACTGATGACCGGTGCGCTGGCTGAGCCGCGCCGCGACGCTGGCTTGGCGAGACTGCCGCCGAGGTGCCAAGGTGAAAATTCAAGACAGTTATCAGAGTGGGCCGTGCCAGGTCGGCAATCACCGAACTTCCGGGTCGCAAGGCGTGGATGCCGCCAACTCCTCCTCGCAGCAGCGGGGCGGGCAGGCGACGCTGGACCAGATTGAAGTCTCGGCCGGGGCGCGAACAGTGTCCCGGGTGCTGGAGTTGGATGATGCGGCCCGGGCAGCCGGAATCGACTCCCTCCGCCAGGCCTATGAGAAAGGGGCGCTCCAGGTGGATTCGCGCGCGCTGAGCCACGCCATGCTTGCCGACGCGGTAGCCGCTGGCCGAATGGAATCGGACTTACGTTCGTGAACGCTCCGACAACAGACTCGGCAACGCAAACCGGATTGCTCCGGTTGGGCCGTGCCAATGCGGCCTTGTGCGAGGCTTCCCGCCGGCTGATTTCCAACTCCCCGGAGGGTCCCGGCGATTGCCTGCCGCTTCTGGAGGAGGCTCGCCACTCGCTCCAGGCGTTCTTGGCCGAGCCGGTCTCCGTGCAGCCTGCTGATCGGGCTCCTCTCTGCGAACGAGCCCTCGGTTTGCGAGAGTCACTCCGAATGTTTTCCGCGCACGTTCTCCAGTGGCGGACCTATTTTGACTCTCTTGCAGCGGAGTTGCTGCGCGGCCAGGTGAATTACGATCCTTCTTCCGTCACAGCTTTCTCTAACAGCGAACTGGAGAGATCGATCGTGGATCTCTGAGGCGTTATGTCTGGTCTTCTAGCGGCACTGCAATCGGCCGGCGGCGCCCTGGACGCCTACAGCCGGGCTCTCCAAGTGACGCAGCAGAATTTGGTGAATCAATCCACCCCGGGCTACGCCCGTCAGACTCCGCGGCTCCAATCCATGCCGTTCCAGCCGCTGGGCGGCCTGTTCGGCGGCGTCCAGTTTGCGGGGGCTCAGGACTCACGCAGCGAGTTCGCGGAGAATAGCGTCCGCGTGCAGAACTCGGCATTGGGGTGGAACCAGCAACTCGATGGCCTGCTCCAGCCGATCCTGCCTTATCTGAATACACAGGATGTCTCGAACTCGACCGGCCTGATGGCGGACCTACAGAACTGGTTTGCCGCGGTCCGGCAGTGGGACTCCACGTCGGGGGACGCCGCAGCGCGCCAGAAGGTGCTGGATACCGCCGGCGTGTTGGCCGGCACCTTCCGGGACACGGCCGAGGCGTTCCGCTCCGCACGGCAGGATTCGCTGCAACAGCTTCAGGTCACCGTGGGTCAGGTGAACAGCATCCTTGGCGATCTCCAACAAATGCAAGCAAGCCTGGGCGGCGTCCAAAACGACCCCGGGGTGGAAGCGGCGTTTTACGCCAAGCTCGAGGACCTGTCCCAATACATGGACATCCGCGTCTCGCAGGAGGCCAACGGCCAGTTCACGGTCACCACAGCCGCGGGCGCCGCTCTGCTTATGGGGGATCAAGCGTGGCCGCTCAAAGTCTCCCTTCAAGCGACGCCACCGAGCGCCTCTTTCCCGACCGCTGGGCCCACGGTCCAGTTGCTGGCTTCCGACGGTACAGACATTTCCGCCACCGCCGCCGGCGGCCGCGTCGGCGCATTGCTTTACGGCCTTACTGCGATCTTCCCTTCCCTGTTGGGTGATGCGACCCAGCAAGGGGATCTGAACCGCCTGGCGGAAGGGTTTGCCGGCCGGGTCAACCAGATTCTCACCGGCGGCCTGATCTCCGACAACCCCCCGGTGGCCGGGGTTCCGTTGTTCGCATGGGACAACTCGAATCCGCTGACCGTTGCTCAGACGCTCACGTTGGCTCCCGGCATCGACGCCTCCCAATTGGCGCTGATTCGGACGCAGCCCAACGTCGATCCACTGGGCATACCCGCGCAACTACTCGGATTGGTGAGCGGAAACGATCCGGCAGACGCGATGCAGCTGGAGAGCCAGAGTTTCACCGACTTTCTCAACGGCCTTGGCCTCCACCTGGCAGGCCTGCAGAGCACAGCGCGGTCGGAACAGTCCTTCCATACGCAATTGCTCCAGCAGGCGCAGGCGAATCGCGAGCGTGTCTCGGGCGTTTCCCTGGAAGAGGAATCGGTCAACCTGTTGCAGTTCCAGCGCTCGTTCGAGTCGATCGCCAAGGTCATCTCAGTGCTCAACACCCTGACCCAAACCATACTGGATATGGTCAAACCGGCCTGATTGATGCTCGCCGGGCTGCGCCAATAACCAGGCCGCCTGAATCCCTCCTCGACAAGTTTCCGTCGCTCTCGGGCGGAATCCGGGCAATTCAACCCCTTTGACCGCGCTTCTTGTGGCGCGCCAGTTGCATACAGGCATTCGCTGGCTGGAGATGCCGATGCTGGACGCGATTTCTAACCACCTCGAGCGTTACATGAGCCTGCTGGGCGCCCGGCAGAAGCTTGTCGCCGCTAACATCGCGAATGCGGATACGCCCGGGTACAAGACGCTCGACATCGATTTCAAGGCGGAGCTTCAAAGACAGATGGAACCCGCCGCGCCGCCGAGTCCGGTGGAGGTCACCGGTCTGGATGTGAAGAACGACGGCAATAACGTCAGCCTCGATCGCGAGGCGCGGCTGCTGGCGGAAAACGCCATCCGGTTCAACATTGCGGCGCAGATCCTGCGCTCCCAGATCCACTCGGTGAAGAGCGCCATTGAGGAAGGGCGCAGCGGATGAGCCTCTTTGACGCCCTGTCGATTTCCGCCTCCGGAATGGCGGCGCAGCGCCTTCGTTCCCAACTGCTGGTCGAGAACATCGCCAACGCGGAGACCACGCGCACCGCGGGCGGCGGCCCGTACCGGCGGAAGGACGCCGTGTTCACCGCCACCTCGGTCGGAAACAGCTTCGGGACGGTGTTGGACAGCGCCCTGCAACCGACGGGGGTTCGCGTGGCGGACATCGTGGTCGACGCCCGCGACCCGGAGTTGCGTTACCTGCCGGGTCATCCTGACGCCGATCCGAGCGGCTACGTAGCTTTTCCCCGTGTGAACGCCGCCGAAGAGATGGTGGATTTGATGAGCGCCGGGAGGAGCTACGAGGCGAATGTGGCCGCTATCAGCGCTCTGAAGGACATGATCCTGCGTTCCCTGGACATCCTGAAGTAGGCAGAAGAGCGTTCCCATGATCTCCCCGATTCAACCCATTCAGCCCCCACTGATTCCCGAGCCGCCTGCGGCGGTTGAGGGCGGGCAGGGGGGGGCCAGTTTTCAGTCGTTCATCGAGTCGGCGATCCGGTCCGTCGGAGAGAAACAGGCCGAGGCGACGCATTCCACCGAACAGTTTCTTAAGGGAGAGGACAAGGACGTGCACAGCGTGCTGCTGGACGTGCAGCGAGCCGACCTGGCCTTTGAATTCTTCCTGCAGGTGCGCAATAAGGTAGTGCAGGCCTACCAGGAGATCATGCGCATGCCGCTCTGATTGCTCCGCACGCGCCCCGGAATCGCATGAACCAAATCGTAAAGCTTCTACAGTCTCTGTCCTTGCGACAGAGGATTTCCATCGGGCTCGCCGTTCTCGCAGTGGGCGCCGGGCTGTCCTTGCTGATCTCCTCCCGCAGGGACGCGGAGTTCAAGCCGCTGTACACCGGCATGGCTTCGGACGACGCCAGCGTGGTGGCGCAGAAGCTGCGAGAGCTGGGGGTCGATTGCCGGTTGGATCAGAATGGCACGGCGGTGCTGGTTCCCTCGGGACGCCTGGCCGAGTTGCGGCTGCGACTGGCAGGCGAAGGCTTGCCGAAATCCGGCCGCATGGGCTTTGAGATCTTCGACCGAACGCAGTTCGGCACCACGGACTTCGCCGAGCACGTGAACTATCGCCGCGCGCTGGAGGGCGAGTTGGAACGCACCATCATGTCGCTCTCCGAAGTGGAGCGCGCGCGCGTTCACATCACCTTTCCCAAAGACTCCGTATTCGTCGACTCGCGCCAGCCGGCCAAGGCGAGCGTTCTGGTCAGCCTGCGGGGCGCGGCAGGGCTGCCTCCCGCCAGCGTGGTTTCGATCACGCACCTGGTGGCGAGCGCTGTGGAAGGTCTCAGTCCGGACGCCGTGAGCGTCGTCGATCGACAGGGAAGGCTGCTCAGCCGCGCCCGATTCAACCAGGGAGACGAAGCGGGACCGTCGGATGCGGCTCTCGACTACCGCGAACGGATCGAGAAGGCGACGCTGGCCAGGCTGAACGAGGCCCTGGAACCCGTGCTGGGGCCCGCGCGTTTTCGCGCCGGGGTGTCGGTGGACTGCGACCTGAGTACGGTGGAAGAGAGCGAGGAGACGCTGGACCCCTCGGGATCGGTCACCCTCACCTCCCAGAAGACCGAAGAGACCAATGAAGGCGCTTCGGCCTCGGGCGGCATCCCCGGAACCGCTTCGAATCTGCCGCAGCCGCCACCCCGCACCAAGACGCCGGCCGGCATTACGCGGCGCTCCGAGAATTCCACGTTTCAGACCAGCCGTAAGGTACGCCACGTGCGGCAGCCGAAGGGATCGATCGTACGAATTTCGGTGGCCGTGCTGGTGGATCACAATGTCCGGTGGGAGCAAACAGGGACAAAATTGGCGCGCATTTCGGAGCCGCCGTCGGCCGAGCGGCTGAAGGCGATTCACGATATCGCCGCCGCGGTGGTCGGGCTGGACGAGAACCGCGGCGACCAGATCACGGTGGAGGCGCTGCCTTTCGAGAGCAACGCCAATGAGGAACCGCCCCAAGCTGCCGGGAAAGCCCCACCGGCCGCGGAGAGCTCGGCTTCCGGCTGGGCCAAGCGGCTCATGGAGCAACCCAAGGTGGTTCGCTACGTCGAGGGCGGGGCGTTCCTGAGCGCGTTTGTGACCCTCATGGCGGTCCTGCTTCGCCGCTGGCGCCCGAGCCGGGTGAGCGTTGAAACCCAGCCTCAACTGAAAGGGTCTGACGCTGCGGCGGCCTCCAAGCAGCTCGCCGGCGGCGAAGGGCGCAGCAAGCTCGAAGAGCAGACGCTCCGGGCGCTGGAGGCGATAGCTCGCGGCGACAACGGCATGGACATGATGGTTGTGGCGCTGCGACGGGCCGTCGAGAAGGACTCCTCAGCCGCGGCCGGCGTGCTTCGCGGTTGGATGTTCGAGAAGAATCTATGAACGGCAGCTCCATTCTTCGAGGACAAGATTCGCGAGCGGCGGAGACATTCTGGGAGACTGGCTCCACACCCCCTGTCGGGCCTGCAGCCGCTGAGGCGCCCTCGCTCCCCGCGGCGGTCTTCCAGTTGCGCGACACCGAGCTGAGCCGCCGCCAGGAGGAGCAGCAGCAGGCTATCAAGGCGGCGCAGGAAGCCGCGTACCTCAGCGGCTTGTGCGACGGCCAGGCGGAGGGGCGCAAGACGCTGGAACATTACAGCGCAGTGAACCAGAAGCTCGCCGCTACCATTCGCGAGCTGGCCGGCTTCAAGGCCGACCTCCGCAAGCAGGCTATTAACGAGCTGGTGCAGCTTGCCTTCGGAATCGCGCAACGAATTCTGCACCGGGAGATCCACACCGACCCGGAAGCGCTGCGCGGCATCGTTGCGGCGGCGCTCGAGCGCGCCAACCGCCAGGAACTCGTTTGCGTGCGCGCCCACCCGGATCACTCCCGGGCGCTGCACAACGCTCTCGATGCTCTCGAACCCGGTTCCACGGTTGAGATCTGTAGCGACCCCGGCCTCGCCCACGGCAGCGTGCTGTTCGAAATGAAGGGCGGAATGCTGGATGCCTCCGTGGACTCACAACTCCAGGAGGTCCAGCACGGGCTGGCCGATCGTTTGAGGGAATAGAAATGTCATCAGTGCTGGCAGTCGACGAGATCCTCTCGGAAGTTCGGTCCCTGGACAGCTTTCGCTCTACGGGGACGGTAAGCTCCGTCATCGGGCTCTTGATCCGGTCTCGCGGGCCGCTGGCGGCGGTCGGCGACCTGCTCCAGATCCAGATCGAGCCGGGTAACACCACCATTGCCCAAGTGATTGGATTCCGGGATGGGGAAGTCCTGTCGATGGCGCTCGAAGAGACCCAAGGTCTCCGCCCCGGACTCTCGATTACAGCACGAAGTGGAAATTCGCGGATCGGGGTGGGGCCGGGATTGCTGGGCCGGGTGCTGGACGGGTTCGGCCACCCCATGGACGGCTTGCCGCCCCCGCGGGTCGAGCAGTTCTACTCGTTGCACGCGTCGCCGCCGAACCCGCTCGAGCGGCGCCGCATCACAGAACCCCTGGTCACCGGCGTCCGCGCCATTGACGGTCTCTTGACATCCGGCAAAGGACAGCGTGTGGGCATCTTTGGCGGCAGCGGCGTCGGCAAGAGCACGCTGCTCGGCGCGATCGCCCAACACAGCCACGCTTCCGTCAACGTCGTGGCGCTGATCGGCGAGCGTAACCGCGAAGTAGGGGAGTTCATCGACCATGAGCTCGGACCCAACGGGCTGAAGCGCTCGGTCGTCGTCGTAGCCACGTCAGACCGTCCGGCTCCGCTCCGGGTGCACGCGTGTTTCGCCTCGCTGGCGATCGCCGAATACTTCCGCGACCAGGGCGCCGATGTGTTGCTGATCATGGACTCGGTAACGCGGTTCGCGATGGCGCAGCGGGAAATCGGGCTGGCGGCCGGCGAGCCGCCCAGTCAAAAGGGTTATACGCCTTCCGTCTTCCAGATGATGCCCAAAGTTCTCGAGCGCGCGGGGAATTTTCCCAAGGGCTCCATCACCGGGCTCTTCACCGTCCTGGTCGAAGGGGATGATTTCAACGAGCCGATCTGCGACGCCGCCCGCTCGATTCTCGACGGCCACATCGTGCTGTCCCGCCGCCTCAGTGATATGGGCCACTATCCCGCCATCGACATTCTCGGCTCCGTGAGCCGGCTGGCGCCGAAGATCACATCCGAGCCGCAGCAGATGGCGGCGCAGAAGCTGCGGGAGACGATGGCCACCTACGCCCGCGTGGAGGACATGATTAACCTGGGCGTCTACGTCGCGGGCAGCAACCCGCAATTGGACAATGTCATTGCACAGATGCCCGCGATTCGCGGCTTCCTGCGCCAGGATGTCGGCCGGGAGACATCCGAGGCTGATGAAACGCTGTCCCGAATGCAAGAGATCGCGTGTACGCTGCGCTGAGAGAGCCGTAGACCCGCAAGTTGTTGCGAATACTCGGCCGATATTTGCCGATGACTAGAAAGAGGGCATACGCGCCAACGGATGCCCTCCGCTTATAACTACTGAGGTTCATTTATGGTATCCGCTATTTCAAATAATAATCTCTACCCAGCCAATAGTCTTCCAACGAACTTCCAACAACGCCGGAGTGAGTGGCAGCAGCTTGCGCAGGACATCCAATCCGGTGATCTGGCAGGGGCCCAGAAGGCGTGTGCCGCTTTGACCGAGAACGCGTCCAACGCCAGCCAGGCTTTGAACGGGCCGCCGGCCGGGCAGAGCAACCCGCTGGCCCAGGATTTCAGCGCCGTCGGACAGGCTCTTCAGTCCGGCGACCTGGCGGGCGCTCAGCAGGCCTTTGCCAAGCTCCAGCAGGATGCGCAGCAGCAATTCAGTCAGGCCGGTCATGCGCACGGGCGTCACCACCACCATGGGCACGGCCAGGAGAGCTCCTTGCTGAACGGCACGTCGACCAGCACCACCTCCTCCGACGCTGCCGCCGGCAATACCTCGCCCGGCACAACCGGACTCGACATCACGGGCTAGTCGAAACATCGCGGCGTTGCCGGCGCCGCGTCTGTCATCCGTTGCCCGGCGGGCCGCTCCACGTGTGTGCCGGCCGGGCCGCGGCGGGCGTCAGCGGGCGACCCAAGACCGGACCCCGGCTGATATAAATCAGTCGGGGCGCCGATTTTTCGTCACAAGCCGCGGCCAGGCTGATCCAGGTTTGGTCACCGTTGCGCTTCGGGGCTCGCAGTTACAGGCGGAAACGCCCGCCCCAAGCCGCCAGGCAACGGTCTGCAAGCCACCGATGGGCGGCTTTTGCCTTTCACGGCGCTTCTTCCGCGCCCTGTCAGGGTTGACGGGCCGTCTTTCGACGCTGGTCCTTTACGTGCTGTACCGCTTCGGGAGGCAGACATTGTCCACATCCCCAGTGGCGTTCACGCAGCAACTGTACGCGCCGGCGTCGCCTCGTCACTTCCACAAGGGCAGCCGGCCCGACGCCTGCCTGCTGCTCGGGGTTGCACTCGCTCTAGGGGCCACCGTCGCTGGAATATACACGACTGGGGTCGGCCTGGGTTACTTCCTCCAACCGACGGGAGCGCTGATCGTATTGGGTGGGACGCTCGGAGTCATTCTGGTCACGACCCCTGGGCCGGCGCTCCGGCACTCCGTGCGCCGGGTGATAGAGCTGTTTTCAGCCGGCGAAGTGAACCGGGAAGCCCTTATCGAGGAGATCGTCTCCTGCGCGAAAGTGGCTCGGCAAAGCGGGATTCTTGCCGTCGAGCCACTGGCGAGGGAGTCTTCGAACGGCTTTCTTCGAGACGCGCTGCTGCTCGCATTGGACGTGAAAGACCGTGCGGAGTTACGGACAGCGTTGGAGACCGAGTTGCGGCTCCGGGACCGACAGGGCGAGGTGGACGCGAAAACGCTGGAGGTGGCCGGAGGGTTCGCTCCCACACTTGGGATCCTGGGCACGGTGGTCGGGCTGATCGAAGTGCTGCGGCAGTTTGCGAACCTGAAATCGGTCGGCGCCGGAATCGGCACGGCATTTGTGTCCACGATTTATGGACTGGCGCTGGCGAACCTGGTTCTGCTTCCGGTAGCGCAGCGAATTCGGGCCAGAGTCGCCGAAACTTTCGAAGCCCAGGAACTTATTGTTGAAGGCGTGCTCTGTCTGGTCTCACAGGTTCACCCGTCATTGATTCGCCTCCGCCTGGGTTGTTTCTTGCGCCCTGCGGCCGATCAACAAGACTCTGCGAGTGGGCCGGCGGAAGGGCCGCCTGTCGACTCCGACCCGCACGGGTAATCCCATGGAGCGCAAACCCAGGTATCTCCAGCCGGAGAGTGTCGCTCCCAACCGTTGGGTAATCAGCTATACCGACATAATGACGCTCCTGCTGGTCGTTTTCGTGGCAATCTCGGTGCAGAGCTTTCAGAACAGCCAGCCAGGTTCCGATGTTTCGACCGAAACCAACGCGACGCTGCGCGCGCCGCTCGATCCGACGCGGCACAGCGGGGCCGACCACACGGAGAGGGCTCGCCCGCCCGATCCCCAATCCCCTGCTCGATCGAGCCGCGACGCGCTCCTCCGGGCCCAGCAAAGGCTGCAGCAGAGCGGCCTGGACCTGCGGCTGGAAGAGCGGGGCCTGGTCATAAGCTTGCCACAAACGATCCTATTCTCGTCGGGACAAGACCGCATTAACCAAGCCGCCCTTCCGGTCATTTCCCAAATTGCGGATGTGCTCCGCGACCTCACCAACAAGGTGAGCCTGGTAGGTCATGCGGACGCGATTCCAATTCGCAACCATCGATTCAAGAACAACTGGGAGCTGTCCGCTGCGCGAGGCTTAAGGATTCTGGAGGTATTGAGGAAGCGATATGGAATCCCTGAGTCCCGCCTCTCTGTTGTCAGTTACGGCTCTTATAGCCCCAAGGGCCCGAACGACACGGTAGACGGCCGCGCAGAAAACCGGCGGGTGGAGATCGTTATCTTGGACGAAGTCGCTCCCTAAGTCTCGGGAGCGGCCCGAATGGTCGACCTGGGTGAGTGCAGTCAGGGCCCCTGGTTCCCTGGGGAGTGGATATCACTGCGCCGCAGCCAACGCGGCTCTGTCTGGCTGGCGTTGGCGTTTCCTCTCGTAAAGCAGTCCGTCCGCCCGTTCGAAGAACTCCTCGGCTGTTTGCCCGGCCTGATACTCGGCCACTCCAAAGCTGGCGCTGAGGTTTACGCTAATTGTCTGTTCGTTGTGATTGAAGATGAAGTGACCAAAGGCGTTCCTCTGGATTCGGGCTGCCCTTTTCCCAGCCTCGGCAAGCTTTTCCGCTAGAAGGATGACGAACTCGTCGCCACCCCAGCGACATACGATGTCCGTTTCGCGCACGGCGTTCTGCATTTGCCTGGCCACCGCTTTCAGCAACTGGTCGCCCGAGCCGTGCCCGTAACGGTCGTTAATCGTTTTGAACCCGTTCAGATCAAATAATAGGAGGCTGAGCGGCATACCGGAGGCGATCGCCGCATGAATACACTTCTCGGCCTTCCGGCGGTTCCCGAGGCCGGTCAACACGTCCGTTTCCGCAAGTACCTCGGCGTGCCTGAGTTTCTCATTCACTCGCTGGATTTCGTCCTCCAGCGCACGAGCGCGTTCCTGTCCCTCTAGCTGGATCTGGCCTGCCATTGCCATCAGTTCCGAAACGCGGCTCGACAGTTGCTCGCGAATCTCCGAAATGCTCTCAAGACGGGACACCGACTCAATCTTGGTGGCAAACTGCTTCAGTTCCTCGCCTTGCCGCAAGCCGCTTTGCGTCATCGTTGCGGCGGCATCAGTGACAATCCGAATGACCTCTTTATAATCCCGCTCCTTCTTGTCCAGCGCATCGGCCAGCTCGTGAGTCAACCCATCGAGTTCTTCCTCGATCTTCGCCTGGCCTTGCTCCATTACTTCCACGGCTGCCTGCTTTTCCGCCTGTAGCCGCGCTTCGGCTATCCGCTCCCGGAAGCGCTGGGCTCCCGCCCCAGCCAGCACCACCACAGCCCGTTCTACAGCCTGAAGCGCTCTGGTATACAGTCGCAGCATCAGGCGGCACCGCAGTTCCGTCTCCTCCAATTGGTCCATCGATTTCTTGATTGATATCATGCGCTTAGCGGGGCCTTCGATCCTCCGGTAGTTGTCCTGGCCAGCGCCGTCCGCCCGACGAGCGTGGAAGCCAACCCGTCCTGTGCAAATAGGAGTGCCCTGGGCATTCCGTGAAGCGGATACGTGCTCACCCCCTGGGACCTTTATACAGGTTCTGCGATCCCGTCCGCCATAGGTAGATCGCTTTACATCCACGGCAAACCCTACCTTACGGCCAGAGGCAGGCGCACGAGGGAATCAATCGGGCTGAGCATCGATCGCCGAAATGAATCGGTCCGGGTCGTCCGAGCCGAACTCAGCTAGCCTCAAATGGGGCCGCGATCAAGGCCCAATGTCCGGCTTACGCTACAAGGCCCTTTCCTTACTTAGGCCAAACTTCGGGCCGGTAATCAGGATGCTGGCGCCGGCGCGGCGGCCGGCGACCTCGTTCATCACGACCAGGCCCCAGGGCTGTCCGAACTCCTCGGTGGTTTTGGCCGCCACCTTGGCCAGATGATCCGCGAGGTCCTGCCGTAGCGCCTGGAATGCGGGGTCCTGTGGGGAAGCGGTGGGATTGTCCCGAAAGAACTTCCGGATGGCCGCCAGCCGCTTCGCGGCCCCGCACATGGCGTCGGCCCACCAGACGATGGTCGAATAGTCCGCGACAATGGCGCCGAGCAGCGGCGCCGAGACGCCCGGAAGCAACGCCGCGAAATTGGGCTGGCCCTGGTCCTTCATCTTCCGCCAGAGATCGTCGTCGATCGCGGGCTTCCGCCGGGCGGCGTCCGGGCCGGTCCCGCTCACCAGGAGCTGGATACCGGCTCTCCCGGTATTTTCGTAGAACTCGCGCGGAAGGGCGCTGCCGTCGCGGTCCAGAAAGAGGCCCACGGTCAACGCGTCGTTGTAATCGGTCTGGGCGTGAATCATCGTCCGGCCGAAATCCTCGACGCCGTCGGGCGGTTTCGCGTCGCCGGCTGCGAGCAGGCCGAGCGCGACGCCGACGCGGAGGCTGCGCTCCATGTCGTCCCGGCTGGTGTTGTTCTGCAGATCGAAGAAACTGTGGCTCGCGTGAAGTGACGGGCCGCCGACGGCCTGTTGCATTCCGCGGTACGCCGCGGTGATCAGAAACGACTCCGCCAGAACGTGGCGGAGCTTTTGCGTATCCGCGCCGAAGTTCACCTGGCCCGACCGGACCCGCTCGGCGCAGCTCTTATCGGTCAGCACCAGAGCGCCGGTGACGGGCTCGTAGAGCACCGAACCGCTCCTGACGAGGCTGGCAATCGAGACGAAGTTGTAAATCCCGAGCAGGTTGACGTGCAGGGTGACGCTGCTCTTCTGCACCCTCGCCCAGATAGTGTCGAGGCAGGAGACGCCAGGCAGCGCTCCCGTCTGCAGGCCACTCAAGTCGCCGAGAAGCGCCCGTTCAATAGCCTGGCGCGACTCCGGGGTCGTGGCCGGCAGGTCGATCTCGTAAAGGAAGGCGGCTTGGCCGGCTGCGAGCGAAGTGATTTCGGCCGAGAGGGCGATCTCGAGTTTCCGGGCGACGGCCGCCTGCACCGCCGACTCGATGGCCACCCTCTGGCCTTCCGAGATCCCTGCCTGCGCCAGCTCGTTTCGATCCGCGGCGGGATTTGCGCTGATCCCGCCCAGGATGGTGGAGAATAAGTCCGTGTCCCCGAAGCCGCCGCTTACGACCGCGCCGGCCGTCGCTTGCACCTGGAATTCCTTGGACTGCTCGCGGTACCAGCCGAGGCGAATGCGCCCATTCTCCAGCTTGTGAACGCGGACCTGGTATTGGCACGCAATCTTATAGGACGCGCCGACCTGCACCGTTCCACCGGCCTTCACCGAGACGGTCGAGGACAGTCCCGGCAGCGTCGCCGCAGCCAGCGGATTCGTGATGGCCAACAGGTCCGCCGTGGCGGAAAACGTGAGGGATCCCGTTACCGTAGCGGTCGCGACGCCCCGTGCCGGCAGGGCTGCCAGGTCATCCGCGTGAAGGGGCAGGAGGAAGCCGCCGATCGCCTGGCGCAGAGCGTCCAACAATGTGGTCCCGCTCTCTAGAGGAAAGTTGCGGTAGTTGGCGATCTCGATCGTCGTGCCCGCCCCTGCGCCGAAGCTCAGCTCGCCCGAGGATGCTGCGGCCGAGACGCCCACCGATGCCTGGACGCCGGTGGAGACGTAGCAGGTCCCCTCCGGGATCTTAATGTCCTCGCCGTAAGGGTCGGAGGCGAACAGAGAGTCCGACCCAGGCTGTCGCGAGATCAACGCGAACGACCCATGGGCCCCCGCCTGAATGAGCAAGCCCGGAGCGTTCTCGCCGCCGCCGGCTTCTTGCTGGAACGAGAGGCCGGTGCTCAGCGAGGTCAGGGCGGGCTGATCGAGCGTGAGGCCGCCGATCTTCGAAAGGTCGGCGTGATCGAGGACCAAAGCGGGAACCGCCTGGAAGTATTTCAACAGCGCGGAGCCAGGCGCGAGGTTCACATCGACGTCCGCCCCGAACTGATCGTTGAGCTTGATCGTGGGCATGGGTGGTCCTCAGGTCAGCCGGTAGGGCGGGTCGAAGTCGGGCACACCGGCCTGGCGGCCGGCGATCCACCGCAGCACGTAGACCTGGCGCGGGTCCGTAAGCGATCCGGTGAGGGTATTGGTGACGACCTCGAAAATCGCTTGCGCCCCCAGGTCTTTGTAAGACTTGGGTCCTACCGCGGGCGTCGCCATGCGAGTCTCCTTCGATCCTCACACTTTTGATTCTCTCTGCCGCAACACGGAGCGTTACCCAATAATACACCGATAAAGATCCCAAAGCAAAAAGAGATGTGAAGGTTGTGAAGGCCGCCCGAGGATTCCGGTGGCCTGAGAACTGCGTCTGCTACCGCCGGACAGTGGATGTTAAGCGTATCATGAACAGGGGCTGGTCTTTCACCACATTCGCCGACCGGAGTCGTTTCGGTCGCAGCCCCCAGGCGTCACATCAGGGAACAGCCGGGCCGCTATACTCGTACGCGCCGATATCCACGCCCTTGCCCTGAGGCACCGCACTACCCGCGAAGTCGGAGGTCAACCCGACATTGGCGCCCGCATCGACCGCCGGAGAGCCGGCTTGCAGAAGGAAGTTCTTCCCAGCCGCATCCACAAACTGCGGATCGCTGTCAATGGAGTGCGCATCCCGAGAAGTTGCGCTCCTCCAGCCCGCCAGATCATACCCGGTGTCTCCCCACTGCAGTAGCGAGCTTCCATTTATGCTCACGAGATTGTAATCAGAAACAACCCCAGACTGCGAGTCAGCGTCCACCTGGAGGGCATAAGTCCGGCAGGAGGAAACGATATTGTTTGTTAAGGTCACTCCGGACGCGCCGTTTTCCAGGGAGATACAGGCGTTTGAATTATAAACAGTATTGTTGCAGATCCGTGGCTTGGTTGCGCCATAAGCCCAGACCCCGTTGGCTTCTCCATACAGGACATTGTAATAGACCTGCGTGTTCGTGGTGCCGTCCAGCATAATTCCGGCTCGATCCGGACTGCCGTTGTCATGCGTCAGATTGTACCTCACGATCGCGCCGTCAGTCGTCCCCTCAATCGCGATGCCGTGGTCACCATTGGAATAGGTGGTATTGTTTTGCACGACAACGCCGGACCCGGCATAATCCACATCCAGTCCAAAAGACAGATTTCCATAACTGGTATTGTTCTGAATCACGACCTTGGAAGAGGTGCTGCCGAACGCCCTTACACCGTAATAGTTCGAGTAACTCGTGACATGAGATACTGTGCCTCCGGAGGCCTCCGCAAATTCTACGCCGGAGCTCTCAAAGGTGTTATTGTTGTAGTAAGTTCCGCCGGTCACGGTCCCATTATTCGCTCCGCCGTAGAAAAGCAGGCCGTCCCTTAAGTTATCGTGAGAGGCGCCGTTAATAACGGAGTTGTTGAGGGACCCCGGATCTTGGATGCCAATGCCATCGTAGTAGGCGAAGCCGGCCTGGACGGAATCCAGCGTGTTATTTGCGGATCCGCCGTCGAAGACGAAGCCGTAGGTTGTTTTGGTGGTGGCTATATTTCGAACGGTTATGTAGCTCTGGTGATAGGCGTGGACGCCGTTGCGGGCTTCCGCTTCGACACCCGGGCTGGCGAAGGCGGATGCGGGATTCGAGGTGGAGTGAATATAGAGGATGCCGGAATTCCAAAACCAGGTGTTGGAACTGGTTACTCCGGACAACGTGTCAGCCGCCGCGCCCCGCGTGCCATTGAAGAAGATTTGATTCGGCTGGTTTGGGACGCTGACGCTCCACCGGTTGCCCCCATTGTCTACCCAGCCCGAGCTGAGCAGATCGGAGCCGTTGAACAGCGGGAGGTTGCCGCTGCCGTAATCGGCGATGGTGATGGGATTTCCGGATGCGCCGGACTGGTTGATGATCAGCTCGTCTCGCCACACGCCGCCGCGTTTAAACAGTATGGCATCGCCCGGCGCAAACGTGGAGTTATTCACGCGCGCTACCGTCTTCCAGGGGCTGGAGAGGGACGTTCCGTTATTGGCGTCGTTCCCAAGGATAGAGTCTATATAGTAGGTTGTTCCTATGCTCGCAGTGGTCAACGAAACAGTGGCGGCGTGGGTCGACGCGCCACTCGCGCCGGTAATCGTCAAGGCGGAGGTGCCGGCCGCGGCAGAGCCGCTCGTGCTGATGGTCAGGGTGGAAGAGCCCGCACCGGACACGGCGGTCGGATTGAAGCTGGCGGTGGCGCCCGACGGCAATCCACTCACCGTGAAGCTGACGGCTCCGCCGAAACCATCGGTCGGGGTGACGCTGACGGCGTAGGTGGCGCTGGACCCGGGGCTTATCGTTTGCGAGCCGGGCGTCAGGGACAAGGTGAAATCGGGCGCCGTGCTGACCATCAAGGAGACAGAGGCGGTGTGGCTGAGCACGCCGCTGGCGCCGGTAATGGTCAAGGCGGAGGCGCCGGCCGCGGCAGAGGCGCTGGTGATGACGGTCAGGGTGGAAGAGCCCGCACCGGTTACCGAGGTCGGATTGAAGCTGGCGGTGGCGCTTGACGGCAATCCACTCACCGTGAAGCTGACGGCTCCGCCGAAACCACCGATCGGGGTGACGCTGACGGCATAGGTGGCGCTGGACCCGGCGCTTATCGTTTTCGATCCCGGCGTCAGGGACAAAGTGAAATCGGGCGCCGTGCTGACCATCAAGGAGACAGAGG
>JBGOUJ010000099.1:0-16468 GCA_041477005.1 Terriglobia bacterium | reverse complement strand
GTATTTGCGGTACTCGTTGAGCGTGGTTGCGCCGATGCACTGCATCTCGCCGCGGCTGAGCGCAGGCTTGATGATGTTCGAGGCATCCATGGTGCCTTCCGCGGAACCGGCGCCCACAATGGTGTGCAACTCGTCGATGAAGATGATGGCGTTCTGGTTCTCCATCAGCTCCTTCATGATGGTCTTGAGGCGCTCCTCAAACTGGCCGCGGTACTTGGTGCCGGCCACGATCAGCGAGAGATCGAGCGCCAGGATTCGCTTGTCGGCCAAAAAGGACGGCACCTCGCCGTCGGCGATGTGCTGGGCCAGGCCCTCGACGATGGCCGTCTTGCCGACGCCGGGCTCGCCGATCAGCACCGGGTTGTTCTTGGTGCGGCGGCAGAGGATTTGGACCACCCGCTCCAGCTCGGCCTCCCGGCCGATCAGGGGATCTAGCGCGTTGTCCATGGCGGCCTGTGTCAGGTCGCGGCTGAATTCGGAAAGCAGCGAGCTTTCCTTGGGACGATTGGAGAGCAGCTTCTCGGATTGGGAGCGCTGCAATTCCTCGCGGATGGTCGACAGGCGCAGGCCGCGCTCGTGGAGGATCTCGGCGGCAAAGCACTTATCTTCGCGCAACAGGCCGAGCAGCAGGTGCTCGGTCCCGATGTGCTTGTGGGAGAGCCGCTCGGCCTCTTCGGCCGCGTAGGCGAGCACGCGCTTGCACTCGTGGCTGAGCGGCAGATCGACCGAAGTGGAAACCTTCTCGCGAACGGTGGTGTGTCCCTCGATCTGTTTGCGGATGGATTCGACGGCGGCGTGGGAGCGTAGAAAACGGTTGGCCAGCGCCTTGTCCTCGCGGAGCAGACCGAGCAGCAGGTGCTCGGTCTCGATGTACGGGCTTCCGAACTGGCTCGCCTCGTACCGGGCGAAGAAAATCACCCGGCGCGCCTTTTCCGTGTATCGTTCAAACATAAAACCCAGGTCTCCAAACCCCCCAAAATCAATCCGTTACAAGTCGTGAAGGAATCCTTACGGCCCGTGGGAGCGCCCCGGCCCGGATTCCTCTCCCTCCAGCGGGATCAGCCGGCCCGCCTCCAGACGCAACACCCGGTCGCATTTCCGGGCGAAAGCCACATTGTGAGTCACGATCACAGAGGTCAGGTTATGGGAGCGGTGCAACTGGCCGATCAGATCAAAGATCATCTCGCCGTTCCTGAGGTCCAGATTCCCGGTTGGCTCGTCGGCCAACAACAAACTGGGCCTGTGGACCAGCGCTCGGGCAAGAGCAACGCGCTGCTGCTCTCCCCCGGAAAGCTCCCCGGACCGGTGCGAGGCCCTGTCGGCCAGACCCACTTCCGCCAGCCGCGCCGCAGCTTCCGGTTCCGCCTGCCTCTGACTCCGACCCCCGATCAACAAGGGCATCATCACGTTCTCAAGCGCCGTAAACTCCGGCAGCAGATAGTGAATCTGCCAAACGAAGCCAACTTGACGGTTCCGGAATTCCGCTAATTCCGCCTCCGTGAGCTCCAGCAGGCTCCTTGATTCAAAGTATATCGCACCGGCACTAGGCCTGTCCAGCAGGCCTAGTAGATAGAGCAGCGTGGACTTGCCGGCGCCCGACTCGCCGACGATAGCCAGGCGCTCGCCGCGCTCCACTTCCAGGTTGATGTCGGTGAAAACAGGCAGTTCCGCCGCGCCGGAACGGTAGAGGCGCGCCAGTTGAACGGTGCGGATCAGGGGAGGCATTTTTCAGAACAGGGGCAGCTTGAGGATCGCTTCGACGACCTCGAGCGGCTCGGCAGCGCCGGCCGGCAGCGTGAAATCGGCGCGCTGGTAATGCGGCAGGCGCTCGCGGTAGAGGCGCTCGAAGTCTTCGCGCCGTTGGGCCAGCGGCCGGTGGGACTCGCGGGAGACCCGCTCCCAGAGCGTCTCCACCGGGCAGTCCAGCCAGATGGAGATGCCGCCCATCTCCAGTTGCTGCTGGTTCCTGGCTTCCACAAACGCGCCGCCGCCCACGGCCAGCACCCGTGGGCGTCCATTCCGCGACAACTGTAGTTGTTCGACCAGCGCCTCATGCTCCAACTGCCGGAACCGGGACTCGCCCTCCTGCTCGAAGATCTGGGTGACGGCCTTGCCGGCGCGGCGCTCGATTTCCTCGTCCAGATCGAGGAAAGACCAGCCCAGCCGCTCCGCCAGCAATCGCCCGGCGGTTGACTTGCCCGAACCCATGAAGCCAACCAGGACCAGGACTGGAGCGATCTTGAGCTTGAGGTGCATGGTGAAATAATAAGCCGAGCCGCAGCCGCCAGAGTAAGGCCCGCGAGAATTATGGCCGCGAATGAACGGAAATGAACGCGAATGAAAACGGCGCCCCCATTTGCGTGCATTCGCGTTCATTCGCGGCCCAATTCGATTTTTTCACAGCTTCCATCCGAGCGGATTCCCGGTCCTCGGCAGCCCCTCCCTTACGGTCGCGGCTCCGCTGCTAACTCTTCATCCGGGCCAGCACCGCATGGACCGGCCACGGCAGCAGCCGCGCCAGGCCGATCAACAGCCAGCCCGAGCGTGGAATGACGACCGTGCGCTTGCCCTTCTCCACGCCGCGAACGATGGCCTCGGCGCATTGCTCGCGGGTGATCGTAAAACTCTTGCGGTTGGCGACCGCCGGGGGAATCTCGCCGCCCAGCACGTGCTGGGGGAAGCCGGTCGAGACGTAGCCGGGGCAAACGGAGACCACTTTGATTCCCGTGCCGCGCAGCTCCATGCGGAGGCAGTCCGAGACGTAATTCAGAGCGGCCTTGCTCGCCGAATAGAGCGTCAGCCAGGGCAAAGGGATCTTGCCGGCGATGGAGCTGACGTTGACGATCGTCCCCAGGCCCTGCCGGCGCATGTGGGGCGCGAGACCCCGAATCAACGCCAGCGGGGCGAAGAAATTGATCTCCATCATCTCGCGGGTGCGGGCGGCATCGGCCTGCCAACTGGGCACATAAAGTCCCACGCCGGCATTGTTGAGGAGCACATCCACCCGGCCGAAGCAAGCCAGAGAGCGCTCGACCAGCATCTCCACGCTTTCCGGCCGGAGCAGGTCGGCCGGAACCGCTTGGGCCGGCGCCGGCGCGACCGCCCGGCAAACCCGGTCCAGCGCTTCGCCCGACCGCGCCGTCAGGACCAGCTTCGCGCCGCGCCGCGCGAAGGCCTGGGCGCAGGCCTCGCCGATGCCCCTGGAGGCGCCGGTTATCAGCACGACCTTTCCCTGTAGATCCACCCTGAAAGGGCGGCGCAGACCGTTGCCTGCCAGCGCCCGGAAAGCCATAATGTAGCATGCCCTCGGACCTGCTGCTGCCACTGTTCCCGCTGGAGGTGGTGATGCTGCCGGCCGAGACTTTGCCCTTGCACATCTTCGAAGAGCGCTACAAGCTCATGATCGGGGAAGCGATCGAGCAGCGCTCCGAGTTCGGCATTGTGCTCAGCAAGGACCGGTCGCTGCTGAACGTCGGTTGCACGGCGGCAGTCGAAAAAGTGACCAAGCGGTATCCCGATGGCCGCATGGACATCTTATCCGCGGGCCGGCGGAGGTTCGAGATTCTATTCCTGGACGAAGAGAAGCCTTACTTGCGGGCCGGTGTGCATTTCTTCGCCGACGATCCGGATACCGCGCCGGCCGGGGAGAAGCTGCGGCGCCTGACGGACCTGTTCGAGCAGGTGCTGGGGTTTCTGCCGGCCCAGTCACGGGAAGCTCCCACGCCGGAAAGCGGCTCGGCCAGCTTTGCGATGGCCAGCGTTTTGCCGTTGGATCTGGATTTGAAGCAGCGTTTGCTGAGCCTGAAGTCGGAATCGGAGCGGGTGGCGGCGTTGAGCGATCACCTGGAAAAGCTGCTGCCGAGGCTGGCGTTGGCGCGCCGGGTGGAGCGCAGCTCGCGGGGGAACGGCCGCGGCACATAGAATTGAGGAATGAAAACACCCCGCCTGGCGCGGGTGGGTTTGGGGCCTTCATTTCTCAATTTCTCCATTCCTCAGTTTCTCAATTCCCCCCGGGGCTCCTAGCAATTCGGTCCGGCATCGTTCATAATACGAGGCTTGCGGCAAAGAGAGGAAGAGTGCGGCGCATAGCCAGTAAGGGGTTGGTGGTGGCTGGGATGATGGCGGCAGCCGGCTGCGGCGGCAGCAAGATTCCGTCGATGCACTACTACGTCATCGACCTGCCCGCCCCGGCGCCGCGCCCGCGCGATCCCGCGCCTTACACCGTGTCGGTGATGCCCTTCCACGTGCCCGGGCACCTGGAGCAAGACCGGATCGCCTACCGCCCGTCGGGCGTGGAAGTGGATTATTACGAATATCATCGGTGGGCCGACCGGCCGGCGCCCATGCTGACCACGGCGCTGATCGATCGCCTGCGCGCGCAGCACCTGTTCTCGAGCATTTCCCTTTTTGACGGAAAGACCAGAACGGACTACCTGATCCGCGGGCGGTTGGAGCGTCTCGAAGAGGTCGACTCCGGGAGCGTCTCGGTGCGCGTGGAGATGGCCGCCGAGGTGGTCGACGCCAAGAACAACCGCACGGTCTGGAGCGGCTCGGCCTCCCACAGTGGCCCGGTGACGGTGGGCGATGTTAAGGCCGTGGTAGAAGAAATGAGCAAGGGCGTGGACGCCTGTTTGAACCAGATCACGGCCGGCGTGGAAGGCTTCGCTAAATCTCTTCCACCCGCACCCGCTCCCGCATCTGCTGCGTCTCCTTGAAGGACGCAAAGGATGTGCCGGGAGTGGCCGCGGCCGCCGTTCCCGCCGCCACCCCCCAGCGCAACACCTCCGGAAAGGGTTGATTCTCCGACATCGCCCACACGCAGGTAGCCGCCAGGGCATCGCCGGCGCCGATGGGACAGGCCTGCCGGATTTCCGGGGCGGTGGCATGGTAGCCGCCGTGGCCCGAGATTCCCAGCGCTCCCTCGCTGCCGAGCGACAAGACGACCGTCTCGGCCCCCATGCCGGCGATCTTGTGGAGGGCCTCCACCGCCTGATGACGTGTGAGCAACGTGCGGCCGAGCAGCCTTTCGGCCTCCGGCCGGTTGGGTTTTACCATGGCCGGTCCGGCCTGTAAGCCGAGGCGCAGGGCCTCACCGCCGGTGTCGAGCAGTGTCTTGACCCCGGCCTGGCGGGCCAGCTCGATGAGGCGGGCATAAAAATCAACGCTCATTCCGGGCGGCAGGCTGCCGCAAAGCAGCAGCCAGGCGGCGCTTTTCAGCTCGCTCTGGGTGGCAGCCTCTATTTTTTGCTCCTCCTCCCGGCTGATCTCGGGACCCGCCTCGTCCAGCTTGATGGTCAAACCATGCATATCACTGATGGTGAGATTGCGGCGGATCGGATTCCGGATGGGGATCAGGCTGACCGCGAGGCCGGAGCCTTCCAGCAGCCCGGCGAAGCGCGTTCCCGTTTCGCCGCCGCACACGGCCAGGGTCTCGACCGCCGCCCCCAGCGCGTGAAGCACTCGCGCCGCATTGATTCCCTTGCCGCCGGCCTGCTCAAAGGAGGACCGCACGTAAATACGGTCTTCGTAGTTGATCCGATCGGTCGTCAGGGTGTGATCGATGGCAGGATTGACCGTAAGGGTCAGAATCATAAGGGGCGAGCGGCCTCTTCCCGGATGGCTCGGAGCTCGGCCTCGAGTTGCGCCACCCGGTCGCTCAAACTGCTGATGGCCTGCTCCACCGGGTCGGGCAAACGCCCATGCTCCAGCATATCATCCTCTCCGTCCTTGACGCTGACGCCGTCGATGCTCACGATGCGCCCGGGAACGCCCACTACGGTCGAGTGCGGCGGCACGGATTTCACTACTACCGAGCCGGCGCCGATCTTGGAGCGGTCGCCGATTGTGATGTTGCCCAGCACTTTGGCCCCGGTCCCGATAACCACGTGGTCGCCGATGGTGGGATGGCGCTTGTCTTTCTCGTGCCCGGTCCCGCCCAGGGTCACGCCCTGGTAGAGCAAAACATCGTCGCCGATTTCGGTTGTCTCGCCAATGACCACTCCCATGCCGTGGTCGATGAAGAAGCGCCGGCCGATGCGCGCGCCCGGATGGATCTCGACACCCGTGAGCAAGCGGCTGGCCTGGGAGATCAGCCGAGCCAGCAGCGACAAGCGCCAGAGATAGAGCTTGTGGGCCAGCCGGTGCAGCAGGACGGCGTGCAGGCCGGGGTAGCACAGCAGCACCTCCAGGGTGCTCTTGGCCGCGGGATCTTCCTTGAAGATGGTATCGATCTGTTCCTTAATGGACCCAAACATAAGGCCTCCTGTTCCGAATCGGGCTAGATAGTCAGATGAGAAGGAGACGAAAGAGATACAGTCAGGTGCGCCGACGCGAGGTCGGGCCACTACAGCAGCATTTGAGCTGTTGGAACATATACCGGGAGGGTACCCGACTTCGCGCCTATTGTCAAACCCGCGGTGTGGGTGTAAGATGCCGAAGCGTTGCGCTAGAATTTCCGCATGCGGCTGTTTACGGCGCTTGACCTCTCGCCGCCGGTAATGGAGAGCCTGAAAGAACTGCTCCGGCGCTTGCAGCCGGCGGCCCGGCTGCGCTGGAGCAAGCCGGAGAACCTTCACCTCACGTTGAAGTTCATCGGGGAATGGCCGCAGGAGCGGTTGGCGGAGCTGGGCCGGGCGTTAGAGGCGGTGCCCGTGCCGGCCGCGGTCATCGTGCCGGTTTCCGGTTTGGGCTTTTTCCCGAATGCCCGCGCGCCTCGCGTCTTTTGGGCCGGAGTGCAGGCGCCCCAGGCGCTGGTCGAGTGGGCGGCGGCCGTGGATCGGGCGCTCGAGCCGCTGGGAATTGCCGCCGAGACCCGGCCTTACTCGCCCCACCTGACCCTCGCCCGCATCCCCGACCGCCAGGGGATCGAAGCTCTGCACCGCGCCATCGAAGCCCTGCCTTTGGTCGATTTTGGCGCCTTCCAGGCCGACCGCTTCTATCTCTACGAGAGCTGGCCGGGGCCGGGTGGCTCGGTCTACACCCGAATCGGGGAGTTCGCGTGCCGCACCTAGCGATTCTGGCCGGCTGCTACCTGCTGGGGTCGATCCCATTTGGGTTCGTCATTTGCAGGCTCCAGGGAGGCGCCGACATCCGGCAGACAGGCAGCGGCAACATCGGGGCCACCAACGTGGTGCGAGCCGCCGGCTGGGCAGCAGGACTGCTCACCTTGGCCCTGGATATCGCGAAGGGCTATGTCGCGGTCTGGGTTGCCAGTCGCCTGACGGCGGGAGAGCCGCTTTGGGTGGCCGCGGCAGCCCTGGCGGTACTGCTGGGGCATGCATTCCCCGTCTTCCTGCGTTTCCGTGGGGGCAAAGCCGTGGCGAGCTTTGTAGGAGCCTACTTCTACCTGGCGCCCGTCGCCCTGCTGGCTTCGCTGGGGGTATTCGCCGTGGTCGTGGCCTGGAGCCGCTACGTGTCGTTGGGATCCCTGGTGGCGGTCTGCTGCTTTCCCCTGTTGCTGCTTTGGCAGGGCCAGCCGCCGAGGCCCTTGGAGGCCAGCGCGGTCTTGAGCGCCCTGCTGATTGTCTGGCGCCACCGGGAGAACATCCAGCGGCTTCTCGCCCGAGCCGAGCGCCGGCTCGGCTCGGGCTAGGAAACGCTCCTCAAGAGTGACGATCGGAGGCTGATTCCCTCGCGACGTTGATAACACGAGGGTTAGCTGAGAAATCCGGCCGGCTTCCGGGAACATAAGCTCTCTGGCGGGTAAGGCGCCAGATGAAGGCCCGGAAAACACGCAACTTTCGATGCCACTATGGGTTAACAGCAATATGGAAGCCGTCGTGGCCCTGGAGCACGATGCGGAGCTCATGCTCCGTGTCAAGGACGGGGACACGGAAAGCTTCGAGCGGCTTCTGGAGAAGTATCGCTCTTCGGTCATCAGCTACCTTTACCGCATGGTACAGAATCAGGGGATCGCCGAGGAGTTGGCCCAGGAGGCATTCTTCCGGGTGTACCGCTCGCGGTTCACCTACGAGCCGACGGCGAAGTTTACAACCTGGCTGTTTCGCATCGCGACTCACCTGGCGCTAAACTCGCTGCGAGATCACCGCAGCGAGCGGGGCCACGAGAGCTTGGATGAGGAAGATGAGGAGGCGCGAACCATCCAGGTGGTGGACCAGCGGCGCAACCGGGAACAGGAACTGCTGGCGGAGACGCGATGGGACGAGGTGCGGCGGGCGGTCGGGGCGCTTCCGGAAAAGCAGCGGGCGGCTGTGCTGATGCATAAGTATCAGGAGATGGACTACGTGCAGATCGGCCAGGTCCTGGGGTGCTCGACTTCGGCGGTGAAGTCATTGCTCTTTAGAGCCTACGAGGCCTTGCGGGTCCGGCTCCGGCATTTGTCCGAGGGCGCGGCTTAGGTTCTTGAGGACTTAGGGAAGAAGGTGTTTATGAATTGTCGGGAAATCATCGAAGAGATCATTGCGGAGTCGGGCCGGCCGGTTCTCACGCCGGAGGTCGAAAAGCACGTGAGCGCCTGCCAGACCTGCGCGGAGGTTTACCTGGAACACCAGGCGCTGTGGCGGCGCATGGATGCCTGGGAAGCGCCGGACGTCTCACCGGGGTTCGATCAGAGGCTGTTTGTGCGGATCGGGCGCCGCGCCTCCGAGCCGTGGGCGGCTTTCGATTGGGTGGTGCGCCTGCTCCGGCCGCTGCAGCCGTCGTTTGCCACCGCCCTGGCCTGCATGCTGGTGATCGCGACGATAGTGGTGGAGCGGGGCCGGCACGCACCCTTGCCGTCGCCGGAACCGAACGCGGCCATTCATGCGCAAGAGCGTGACGACCCGAAGCAGATCGAGATGGCTTTGGACGATATTCAGATGCTAAGCGATTTTGATATTTTGCCGGTAGGCGAGGAAGGACGAGGGAAGTCCTGATGTCGCTTTGGCGCACATGGGTGCTCTGGCTGCCGGCGGTCGTCGGCTCGCTGGCGCTGGTCCAGGCCGGGCCGCAGCCGGCCACCGTTCCGCCAGGCGGCGCGCGGGCCGTGCGCCCCCTCGGTCCTCGCCCTGGCATGAAGGCGCCAGGCGCCAAAGGGCAGATCGGGAAACCTTACGCCCACCAGAACATGGTGGATCACCTGATGTCGCTGCCGCCGGAACAGCAGCAGAGGTTCATACAGCACAACCCGCGTTTCCAGAACCTGCCGCCCCAACAGCAGGAAAACATCCGGAGGCGCCTGGACCAGTTCAACCAGCTTCCAGCGGAGCGGAGAAATGCTCTGCGCGAGCGCTTCGAGCTTTTCCGCCGGCTTCCGCCCGAGCAGCAGGACCGCGCTCGCGCCCTCTACCGCCAGTGGAGCCAGTTCCCGCCGGATCGCCGCCAGCAACTGCTGCAGCAGTTCCGCCAGCTCCGCGACGCCTCGCCGGAAGAGCGCAACCAGCTCCTGCAAAGCGACGAGTTCCGCAACCGCTTCAGCGACCGCGAGCAGGAGACGCTCCGCGGTTTGACCAATCTGCTCCCGCCCGAGTGAGGTATCGAAGGCCTATTCTTGCTTTTTCTTCCTGTGGACGTTGTGGCAGCTCCGGCAGGCGCCGCCCATGGCGTTGACCGAAGCGGTCCAGGCCGCGGTGTCCTTGGCTTCTATGGCCTTCAGCGAATCGGCGGCCGCCGCCTGCAGCCGCTGGCAGCTCTTGACCCACACGTCCTGGTCTTTCGGACGGGCTCCCATCAGCAGGAGCTGGGCCGTCTCGGCCAGTACGGCCGCTTGCGTCTGGGCCAGCCCCCATTCCTTGTCGTCCTTCGGACCTCCTGCTTTGACCGTAGCGGTGAGGCCATCCATGGCCGGCTTCTGTATACCCGCCATGATCTGTTTGGCGGTCGCGACCGCCTGGTATTGCGGGCTCTGAGCCAGGGCCACGCCCGCTAAAACGAGCACGCACAGAAATCGCATCACAAAGTTCCTCCCGGAAAAAACCTCGATTATACACTACACCCCCACTCCTTCGGCTCCGAGGTGCCCAGCTCGATCCAGCCTTCGAAGGGCAAGGCGTCGACGGGCAGACCCTCCTGCCAGAGCGAAAACTGGAAACGGAGCTTGTCGCCCTGGTGCGGGAGGGCGGCGAGCGGGACCCGCATTTCGAGGATCCGGCCGAAACGGACTTCCAGCAGTTTCGGGTCGCCGTCGAAATCGTTAATCTCGACGCCGTCCGGCCCCAGCTTGAGCTCGAGGCGGGATGCGCCGCTTGATTCGAACGTCAGGCGCGCTTCGAGGCCGGCGAGGCGCTCCTGCTCCTGAGGCAGGAAATCCACGCGCAGGAAGAAATTGGCCCCATCGGTTCCGTAGTGCAGCTCGCGAACCAGGAAGCGCTTGCCGTGCATGGCGCCGAGGCGCAGGTTGGCGCGGTACAGCCCGGCGCCGATCCACTCGAAATAGGTCGTGATTTCGCCGTCGATGACCGGGTGGATAAAGCCGGTGGGCTCTACTTTCAGGTCGCGGCCTCTTTCGTGCAGGATGGGGCGCGCCAGCTCCTCCGGCGGCTCGCTGCCCAGCACCCGATAGACGTTGGAGAGATGGTTGCGAAACAGCTCATCAAACTCCACGCGATTGGCCGTATCGTGTTCCGGGCCGTACCACCAGCACCAGTCGCTGCCCTCAGCGATCAGCAGCTCCTGGTAGGCGAGCTCCCGGGCGGCGGGAGCGCAAGGGCCCCAGGCGGCGCGGTCGTAAAACTGCCGGGCGTCCCAAAGCAGATTCCAGGCGTGATTGTCCTCCTCGGCGCCGATCCAGATGTCGAAGTTGGCGTTGATCCACGATCCCGGGGCGATGGTGTGCAGCTCTTCGGCCGGTAACTGGCGCAGCGCCTCGCTGACTGTCACGGCGCGGAACCGCTCGTCCGCTTGAATCCGCCGATAGAGGGCGCGCAGGAAGGGGCGGCCGTTGTGGTCGTAATACTCCCAGGCGTTTTCCCCGTCCAGGATGATCGGGATCAGAGCGTCGCGCCCGGAATGGAGAAACGGCTCGCCGATGGCGAACAGGCGCCGCGTAAAATCCTCGGCGGCATCCTCCGGCGACATGCGGGAGAAAACAAAGCCGATCAAGTCGCTCAAAAAATGGTCGCGGAAGATCAGCGACAGCCGGTGGCCATCCCGGTTCCAGCGGTAGGGCCGGTAGAGAGGGCCGCCATGACTGGTGGCATGAACGTGCAGGGTTTTCTCGAGCACCCCCTGGTCGGTGGCCGCCCACTCGAAGCCGATTTCCGAGGCCAGGGCGAGCGCTTCGTTGGATACCGATCCTTCGGAGGGCCACAGACCCGCCGGGGCCCGGCCGAAGTGTTGCTCGATGAAATCCCGGGCGCGGCGCAGTTGCTCCCGGGCGTCTTCAGGCCGGCGAAAGCGGCGGGGTAAGGGCAGGCCCGGATGGGCCTCCGCGCCGATGTCGCTGTCGCACAGCAGCGGCAGGATCGGATGGTAGAAGGGGGTGGTCGAGATCTCGATCTGCCCGCGCGCCGCCCCCTCTCGATAGGCGTTCAGAACGGCATTGAGGATCTCCAGCTCCTTGCGTGCGACGATCTTCTGGTCCTCCAGACGGTAGTCGGAACCGCGCTCGACCAGCGCCCGCACTTCGGGGTCGTGCTCGATGAATTCCTCGTCGAACCAGACCAGTTGGGAAAGCACCTGGAGATCCCGGTAGTCCTGCGTGGAAAAATAACGCGCGGCATGGACCGGATCCATCCCCGACCCCTCCCAGCGCTCGTACAGCTCGCGGTACCGTGGATAGCGATAGATCAGCCGCTCCTGATTGGCCTGGAAGAAGTATTGGAGAATGAAGTGGCGCTGCTCCTCGGTCAGGGCCTCGGACGGCGTCACAGCCGCGGTCCAGAAGGGGTCCTGGGCTTCCCCTCGGGCGTACTCCTCGACCTGCATGACCAGCGACGGCACGAGATTGAACGTCTGGTGGACCGCCGGGAACTCCTCGAGCACCTTCACCATGCCGTAATAGTCCTTGAGCGCATGCAGCCGGGACCAGGGCAGGCGGTACTCGCCGGTCAGGAGATCCTTGTAGAAGGGCTGGTGCATGTGCCACAGGAAGCAGAGGTAGATGCGGGGCATGCGGCTTATCGCCGGCTCCTGGCGAAGTAGCTTCGCGTGGCGGCGGGCGGCTCGGAGCCTCGGATGGCGCGCCAGAGAACCTCGTTCAGCTCATCATCGTCGATGAGATCGGCTTCGGAGAAATCCATGCGCGCCGACGCGGCCGCCCCGGTGGCCTCCGCCGGGTTGCGGTCCTCGAGGCTGATGCGCGGCTTCTCGGCGGTGTAAGGGCGCGGGTCGGGGCTTGGCGCAAAGCTATTGGCCATCGGGGTCGCGGCGGCGTCGAACTGCGTCATCGGGCGCAGCCCCAGGATCAGCTCGATCGTGCGGAGCATCGACGTGGTCGTGTAGTGTGTGCTGTCGACGAAGCCGCGCTTGGAGTAGGCGCTCAAGATGAACGCCGGGCTGCGGTGCGAGTCGACGTGGTCCGGGCCGTTTTGGGCATCGTCCTCCAAAACAAAAATGGCGATTTGGTTCCACACCGGGCTGTGGCTGACCGCCTCGACGATGCGGCCCAGCGCATAATCATTATCGGCGGCCAGCGCCAGCGGCGCCAGCTTGCCCGGCGCCACCCCGGCCGTGTGATCGTTCGGCAGGCGCAGCAACAGGAGCCGTGGCAAGGCTCCCTTCTGCACTAACTCCTGGAACTCCCGTAGAAACTCGTCGGCCCGCTTCTGATCGGGGTAGTCCAGGTTGAAACCGAGGTAGTTCCGGTCGGTGTAGGGTGCTAGAGCCGGGTCCTTGACTCGGGCGACCCCGGTCAGGGTCTTGTTGTTTTCGACCCACAGGCCGTAGTTGCGCAGGGTCAGCCCGGCCGCCAGGGCGTTCGTCCACAAGTAGCCGGCCGGGGGGTAGGCCGCCGGCTCACCGCCCTCGAAATCGTAGATCTTGCGCCGGCCGGCGTAGCGGGAAGGCCACATCTTCTGGACGTAGTCGTTGGCGATGGCCGAGGTGGTCCAGTTGTGGCCGTCGGCGCTGACGTCGGCGTTGACGTAGAAGTTGTCGAGCAGGACGAACTCCCGCGCCAGCTTGTGGTGATTGGGCATGACCTGCTCGTGGAACAGAACGAGCGAGGGATCGCCGTTGCCTTCCTTCATGTCGCCAAGGACCTGGTCGTAGGTGCGGTTCTCCTTGATGATGTAGAGCACGTGGCGAATCCCGGCCGGCAGCTCCACACCGGGATTGTCGAGCTTGGCGTCCCGATACGGGCTGTTGAGCAGCGCCTGGCGGGAGAAGGCCGCCAATGGCTCTTCGCCCGGCGGCGGGACGATCGACAGAGAGCCGGTTTGCAAGCGGCCGACGTATTGCGCCGCGCCGGCGCCCTTCCGGGTCGGGTTCGGCCCGCCGGGATTCGGGAAGCCGCCTCGGCCGCGGCCGTTGGCGATGAAGATCCGGCCGTCGGCAGCCGCGCGCACGGCCGTGGGATACCAGCCGGTGGGGATGAAGCCGAGCACTTCGGACTGGTATTCGCTGACGTCCGCCACGGCGACGGTGTTGTTGTCGGAGCAGACCACGTAGAGGCGCTTGCCATCCGCGCTCGGGCCCAGGGCCGAAGGCGTCGATCCGGCCGGAGATCGCGGCGTCAGGGCCACGTTGATCCGCTCGATCAGGCGAGCCCGATTGTCATCGTTCACCCCCAGGACGAAGACGCTGTTGGTGTTGGCGCAGGCCACGAACAACCGCCCGACGAAGGACTGGTCCTCTGCCCCCTCGTTCTTGCCCGGCAAGTAGACGAGGTCGGTCGGATGCATGCCGACGGCGATGGTATCGACCCGGGACCCGAGGCCGTCGCCTCCGGCGGTGCTGTATTGCCCGACATTCGAATCGGCCCAGTGGCTGACGTAGAAAGTCTTGCCGCCGGGCACAAACAGGATCCGGTAGGGCCGGCGGCCGGTGGGGATCTCCGAGACCGGGAAGCCGGTGGTTGCATTCAGCACGGTGAGGGAATCCCGGAACACGTTAGCGACGTAAAGGAAGCGGCCATCGGGGGAAAGGGCGACATCTCCGACGTGATCGCCGGGCCGCGGCTCCTGGATCACAGTGAACCGACGCGCCGGCTTCAACTCGCCGTTTTCGAAGGTGAACTCGAAGACAAACGGTTTCGACCCGCCGCCGGCGTAGACGCGGTCTCCCTTGCGGTTGAAGGTGAGGCCCAGCCAGGCGTCCTCGACCAGCACGCGCGCCGTTTCCCGCTCGGCGGCCACGTCGATGACGCTGATCGAGGGAGGCAAGTAGCCGCCGTTGAGTATCAGCAAAAACTTTCCGTCGGGCGAGAACGACATCGACATCGGAAGGGTGCTGAGCGGGATTTGCTTGCCGGCCGGGGTGAGGCTCCAGCCGGTGTGGAGCAGGAACGCGCCGTTCGGCTGCAGGCCGACCTGCACGCGGGGCGCGGGCGTGGAGGTGACCAGCGCCGCCGCGGCCAACAGGGTTGCGATGGCTACAAAGAATCTAGTCATGCGTGAACACCATGGAACCACAGATGAACACAGATGCACACAGATGAAACAGATGAAAACGGAGGCCCCATCCGTGTTCATCTGTGTTCATCTGTGGTTCCAATTCGGTTTTGCTGATGATCCCCCCATTACTCCTCAAACACCTGGGCGATCGGAACTCGCCTCCCCATTCCGAAGGCCTTGCTGGTGACGCGCAGACCCGGGGCCGCCTGCTGCCGCTTGTATTCGTTGCGGTCGACCAGATGGGCGATCTTCCGCACCAGATCCAGGGGCTGATTCAGGCGCTGGGCGATGCACTCGGGCGACTCGTTGTCCTCGACGTAAGCCGTGAGAATCGGGTCGAGAACGTCGTATTCCGGGATCGAGTCGCTGTCCTTCTGGTTCGGTCGCAGCTCGGCCGAGGGGGGCTTGGTGAAGACCTCCTCCGGGATGGCGCCGTCGTGCCGCCGGTTGGCCACGCGGGCCAGCTCGTAGACCATCGTTTTGGGCACGTCGCTGATGACCGCCAGGCCTCCGCACATGTCGCCATAAAGGGTGCAGTAGCCGACCGCCAGCTCGCTCTTGTTGCCGGTGGTCAGCACCAGGGCCTGGAATTTGTTCGACAGGGCCATGAGCGTCGCGCCGCGAAGCCGGGCCTGGAGATTTTCTTCGGTCACGTCGGCCGCCCGGCCGGTAAACGCCGGCGCCAGCGTTTCCCGGAAGACGTTGTAGATGCGGTTGATCTCGATCACCTCGAAGCGGATGCCGAGCCTTTCGGCGAGCGCCCGGGCGTCGCGGATGCTGCCCTCCGAGGAGAAAGGGCCGGGCATGGCCACGCCGGTCACGTTTTCCCGCCCCACGGCATCGACCGCAAGGACGGCGGTGAGCGAAGAGTCGATGCCGCCGCTCAGTCCGAGCAGTACCCGCTCGAAGCCGCACTTGCGCACGTAGTCGCGCGTGCCCAAGACCAGCGCCTGGTAGACCGCCTCCCGCTCGTCGGTCAGGGTTTCGTGGATGTCGCCGGCGTTGGTTTCGGTGTCGTAATAAATGAGGTCTTCCTCGAACGACTTACCCAGAGCGCGGACCTCGCCGCTCGCATCGAGCACGAAGCTGGTGCCATCGAACAGGAGCTGGTCGTTGCCGCCCACCTGGTTCACCAGCACCACCGGCAGCCGATGACGGCGGGCGATGGCCTCGAGCATTTCCCTGCGCAACCGCCGCTTGTGCAGGTGATATGGAGAGGACGAGATGTTGATCAGGAAATCCGCCCCCTGGGCGGTCAGCTCCTCCACAGGATCGCGGGGATAGAGCTGCCGCTCCCAGAACTGCTTGTCGTTCCAGACGTCCTCGCAGATGGTGATGGCCAGCCGCCGGCCGAAAACCGGGAACATGGACTGGCGCTCGCCCGGCACGAAGTTGCGGCTCTCGTCGAATACGTCGTAGGTGGGGAGCAGCATCTTCTGCTGCGTGAACCGGATCTCGCCGCCGCCGATGTAGGCGGCGCAGTTGGCGGCGGTCTTGCCGGTGGGGGACGTCGAGCGGGATGGGAAGCCGCAGATCAGGTCGATCGCGAACGGTGCCGTTTCACGGGCCAGCCGGCTCATCTCGATCTGAGTCTGCTCCAGAAACGACGGCTTCTCGACCAGGTCCCGCGGCGGATAGCCGGAAACCGACAGCTCCGGGAAAACAATCAGCCGGGCGCCGGCCCCGGCGGCATCGCCGGCGAAGCGAACCATGCGGTCCACGTTCCCTTTCAGGTCGCCGACGGTCGGATTGATCTGCCCCAGAGCGATTTTCACCGTCGATGGTATTTTAGCAAGGTGGGCATGCTTCGGGAATTCATCGACTGGCTCCACTCCGGCGAGAAAACCGAAAAGCAACTGATCGACATCTGTCTCGAGCGCATCCGAAAGGGAGACGCTTCCCTTCAGGCCTGGGTCGTGGTCGCCCCTCAAAAACCTCTGGGCGACGGCCTGCTCCGGGGCATTCCGTTCGGGGTCAAG